>JAHEYS010000515.1 GCA_023251475.1 Prolixibacteraceae bacterium
AAAAATTTAAGAAAGTGGAGCTCATCCCCTTTTATAAATTGCACGATGCCCGGTATATGATTTACTGGCCAATTGTTACGCCTGACGAATTATCAAAAAACATTGGCTCAGCGATTAAAAAATAAAAAATCCGGCGCTAAAACATTAATATGAAAAAACTCTTCCAAATTTTAGTTAACCTGTCATTCCTGATTTCACTGGGTGCTTTGACAACCGAACTTAGAGCACAGCATATCGGAAGTTGGGGCGATCAGGGGAACGGCAGATATAAAAACCCGGTCCTGGAAGGAAATTTTCCGGACAATGATGTGATACGTATGGGTAACACGTTTTATATGATGACATCCACCAATCATTTTGCTCCGGGTATGATGATCATGAAATCCAAAGATTTGGTGAACTGGGAGTATTCAAACAATATTATGCCGGCACCCATTACGTTCGATACAATTTTTGATATCGGGATTGCTCCTCAACTGGTAAGCCGGGGGACATGGGCAGGTTCCTTCGGATATAATGGCGAGTTTTATTTTGCTTATTGGTGTTTCAATAGATTTTGTCCACCCAATAATACCTACAAAATTGTTTTTTCCAAAGCTAGAAGCGTGGAGGGGCCCTGGAGCGAGCCTAAAGAATTAAAATGGCCCAATGGTTCATCAATTAATACAACAGATCCCGGCGTATTTTGGGATATAAAAAAACATAAAGCCTGGATTTGTCTCACAATTAAAAATGCGGTAAAACTATATTCAATTTCGTGGGATGGAAAAACCATGCAGGATAATCCTGAGGGTGGGATCACAGTTACAACAAAGCTCGTGGGTGAATCGAACAAAATTTACAAGTTTGGTGATAATTACTATGTGATGAATTCTCATGTAGGAGACGATCATGGACAACCTGTTCGCATGGAGGCTTTCAGCAGGGCTAAGAGCATGGAAGGGCCCTGGGAAAGCCGCCTGGTTCTTGAAAACGGAAATGGAACCGACAGGCATCCATCGCAAGGAACACTTATTCAATTGGATGATGGTTCGTGGTGGTATATTCACCAGTTGGCCAGGGGAAATCCTCAGGAAAGGTATATGGGACGCCCCCAATTTCTGGAGCCTGTTGAATGGAAAGAAGGCTGGCCATTAATTGGAACTGACACCGATGGTGATGGAATTGGTGAGGTTATTTGGGAGAATAAAAAACCCATCGATGGTTTTCATGTGAATGCGCCGGCTACCGATGACGATTTCAACGCACCAGCGCTGGGACTGCAATGGAATTGGCGTTTCAATCCCAAAATGGATCGTTGGTCGCTTACCGAACATCCCGGATTTTTAAGGTTAAGGTCATGTGCTTCATCATCAGTTAAAAATGGTGAAAGACTTGAAGGAATGCCAAATCTGATTGCGCAGCGCCTCCTGGGAAGGTATAAAAATATCATGACCACAAAATTTGATATCAGCGGAATGGTGAGCGGTCAGGAAGTTGGGTTTCATGTCTCAGCCGGGGAAAACAATGTGATAGGTGTTAAAAAGGATGCAAATGGTATCCTGAATCTTTTTTTTAAGCGTGTAACAAAGGAAGGTGTCACGGTTCAAAAAGGAATCCGGATTGACCAGAAAGAAATTTGGTTTCAGTCGAAGGTGGAAAATGGACTGGCAACATTTTTCTATTGCCTTGATGGCAAGCATTTCAAACCGTTTGGAGATGAAGTCACATTGTTGTTTTCAGGATTTACGCCAAATATGGCTGGTTTTTACAGCATGAATCCTGATGAAAAAGGTTACCTTGATGTAGATTGGTTTACATACAATTACGATGGACCAAAAGGAAAATGAAGTTGAATTTTTCAGCGTATTATCGATATAATTTGAATAATGAAGAAAATATTTTTTTTATTTCCGGTGGTTGGATGTATTTCGGGAGCACTCTCAGCGCCAAAACCGAGTGCAATTAAGCAGCCCAACATCCTTTTTGTCTTTGCGGATCAGTTTCGATCGATGGAGATGGGTTGCTACGGCGGACAGGGGGTGAAAACACCAAATTTTGACCGCCTTGCCCGCGAAGGGGTGCAATTTACCCACGCAGTAAGCACCTATCCGGTATGTTCGCCGTATCGGGCAATGTTACTTACGGGTAATTTTCCGGTAAAAAATGGGATGGTCACTAACGATCATTTTATGCACAATCCAACGCCCTATTTTGCAGAGGTTTGTAAATCGGCAGGATATAGTACCGGATATATTGGCAAATGGCACATTGATGGGATTAGTGGCCGGACTGGTTACATTCCAAAAGAACGCTGGCATGGGTTCGATTTTTGGCGGACACTCGAATGTACCCATAACTATTTTGGTTCGAAATATTTTTATCAGGAAGAAAAGGAACCCCGCACCTGGGAGGGGTATGACGCAGTTTCGCAAACCGATGCTGCCTGCAAGTACATTACCGACAGGTCGAAATCCGGGCCGTTTTGTCTGTTTCTTTCTTGGGGACCACCTCATGGACCATATATTGCACCAAAGGAATACCTCGACAGGTTTGATGCGGGCAAGATTAAGCTTCGCAAAAATGTGAATGATTTTGCAGGTGCTGAGAAAATGTGGCATGAAAGTGATACAGACATGGGCGAGGTTTACCAGAAAAATCGCGATAAAATCATGGCGGGTATGACCGATACGAACAACGTCGAAATCCGCAGGTGGTATAAAGGGTATAATGCCGCCATTGCCACGCTCGACGATCTTTTTGGGAAAATCCTTCAGACACTCGAAAAGAACGGTCAATTGAATAACACGATTATTGTTTTTACTTCTGACCATGGCGATAATTTAGGGTCACACCGTCAACACGAAAAAGAGTTGCCTTATGAAGAATCGCTTTCGATTCCGTTCCTGATACGTTATCCGGCACAGATAAAGGGAGGAACAAAAACAGATGCTTTGCTGTCGCCGGTTGATATGATGCCAACTATCCTGTCACTGGCCAAACTTGCCTGTCCGAAAGTTGATGGCAAAGATATCAGTGGTGCAGCCAGGGGAAAAGATGAAAATCTGCAGGATGCGGTATTACTTATGAAAACATTGTGGCTTGGATCGATTTATGTAACCAGCGGCGCCGGTCCATGGCGCGGTGTGCGCACCAAACAGTACACTTATGCGCGTAAATCGGATACAAAAAAACCATGGATGTTGTTTGATAACGATAAAGATCCCTACCAATACACCAATCTGGTTGAAGACCCGAAGTATACCGCCCTGGTGAAACAACTCGACCAAAAAACGACCGAACTACTTGCCAAAGCTGGTGATCCGGAAGATCCTGACTTTTTCGCAAAGCGGATTCAGGATGAGCGTCTGAGGCTGGGACTTCCGGAGCGCAAAGATTTATATCCTAAATTTGTGGAACCCGGCAACGGATTTAAAAAATATGGTAAACCAATATATCTGGATACCAATCAGTCGTTTGAAAAACGAGCTAAAGACCTGATTTCACGCCTTTCAGTCGAAGAAAAGGCAATGCTGCTCGACCACAAGGGTCCCATCT
>JAHEYS010000061.1:0-15050 GCA_023251475.1 Prolixibacteraceae bacterium
CTCTTTATCGAATACCTATTCTGAAGAGGAAGTTATGGAATTTGACCAACGGGTCAGAAAGCTTACCGATGAACAATTCGAATATGTGTGTGAACTGAAATTTGATGGTACTTCGATCAGCCTGAGTTACGAAAATGGGTTATTAATCAGGGCAGTAACCCGGGGTGACGGAGAGAAGGGGGATGATGTGACTGCTAATGTTAAAACAATAAAAAGCATCCCGCTTAAGCTAAAAGGAGATTATCCTGCTGAATTTGAGATCCGCGGTGAAATTTTGCTCCCTTTCAGTGTTTTTGAGATGCTGAACCGGGAAAGGGAGGAGATCGGGGAACAACCGTTTGCCAATCCCAGGAATGCAGCATCAGGTACGTTAAAACTTCAAAACTCCTCTATTGTTGCTTCCCGTAGACTTGATGCCTATCTTTATCATCTCCTGGGAAATAATCTCCCCGATGATGGCCATCTGGAATTGCTTAAACATGCTGCCTCATGGGGCTTCAAAATATCTGAGCATACCCGAAAATGTGGTCATCTCCAGGAGGTATTTGACTATTTGCACGAATGGAATATGAGACGTAAAGAGTTACCCGTTGCCACAGATGGTGTGGTTATTAAAATTAACTCGACCCGGTTGCAGCAGGAGCTCGGATTTACGGCAAAGTCGCCCAGATGGGCCATTGCCTACAAATTCAAAGCTGAGCGGGTTAGTACCACCCTTAATTCGGTCAGTTACCAGGTTGGCCGAACAGGGGCGATCACACCGGTTGCCAACCTGGAACCGGTATTACTTGCCGGAACAGTGGTTAAAAGGGCTACCCTTCATAATGCAGATGTAATGAAAAGTCTTGACCTGCACCTTGGTGATCTGGTATTTGTTGAAAAAGGGGGAGAGATCATCCCCAAAATTATAAGTGTGGATCTTGCAGCCCGTCATCCAATGAGCCAACAGGTTAATTTTATAGAACGATGTCCTGAATGTAATACTCTGCTAATCAGGCAGGAGGGGGAATCGGCCTGGTATTGCCCGAATGAAACCGGGTGCCCTCCACAACTGAAGGGGAAACTGGAACATTTTATTGGTCGCAAATCGATGAATATTGATGGATTGGGTACAGAAACAATTGATCTGCTGTTCCAAAACAGCCTAATCAGGGATGTTGCTGACCTGTATGATTTAAAACAAACTGATTTGATCAATCTGGAACGCCTTGGTGAGAAGTCGGCTGCCAGAATTATTGAGAGCCTTGAATCGTCAAAAAATGTCCCCTTCGAACGCGTGTTATTTGCACTGGGGATCCGGTATGTTGGTGAAACGGTGGCGAAGAAACTTGCCAGGGAGTTGAAATCGGTTGAGAAGATTGAAGATTCATCGATGGAAGAACTTACCGGGGTAGATGAGATTGGAGTCAAGATAGCAGAGAGCATTATTAACTGGTTTGCTGACGACCAAAATAGGCGGTTGATTGAACGGTTGAAGAGGCATCAACTCAAATTTGAGATTAAATCAGAGCCTAAGGTGGGTCAGAGTGAAAAACTCAAAGGATTATCGATCATAATTTCTGGGACCTTTGAGAAATTTTCGCGTGAAGATCTGAAGGCTTTTATTGAATTAAACGGAGGAAAGAATGTTACCTCCATTTCGGCAAAAACAAGCTATCTCGTTGCAGGAGACAATATTGGACCATCGAAATTGGAAAAGGCGCAAAAACTTAAAATCCCCATAATATCGGAGGATGAGCTACTGCAGCTTACGAATTGAAAGTTATCATTGATTAAGTATTTTTGAAAATTCATCGTGCTGTGAAACGAATTTGTAATTTTGGAGCGAAATGTGTAGAAAGATTGTAAAGTATTATGCTGACAGGGGATTGCTTCGCTTCTATCAGACGTGTCAAAGAGTTACAAGGATCAAAACGCTGAAAAATTCAAAAAGTACTGGAATTCTGTGGAATCCGGCTGATGAAGGAAGTGTTGAGACGTATGAATTGTTGCGTAAATTATTGCAGTCCAAAGGTATAAAACCACAGGGACTTGCTTTCATCAGTTCAAACCGGGAACTGGAGACGCTTGGCACCATTACTCATTCAGGATTTTTGCAAAACCGGAATGTTGGATGGCTTGGACGTCCAAAAACAAGTCCAGGAGTTGAGTTTGTTCAGGAACCTTTTGATATTCTGATAGATCTGTCAATTTCTAAGATTATTGCTTTGCAATATATACTGGTTCATTCCCAAGCTGTCTTTAAAGTAGGCTGGCAAGGAGTTGAACCAAATTATTACGATTTAAATATTGATGTTTCAGAGAAACCACAATGCAGGTATTTGATGGAACAAATCATCTATTATCTCGAAAATATAAATGAAAAGGGTTGAATCATAATATGAGAAAAAGTTTCCGTGGAGCCGGGGTAGCGTTAATTACCCCATTTAATGCTGATCTGAAAGTTGATTTTGAAGGATTAGGTAAGATTGTAGATCATCAAATTGATCATCAAATTGATTACCTGGTGATTCTTGGGACTACTGCCGAAACGGCCACTTTAACCAGTAGCGAAAAACAGCAGATTGTAGACTTTGTGTGCAATCGTGTCAAAGGCCGAATTCCAGTCGTGGTAGGGATCGGTGGCAATAATACGCAGTCGGTAATCGACGAAATGCTTTCCTTCGATTTATCCGGGGCCGATGCCATACTATCTGTGGTTCCTTATTACAGCAAGCCGACACAAGAGGGTATATATCAGCATTATATGGCAATAGTTAATGCCAGTCAGCTTCCCGTTATCCTTTATAATGTACCCGGAAGAACAGGAGTAAGCATGAGTGCAGAAACAACTTTACGCCTTGCCCATGCTTCTGATATGATCGTTGGTACAAAAGAAGCCTCAGGAAATCTGAATGAGATTACCAAAATTCTGCGTGATAAACCGGCAGGTTTCAGCGTCATCTCAGGTGATGACAGCCTGATACTGCCAATTATTGCCATTGGTGGGGAAGGGGTAATATCGGTTGCTGCAAATGTTGTGCCCAAGGTGATTGCCGATCTTACCCATCTTGCCCTTGAAGGGGATTTTAAAAGCGCGTCTCAGCTTCATCTTCGCCTGCAACGAATTTGTGATGCCTTGTTTATTGACGGGAATCCTGCAGGAGCCAAAGCGGCTCTTCATTTTTCAGGAATAATCAGTAATGTGCTCCGCCTTCCACTTGTTCCTGTAACCAAATCCACTTACGAAATATTAGCACGGGAGATGCAGATGTTTGCCAGTAACATTTAATAAATCCGGTAACAGCTAAAAAAAAGAGCGGTTAAGACTTCACTTAACCGCTCTTTTTTAATGAGATAAATACCTTTGAAAAGATATCATATCAGCTATTTATTTCCCTACTTTTTAGTTTTGTTATAATAGGCCATTGCCTCTTCCATTTTGGTTTTAATCCGTTCAATCCGGTTTTGATCGACTGGATGAGTGCTTAAAAACTCTGGTGGTTTCTGACCTCCCTGTTTGGACATCCGCTCCCAGAATGCGATGCTTTCATTTGGATTATATCCCGCCATCGCCATAAAAATCAATCCCATGTGGTCGGCTTCATACTCATGTTGTCTTGAAAAGGGGAGCATTACTCCCACCTGTGTACCAACACCAAAAGCGGTCATGACGATACTCTTTGTCTGTTCAGGTTTTTGCGCAATCGCTGACGAGAGGGCTGTACTTCCCAACTGTACCAACATCTGATCGCTCATTCTTTCACTCCCGTGACGGGCAACAGCATGAGCTATTTCGTGACCCAACACAGTTGCAAGACCTGCTTCAGTTACAGAAATGGGCAGTAAACCAGTATATACCACAACTTTACCACCAGACATGCACCAGGCGTTCACAGTTGGATCTTCAATAAGATTAAATTCCCATTTATATCCGGCCAGATTTTGACTTAATCCGGCACTTGCCATATAGGCTTCTACGGCTTTGGAAATCCGTTCACCGACTTTTTTTACCAGTGCCGTCTTATTTTTGTCGGCTGACAATTTGTTGGATTTTATGAAAGAATCATATTCTGTCAGACTTAAGGCAATCACATCCGATTCAGGAACCAGGCTTAACTGACGACGCCCTGTTAAAGGAACAGTAGAACAGGCAATTACTGTCAATAGTACAAAAATCATTAACGAATGATTCACCAATTTTAAGAACGATTTATTTTTCATTTCAAGAGTAATTTTGATTATAATTTTACCGTTTAATAAAGATAACACTTATCGGACAAATAGGTTACCCCATCCCGCAATAAAAAGTTAATGTAAGTATTTAGGAAAGCCGTCGTTCACAGCTTTCCTGAATGGATTTTACAGTATCCGGTTTATTTATAAATCTCTTTTTTCGAAGAAAGAAGCGTGTTATAAAGCAATGATGCAATGGTCATTGGCCCAACGCCTCCCGGAACAGGTGTGATAAACGAGCATTTAGGGGCAACTTCATCAAACTTTACATCACCTATTAATTTCCATCCCGATTTTGTTTTGTCTGATTTAACCCGGGTTATCCCCACATCGATAACAACGGCTCCCTCCTTTACCATGTCACCAGTCAGAAATTCGGCCATTCCGAGAGCTGCAATAATTATATCTGCCTGGGAACAAATCTCTTTAAGGTTTTTTGTTCTGCTATGACAAAGTGTTACGGTACAATCAATCCCTTTTTGAGATAAAAGAATACTCATCGGTCTTCCTACAATGTTACTTCTCCCGATCACCACACAATTCTTACCCGTAGTGGCAATTTTGTACCGTTTTATTAACTGCATGATCCCAAAAGGGGTTGCAGAGATAAAAGCCGGCATTCCGGCAACCATACGCCCAACATTAACCGGGTGAAATCCATCAACATCCTTGCGGGGATTGATCGCTTCGATCACCTTCTCTTCTGAAATGTGTTTTGGTAAAGGAAGTTGCACGATAAAGCCATCAAGGTCAGCGTCATTGTTCAATTTTGCCACACAACTCAACAACTCCTCTTCGGTAACATCATCTTCATACCTGATCAGTGTAGACTGATATCCGACCCGTTCGCAGGCTTTAACCTTAGCTGCCACATAGGTCTCACTTCCACCGTCATGACCAACTAATACTGCGGCCAGATGAGGAATCTTTCCATTGCTGTTTTTAATCTGAAGAACCTCTTCAGCAATTTCCAATTGTATGATCTCGGAAGTCTTTTTCCCGTCAATAAGAACCATTGTAATGCAATTAAATTTGACAAATATATTTTTCTGAAGATTGAAACTTCAACCTAACGATGCCGTCCTTTTGCCTGTGAAAGTGCATTACGCATATTGCCCCCCTGAGAAACCATCTTCATCATTTTACGGGTATCGGCAAACTGTTTTAACAGTCGGTTAACCTCCTGAATGGAAGTTCCTGATCCATTCGAAATGCGTTTTCGTCGCGAGCCATCAATGATAGAGGCGTCAGCACGCTCTTTTTTGGTCATTGAATGGATGATAGCTTCGATATGTTTAAATGCATCATCTTCAATATCAATGTCTTTCATCGCCTTTCCCATGCCGGGAATCATACTGGCAAGATCCTTTAGATTTCCCATTTTTTTGATTTGCTGAATCTGTTTCAGAAAATCGTCGAAATTGAACTGATCTTTGGCAAGTCTTTTCTGTAATTTACGTGCCTCTTCTTCGTCAAACTGCTCATGTGCCCTTTCCACAAGTGACACAATATCACCCATGCCGAGAATACGATCGGCCATACGGTTTGGATAAAACGCGTCAATCGCGTCCATCTTTTCACCGGTACCAACGAATTTGATGGGTTTGGTCACCACCGAGCGGATGGATAATGCAGCCCCCCCTCTGGTATCACCATCGAGTTTGGTGAGGACGACGCCGTCAAAATTAAGACGATCGTTAAACTCTTTGGCAGTATTAACCGCATCCTGGCCTGTCATGGAATCGACAACAAACAGAATTTCTCCCGGATTTACCGCCGATTTAATGGCTTCGATCTCCTTCATCATCTGTTCATCAATGGCAAGACGACCAGCTGTATCTATGATAACAACATCATTACCATGAAGTTTGGCAAATTTCACAGCCTCTTTGGCAATACGAACCGGATCTTTACTCCCCTCTTCGGTATACACCGGTACATCAATGGCTGCTCCGACAATCTTTAGCTGTTCAATAGCAGCAGGACGATAGACGTCGCAGGCAACCAAAAGCGGTCGTTTCCCGTTCTTAGATTTTAATCGGTTGGCAAGTTTACCGGAAAAAGTGGTTTTACCCGATCCCTGAAGCCCTGACATCAGAATGATTGCCGGGCTCCCTTTGAGGTTGACATCTACGGTTTGCCCACCCATCAGTTCAATGAGTTCGTCATGGACAATTTTCACCATTACCTGGCCAGGATTCAGCGCCTTAAGTACCTCCTGACCTAAAGCCTTATCTTTCACCTTGGCCGTGAAATCCTTGGCAATTTTGTAATTGACGTCTGCATCAAGCAAAGCCCTGCGTACCTCTTTCAAGGTCTCGGCAACATTAATTTCGGTAATCTTTCCCTGCCCCTTTAGCAGTTTGAACGATTTCTCAAGCCTATCTGTAAGATTTTCAAACATTACACTTTCAATTTTTAAGCCTACAAACTTACATGAAAAAATCTTTTACACCAAAACGAAAATTCATTATCTTTATCATTGTCTATTTGTCTGATATTCAATAAATAAGGTCTAAGTACCTGTTGGTTTAATCCTTTTTATGATAAATATTCAAATAATTTATCTGCACCTATTAATTGCCGATTACAGGGGTAAATTATTTTGATTATAAAGTGCAGAGTGGTGATATTGAGGGGATGAATAGCAATTTTGCGTTTTGAAAATAACATTTACATCTGCACGCTTTGCATTAAACTGACTTTCAATTTACTGAATAAATGAGCTATTATTCGGTTCTAAGATGTAAATTAAGGGATTTCAACCATTTTAATCTACTATATACTACTGTATTTCAATGCTATAAAAATATTTTAAAATAAATTTGTTATTTGATATTTTCTATGAATAATAACTACTTTTACATCGGATTATTTACCATTTAAATTTAGTTACTTAAATTATGAACATTTTCGTAGGAAGTCTGCCATTTAGTTTAGAAGAGGCAGAATTAAAAGGATTTTTTGAAGAGTACGGCGAAGTAGCTTCAGCAAGAATCATCACAGACAAATTTTCCGGAAGGAGCAAAGGATTCGGATTTATTGAAATGCCGAATGACGAAGAGGCCAAAAAGGCTATTGAGGAACTTAATGGTGCAGAAGTTGATGGTCGCACAATTGTTGTGAACGAGTCAATTGAAAAACCAAAAGATGGTACAAGACGTCCAGGTGGCGGCGGCGGCGGTTTCAACCGTGGCGGAGCTGGTGGCGGCGGCGGTTTCAACCGTGGCGGTGGCGGCGGTGGATACAATCGTGGTGGAAGCGGCGGTGGTGACCGTGGCGGAGATCGCGGTGGTGACCGTGGCGGTTTCAATCGTGGCGGAAGTGCCGGTGGTGGCGACAGAGGCGGAAGCCGTAGGTCAAGTTATTAAGCCGGTTGAACGCAGATTGGCTGCTTGATGATTCCGGCAGTTGGGGTTTGAAGTATTTTCGTGTCTCTTTCACTTAGATAATCCAAACAATAAGATATACGTTCTTTAGCTTAAATAGCTTTGATAAGCATTGCAGAATTTCTGCAATGCTTTTTTTTTACCCTCGCTACCCTTACTGATTGATAAAAATAATTCGATTTCAATCGGATTATGCATTTCGTTAGCTGATAAACAGTTATATGAAAAACCGGGAATAATGCGACCATGCGTCATTATTCCCGGTTTTCATAATTGTTATCTGATCTTATTCAAGCGCCTTATCCAACTTATTCAGAATTGGTTTAACGGAGATCCGGTTACCAACAGCTCCATTCATCCATGTTTGCGGAATTAACCTTCCCTGCTTATATATTCTGTCTATTTCACCTGAAAAATTTTTACCATTCAAATGTTCTTCCAATTGAAATTCAATAATTTGGCCGTATGAGTAGGCTGCGAGGTACAATGGATTGGAGATCATATGCGAATAGATTCCCAGAATCCGGACATCCCTGATTCCAAATACGGGTGCAAAATAGGCGTTCCATACCTCCTGGGTAATAGATTGAACCGCAGCCTTTAACTCTGTTGCTGTCGCTGCCGGATGTGCATATAACCATTTCCACATTTTCATATCGACCATACCAACCCCCATAATTTCCATCAACGACCAACCTGTATCCAGCGTGTTCAGCTTTTCCTGATCTGGATTTAGAATGTTGACTCCAAGCAATTTTAAATCACGACTCTGAAAGATAAATGCCAGCGCTTCAGTGAAGGCGGTGTTAGGTACTCCGTTGAGCAGATAGTGATCAATATCATAAAGTGAAATTGTTTGTTCTACATTGTGTCCAAATTCGTGAACTGCAATATTATATCCTTTATAATCCATTCCGCTTTCGGGGATCCGGGTACGCAGATGGGCTTTTTCACCTTTCATTTGGGCTCCCCAGGCATGGCCAGACCCACGTGCCGGATCAACTGTGATCTTGGCTGAAAGGTATTTAGCCCGTTCCAATGACCAGCCTAATTTGTAAAGCATTAGCGGCATATCAGCCTCAAAGGCTGCCGGATTCGGATATCTTGCAGTTGTCTTTTTATTCAGATCATCCTGAGGAATAACACTACGTGCTTTAAATCCATCGTACCAGATATCATATGGCCGGAGTTTTCTGCCAAGGCGCTTTTCAATTATCGCACCGATTTTTGCAAGTTGTGGCGAACGAAGGTACCCGTCGAAAAGGGTCTCAACTTCCTCCTGCCGGATTTCCATCTCACCAGAAAACTTCCTCAAAATAAATGTGTTCATCTCAGGATTGTAATCATCCCTGGCAATTTCTGCTTTAAAATTATTGATAATCTGTTGGTAACGGGTATCAGGCTCTGAAGTCACCGTAATCTCCTTACCGTTTTCGAAGACTTTATTTGAGAAGGGCGCCCATTGTAATTTGGGATTATTGATCACACTTCCTGGAATATCCTGATCAATAATCCTTTCCATTACCTTGTAGATCATTTCCTGTTTATCTTCACCATTTGCACTATTCCCGTAATTCGCCTTGATTTCGTCCCTAAGATTCCAGTGGGAGAGGAGTACCATGTTTTCCGGGAAAAGTCGTTTCTTTGATTCCGTCAGCAGTTTCCCCATTTCAATATTGTATTCCGAAATATAAATATCAGCATTGGCTCCCGCCCTGGAAGCCGCCTGCTCCAGTTCCGCCGGCACCCTTGACACGAATATATCTCCTAACCGGATCATTGCCCACTGCTTTCGGGTAGTTGCCGAATCAAATTTCTCCTTCTCTTCCAGCGAATAATAGGGAAAATTAAGTGCGATGCTAAAAGCAATTTTGTTGGAATAAAGATCAGAAAGGAGATGAGCTCCCACAGAAAAAGCGCTGAAATCCTTGTCAATTCCTATCATCGGGCCGTTGTTTAGGTCAACATTTTCCCTCAGATCAAGGGTTATCTTATTAAAATGCCCATAAATAGATTCCAGATTCTTGCTTACCTTATCAAAAAACAATTCTCTGTCGGAATCCTTTGCAATAAAATTTAATTTGCAAAAAGCTGAAAAATCATCAACGCTCCCGTCTTCTGCCCTCCACAGTGAGGCCGCATGTTTAACCCCTTTTTCAAGTCTGGCGCCGTTTGAAATGCCGCCGGTTTGCTTCAGGGTGTCAATAATTTGATTAATAGACTGTTCCGGAATTAATTTCCCGGGCGTTGGAGTGCCATTTTGGGACGTAGGGTTGGTACAGGCTGTAAATCCTGCGAATAGAAGAATCATGAGTTGTTTCATTTGTATATAAATTGTTTTTTTTTGTTTAAAGATAGAAATAATTAATTGGTAGTTAAATTCAAAATAGTTAAAATTGATCCCGCTCCGGATGATCCGAAACATTTGCCCGGAGAAGGCTTAAATTTGCAATTATCTGTCACTAAATCAAATTGGAATGAAAACTGGTTTTTATGTTGTTTTATGTATCTTATTGAATAGCAGTCTTCTGTTTGCCGGGCAAAAGTTTGATAAGGGTGATGAATATTTCTTTGTCGGAACTTATACCGAAGGAGGAAGTGAGGGAATATACAGTTTTGCCCTTGATCCTGCCACCGGAAAGCTCACAGATCATGGTTTAGCCGCCAGATCAAACAACCCCTCTTTCCTGGCGCTGACATCAAATGGGAAATATTTGCTCGCTGTTCATGAAACCAAGGATGGGAATGGGTCGAGTATGGGTTATATCGAATCGTTTGCTGTTAATAAGGAGGGAAATACTTTAATCTCGCTGAGTAAGGTCCTGAGTAGCGGAGCACACCCCTGCTATGTATCGGTAAATAAAAGAAATGATGTATTGGCTGCCAATTATACTGGGGGTAATGTCGCACTTTTTCGGTTAAACGAATCTGGCAGGTTATCGGAATCGCTCGATGTACAGCAACATTATGGAAATGGGCCAAATAAAACGCGTCAGTCAGAGCCGCATGTGCACAGCGCTTTTTTTGAACCCGGATCCGACAGGATTTTCGTTCCCGACCTTGGAATTGATCAGGTCTCTGTTTATCAGATAGATAAAAAAACATCCAAATTGGTGAAAGCTTCTACACCGGCAATCAATTTGCCGGAAGGGAGTGGCCCTCGTCACCTTGCTTTTCATCCGGTACTAAAAGTTGTTTATGTGGTGAATGAACTTTCCAGTAAAGTAGCTGTGGTAGGACTAAATAAGGATGGGAGTTTTACCACTGTTGAGACCGTTTCAGCGCTTCCTGACAAGTATGAAAAGCCAAATACCTGTGCCGACATTCATATTTCAAAAGACGGTCGCTACCTGTACGCATCGAACCGGGGATTAAATTCTATTGCAATTTTTTCGGTTGACCCAAAGACGGGAATGATTAAACTAATCGGACAAGAGTCAACCCGAGGAGAAACCCCAAGAAATTTCACACTGTCACCTTCAGGGGATTTTTTGCTGGTTGCCAATCAGACAACTCAGAATATTGTTTCTTTCCGGCGCGATGCAAAAACGGGCCTTTTGAAATATACCGATCAGGTAAAAGCGTTTAAGCCTGTTTGTCTTTTATTCAGATAAAAGTTTCAAAATTGTTCCATTTCCGCGAAGAAGAATGATCCTTCACGTAAGGCGTTCTCATCGCTATCAGCTCCATGAATTGCATTGGCTGTAAATGATTCTGCGAAGAGTTTTCTGATGGTCCCTTCAGCTGCTTTTTCGGGATTGGTATTGCCAATTAAATCCCGGAAATCATCAATCGCATTCTCTTTCTCCAAAATTGCCGCCACGATTGGACCTGATGACATAAATTCAACCAGCCCCTCGAAGAAAAATTTACCGGCATGTATTCCATAAAAGGCTTCAGCCCGTTCGCGGGTAAACCTTGTCATCTTAATTGCTTTGATACGAAATCCATGCTCATTGATAATTTTTAGAATTGGACCAATGTAATTATTTTTCACCGCGCATGGCTTAATCATTGTAAATGTGATATTCCCTTTCATTTTCTGAGATGTGATGGATGAATGTTGACTGAGATTTTGCAAGTTATAAATCAATTAAACAGAAGACAAAAATACATTAAATTATTAATTCATTTAAGAGCATACAACCAATAATGATATCTTTGCATCTTGATCAAAAAAAGAATAATTGAAAAGATTTGATGAGAATACCACTGAAAAGGTGAAAGAGTTGCTCGGCAGCGAAGTGAAAAATATTGTAATTATTCCGCATGTTAATCCTGATGGAGATGCAATTGGTTCATCTTTAGGTCTGAATGATGTTTTAAGAAATGCAGGATTTACTTCCGTAGTAATTGTTCCCAATGACTTTCCTACCTATCTTAATTGTCTGGGTGGCGAAGAAACAACGTTGATTTACGAACAGTGTACCTGGCTGTGTCATCAGCTTATTAACCAGGCTGATATCTTGTTTTTTCTCGATTTTAACGATGTCAAAAGGTTAGGTAAACTGGAGACATATTTGAAAGAATGCAACAAACCGATTGTTTTGATCGACCATCACCCCGATCCGCAAATCAAGGCCGATTATATGTTTTCCGATACAGATGTCAGCTCAACTGCAGAACTCGTTTACGATTTTATTGAATCACTGGAAATGTTGGATCATCTGGTCAAAAACGGGGCAAATGCCCTGCTGACCGGAATAATTGCCGATACCGGTTCATTTAACCATAATGCATCCCGGCCAAATATGTATCGTATTGTTGGCGATTTAATTAACAGGGGTGCAGATAAAGAAAAAATTAATGAATCACTGTACAACAACTTTTCGGAGAAGCGAATGCGATTGCTCGGATATTGCTTGTCGGAAAAGATGGAGATTTACCAGCAGTACAAAACAGCATTAATCTGGTTATCAGCCGAAGAACTTAAACGGTTTGATTTTCATCCGGGAGATACCGAAGGATTTGTGAACTACCCGCTTTCGGTAAAGGGGATCGTTTTTACCGCATTTTTTATTGAGAAGTACGACCACATCAAAATATCTTTCCGATCAAAGGGTAGCTTTTCGACCAATGAATTTTCCGGAGCACACTTTAATGGAGGTGGACATCGGAATGCCTCAGGAGGTGAAATAAAACTACCTATGCAGGAAGCGCTTTTGCTTTTCAGGTCTTTACTTCCCAAATATTCAGAGTTATTAGAAAAAGATTAATGAATAAAAACACCCATTTTCGTCCGATATACTTGTAAGGGGACAAATTTGGGTTAATTTTGCGCTAAATCATTATTGAATTATGAGAATCAGGTTATTTAATATGTTTTTGGTTATTTCCTTGTTAGGATTTGTAGCCACTTCCTGTAAGCAGACAACAAGTCAGGAGCTGCAGAATCTGGAGGCGGATCTACTGGCAAAATATATTGCAAAATATCATCCTGGCATAACTCCCAAGAGTTCAGGACTTTATTTTATCGAAACTAAAGCCGGATCTACATTACCCGCTGATACAATCAAAGCGGGTGACCTGGTAAAAGTATATTACAAGGGTTATTTAATTGAAGAAGATGCAGCTAATGGCATTCAGGATGGCTATGAATTTGATGCCTCCGGTGAGTTTGAACCCTTTTCATTTACTGTTGGCGCCGGTTCCGTTATTACGGGTTGGGATGAAGGGATGACCTATATGAAAGATGGCAGCGAAGCAAAATTGATTATTCCATCAAAGCTGGGCTATTCAAGTCAGCAACAGTCAACAATTCCGCAATATTCTACCCTGGTTTTTTATATAAAAATGGTTAAGGTTTATCGCTCCACCGACGTCTGGCCAACAATTGAGATACGTCCCGGGAGTTCAAATTAGACTGAACTTGTCATTGTCAATTTTATCAATGAGTTACTCCCTTGAAGCAGGCAGAGCTACTTAAAAAATTATTACCCGGATTCATTCCACTTTTCGTTTTCATTATTGCGGACGAATTCTGGGGAATGAAAGTCGGTGTAATGGTTGCTTTGCTGATTGGTCTGGGCGAAATGGCATTTACCTATTTCCGTGAAAAACGCCTCGACCGTTTCGTTTTACTCGATACCGGATTGCTCGTTGCCTTGTCCGGAGTTTCAATCCTACTTGAGAACGATATTTTTTTCAAATTAAAACCTGCACTGATTGAATTAATCCTTTGTGCCATATTAGCCGTTTCGGTATTCTCTCCCGTTGATATTATCGGGACAATGACACGCAAATATATGAAAGGCGTGGAGATGAACCAGGCCCAGGAAGCTCTTTTTAAAAGAAACCTACGCAACTTCTTTTATATCGTACTGGCTCATACTGCATTGGTGTTTTACTCCGCATTCTATCTGAGTAAGGAGGCATGGGCTTTTATCAGCGGGGGATTGTTTTACATTCTTTTTGTTGTCTATTTTGGATTTGAATATTTTAAAACCAGAACAGCGCCATGGAGCAAAAGGGCTGAGGATCCGGTTTCACAATTTGAGAATGAGGAGTGGCTTCCGGTGGTGGAGGAAAACGGAAAAATTATCGGTAAAGCGCCGCGTTCATTGTGCCATCGGGGAGATAAAATACTCCATCCTGTCGTTCATTTGCATGTTTTAAATCCTAATGGTCATCTCTACCTTCAAAAACGACCGATGAATAAATTGGTGCAGCCCGGGAAATGGGATACCGCCGTTGGAGGGCACATTTCGTTTGGAGAAGATCTGAATACAGCCTTACAACGGGAAGCTTTTGAAGAGATCGGTCTTCATGATTTTTCAGCCAAACCAATTGGAACCTATCGGTGGGATACTGAATTAGAATCAGAACTTGTCTACTTTTTTATCTCCTACGATTTTCAAAAAATAAGGCTGCACAGCGAAGAGGTCGTTGAAGGGAAGTTTTGGAGTCCTTCCCAAATCAAAAAACAGTTAGGTCAGGGTGTATTTACCCAAAATTTTGAACATGAGTACCAGTTGCTGCTCAAAGTGATTAATTAATGCTGTGACTGGTCCATTATGTAATTTTTCAGGAATTGCTTCTTTGATTGTCTGATTGCTGAATAATTGAATGCCCGATCTTCATTTACGACTACCTTCTTCCATCGATCAAAAATATTGCCGGCCGTTTATTGATGTCCGGAATTCCTTTTTTCCACTTCTCAACAGTCTGGGTTTTGATGTATTCTGTCTCTAAAGTCAGGTCACAAGCCACACAAAGACGTGTCTGATCATTAAGCGTTTTAATCAAATCATGGAATAACTGCGTGTTACGATATGGCGCTTCAATAAATATTTGTGTCTGATTTTCGGTAAACGACCTTTTCTCAATTTCCCTGATCGCTTTGACCCTTTCGGTTGGTTTAACCGGAATATAGCCGATAAATGCAAAATTCTGTCCGTTCATTCCTGAGGCCATGAGTGACAGCAGAATAGATGAAGGCCCGACAAG
>JAHEYS010000061.1:15150-40231 GCA_023251475.1 Prolixibacteraceae bacterium
CACGAAAATTTTGTATATTTCGGTTGGTAATCAAATAATACTTTAAATTATGAACAAGATATTGATTATCCTGATTTGTTTTGTTTGTTATTGCGGATGCATAAGTAAGGAACAAAAACAAAAGGCTGAAGCGAATGCGCTTTATGAACAGAAAATCAAGGCAGAGCAGGAATTTGCATCAAAGGCATTCATGATCTCAAAGAACTACATTAAAAGTAAAATAAAATCAACAGGAACGGCCGATTTTCCTTTTAAGGATTTCCAATCCACCTCAATTTCACCAAGAATCGTCGAAATACGCTCCTATTTTGATGCAGAAAACGAGTTAGGAACAAACGTAAGAACTCATTATATCATCAGGATGGAACAAACCGGAGATGATTGGGCTGATCCTTCTGCCTGGGAAATTTCGGATTTTAAAATGTACTAGAGAATTTAAGTTGTAAATTAGAGCATGTTTTATTCTCAAAATAGACTAAAATGGATCATTACCTTGAAGATTTAAATACATCAAAATTAACCTATCTGGAATTTGCTCAATTGATTAAAAAACATTTGACAGATATTTTAAATCTTGGTAAGGATTTAATCGATGATCCAGTTGTAAAAACATATATTCACCAGTTAACTAAAATTTTGGAACCTTATGAATTTTTGCTGGAAAAGGTTATAAGGATTAAAAGCGCCCCCAAAATAGGAGATGCAGATTTTGAATGTTTGAATGCATTAAATGCATTTTTAATGTTGCTCGAAGTAAATTTAATTTCAAATGATTCCAATGAAATTGAAGCTAGCGGGATGATTGTTAAATTAACTCAAAAATATAAAAATGTAGAAAATTTGAAGTTTATTGAGGAAACAGAAAGTCTGAGTCAGCTTATTTTCGATCTGAGCCGGGAAAATTACCTGAGCAGCGTAAAGTTATTACACCTGGAACGATATGTGAACCGTTTAAATTTATCAAATCAAAATCTGAAAATATTATTAAGCGAATTGGAAAGTATAGAATACATTCAAATGTTCTCAGATATGAAAAACCTTCGAGTTAAAATGGTGGAGATTTATAATGAATTTACATCCTATATTTTGGCTATGGCAAAATCAAATCATCAATTGCAATATTTTATCCTTCTAAATCTTCTGAATGCAAAACGTGAAGAGTATAATAAAGCACTTATCACAGGACTTACCATAAATTTACGAAGGGAGAAACCTCTGCTGAATTAAAATAGTTGAATTTGCTATTCGGGAAGTAAACTGTCGTTCCAGTCTCTGATTACAAATGATTTTACCAGACCCTCGAGTATAAATGGATCTTCCTTTACAAACTGTTCCGCTGCAGCGCGGGTTTTAAAAATGGCCATGTTCCCCCGGTCGGCAAATGGCCCGATACCTATAACATCTCCTCTTTCAATATACTGATCTGCAATAAGTTTGTGTCTTGGATAAACAGACATGATCACCTCCATTGTTGCACCGGATGATTCTCCAATTACTACTGCTTTCATTTGAATATAGTTTATTTTTTTATAGTCGGATGACACCTTCAGTTTTAAAGTAGCTATTCCCTTGTCCGGATTATTACCGCAACGCTTTCCAGTGAAGTTTTTTTTTTGTTAAAATTAAGCGTATTTCCTATTGAATACAATATTAAATAATATATATTGACTAAATTTATTTACTCCAATAATTTTTGGAAAAATGATTGGTATTTCTGGTCATTCATGAATTGATTAAGATGAAATCCTTATTAGCATAAGCTCACTAACGAGCATGAAAATAGATGAGGGTTTCATTTCCCGCACAGGCGGGGTTTAAAAATAAAATATTTACAGATGAAATAGCCATGGTTGTAAAATCACAAACCGAAGATGAATATTTCACCATGGCTATTGGCTTCGCTGATCTGCGATTCCATTTGGCCGCTAAAAAACAAATTATATACAAATGAAAGTAACCTTATTGGGAACAGGCACTTCACAAGGCATACCGGTTATAGCCTGTAAATGTGATGTCTGTAAGTCTGATAATATCAAAGACAAGCGGCTTCGAAGTGCTATTATGGTAGAAGAGGGATCTACCAGAATTGTGGTTGATGTTGGTCCCGACTTCAGACAACAGATGTTAAGGCATGAGGTAGATCATCTCGACGCGATTTTGCTTACCCATGAACACGCCGACCATATATTTGGTCTTGACGATATCCGAAGCTTCAACTGGATCAGTAAGTCCCCGATGGATGTCTATTGTGAGCCACGGGTGCAGAAAAACCTCAGGTCGATCTTTAATTATGTTTTTGATGTCAATAAATACCCGGGAACACCGCAGATGGATCTGATTGATCTGGAAAATGAAGAATTTTCTATTGGGCCTATAACAATCACTCCTGTAAGAGTTTATCACTATAAATTACCTGTGTATGGGTTCCGGTTTGGTCGTTTTGCCTATCTGACAGATTTTAATTTTATTGAGGATAGAGAAGTTGAAAAATTATTTGGTGTGGATATCCTGGTGATATGTGCCTTGCGTAAATCAACCCATATTTCTCACCTGAACCTTTCAGGGGCGCTGGAACTGATCGGAAAAATTTCTCCCCGAAAAGCTTATTTCACCCACATGAGTCATGAAATGGGAAAACACCTGGATCTGATGCAGGAATTGCCACTAAATATTGAACCCGGATATGATGGCCTGGTGCTTGAAATCTAAAATATTGTAACTGAATTATTTAAATAATTCAGTTACAATATTTTGAGTGTCAATAGCAATCATCAACTCTTCGTTAGTGGGAACGACCATTACTTTGACCCTGGAATCCCGTTTGCCAATAATCCGTTCTTCACCTCTTAGTCCTTCATTTAAGTTCTGATCGATCTCTATTCCTAAAAATTCAAGACCTTCACAAACCCCTGTTCTGGTAATATCTGAATTTTCACCAATTCCTCCCGTAAAAACGAGTACATCCAGACCACCCATGGCTGCGGCATAGGCTCCGATATATTTTTTTATCCGGTAATCGAACATTTTAACCGCCAAAAGGCATCTTTCGTCACCTTTATCTGCTGCAGCACGGATCTCACGCGAATCGGATGAAATGCCCGAAATACCCAATAATCCGCTATGTTTATTGAATAGGGTAGAGGCTGATTTTGTGCCAATTCTCTCTTTATCCATAATATAGGTGACGGCGCCCATATCTATATCGCCTGATCGGGTTCCCATAATCAGACCTTCAACGGGAGTAAAACCCATTGATGTATCAATTGATTTTCCGTTTCGTATGGCACACGCTGATGCACCGTTTCCAAGATGGCAGGTGATTACTTTAACCGTCGAAGGATCTACCCCTAAAATTTCACACGCCCTGTTCGAAACGTATTTATGACTTGTTCCATGAAAGCCATATCTTCGAATCCCATATTTTTTATAGAGGGCATGTGGAATTGCATACATAAAGGCATGTTGGGGCATGGTATGGTGAAAAGCTGTATCAAAGACCGCAACCTGGGGAACATCAGGAACAAGAGACTTTAGTGCATAAATCCCCTTTAAGTTTGGTGGATTGTGAAGCGGCGCCAGTTCATTAAACTTTTCGAGCGCGTGCATCACCTCGTCGGTAATAAATACACTCTCACTAAATTCCTCTCCCCCGTGAACAACCCTGTGGCCAACGGCATTAATCTCATTGAGTGAACCAATACAACCATGTTTTACACTTGATAAAACCCCAAGGATGTATTCAATTCCTATTTTGTGATCGAGGATCTCCCCTTCAAAAAGCACTTTTTGTCCAGATTCTTTTTCATGCTTAAGAAAAGAACCTTTCATACCTATCTTTTCGACAATCCCTTTGGCAAGGATTCGGTTTTCACTCAAAGAATAGAACTGGTATTTGATGGATGAACTTCCACAGTTGATTACTAATATTTTCATTTGTATTTATTTTGTTTTTTAAAGGTCGAATGGAACCCAGGATCAGTGAAGCCAAGAGCCCTGATACTTTTATTCATTCCGATTATACTCTCTCAGTGGATAAGGGGCCATTCCCAACAATTTTCCCGTTTTGGTCGTAAGTATAAAAGCCACAGCAAGTGTGAACGCCAAACCGTCTGGCCCTGACCAATTTCTTAATAACAGGGGATGCCATATATCTGGGGTCTCCAAATTCGGAATAGAGATTTTCCATCCAGCGGTTGATTTTGTCAATACCCAGAATATCTGCCAATTCAAATGGCCCAAAGCGCATTCCAAAACCTACTTTCCATACAGAGTCAATATCAACCATTGCTCCTACACCTTCGAGAAGAACCTCGCAGGCTTCATTCAGAAGGGCAGTATAAAGACGGATTGAGATTAGACCGGCCGATTCTTCAACCGGAATGGCTTGCCGGTTAACCATCTTGACAAATTTAAGTACTTTATTATAAACCTCATCGGAGGTGTACAACCCTTTAACAACTTCGCAGACCCTGGCTTCGGGAGACTGGACAAAAAAATGGAGACTGACGCAACGATCACGGTACCTCAGTTCAGAGGAGAGCTCAGTAATAATAATAGTGGTTGAATTGGTGGCGATGATGCACTCGGGGGTAACCACCGCTTCAACTTTCTTGAAAACTTCCTTACGTTCGGTGATCTTCCGTTCACTCGACTCAGCTCTTATCGCTTCTATGACAAAGTCACAATCTTTAAGGTCCCTATACTCGAGGCTCCCCTTAATTCTGGAGAGGATCAGCTTTTTCTCCCCCTGAGTCATACCCCAGTTATCGATCCTACGATCCAAAACAATACCTAAACGGTTGTAGGCATTGTCGATCCGCTCATTTGAAAGCTCGATAAAAACCACTTCAATCCCATTTGCACTTGCAATTCTGGCAATGTTTTGTCCGTCTTTTCCGCATCCGACTATTCCGATTTTAGAGAAAAGTGTCCGTTGCTGCTGCTTTTTACTTAACCCGAAATCCTCAATGGGTTCAATAATTAGATCTTCCATTTGCTGAAATTCTTATATTTTATCTGTAATTAATGCTAAATTCAAAATTTGTGATTGTTGCGACCTTTGAGAAGTTCCTTTGCGATCATTTCGGTTTATTTCTTTGCCTTTTTGGACAACCTCTTTCCCATGTTCATTGTCTCACCCGCACTTTTATTCTGCTTGTGTAGCAGTGATAGCCACCATATTAACGATATCGCTTACGGAGCAACCTCTTGACAGGTCGTTTACAGGAGCAGCCATTCCCTGAAGAACCGGACCGATCGCTTCAGCTCCGGCTAATCGTTGCACCAGTTTATAACCGATATTAGCCGCTTCAAGTCCGGGAAAAACCAATACATTCGCTCTGCCAGCGACTTTGCTTCCGGGAGATTTTAACAGTCCAACCTCTTCACTTAATGCGGCATCGAGTTGCAACTCTCCGTCAATCATCAGGTCAGGATCCATCTCTCTGGCAATTTGAGTGGCATTTGCAACTTTAGTGACCATTTCGTGGTTCGCACTCCCTTTTGTGGAGAATGAGAGCATTGCAACCCTTGGTTCAATATTGGCAATCGCGCGGGCTGTTTTTGCTGTGGTAACCGCAATTTCAGCCAACTGTCTTTCATCAGGATTGGGCATGACGGCACAATCGGCAAAAACCAGAATCCCATTATCTCCAACTGTTTTATTGTTGAAAAGCATGAAAAACACCCCGGAAACAACACTCACCCCCGGCATCGTTTTGACATATTGCAATGCGGGCCGTAGGACGTCTCCGGTTGAGTTGATTGCACCCGCAATTTCACCGTCAGCATCACCTGCTTTAATCATCATCGGACCAAAAACCAACGGATTGTTTAACGCTACAAGTGCCTCTGGAATGGTTAATCCTTTGCCCTTTCTGATTTCAACCATTATTTCAGCATATGGAGCTCTTTTTGCATCTGTCATTGGATCAATGATTTCGGCTCCTGAAATATCTATTCCTTCCTCATTGGCAATTCCCTTTATTATTTGAGGATTTCCCAGAAGGATAATTTTGGCTAATTTTTCCCTTAAGATAATTTCTGTTGCCTTAAGCGTACGCAATTCTGTACCTTCGGCCAGGACAATTCTTTTTTGAAGCTGATGTGCTTTCTCCTTTATTTGCTCAAGTAATTCCATTATAATGCTTTAAAACTTTTGAACTTTAAAATCAAAAGGTACACAAAATTACAGATTTTTTTATGATATTTGTCAATGAAATATTGCAACCCAAAATAAATTTTATATGTATAAAATTCAGACACTTAACAAGATCGACCATGAAGGTCTACAGGTATTTCCGGCGTCAAATTATGAAATCGCAAATGAGATTAATGAGCCTGATGCCATTGTTCTGCGCAGCTTTAGTATGCACGAAATGGAGATACCAGCATCAGTAAAGGCCATAGCAAGAGCTGGTGCGGGTGTGAATAATATCCCGATTCCCAAATGCACAGAGAAGGGGATTGTTGTCTTCAATACTCCCGGGGCAAACGCCAATGGTGTAAAAGAGCTGGTAATTGCAGGTTTGTTATTAGCCTCACGCGATATCATTGGTGGTGTACAATGGGCTAAAACCATTGCAAATGAGGGTGATAAAGTTCCGGCCCTGATCGAAAAAGGGAAAGCAAGTTTTGGAGGAAGCGAAATAAAAGGTAAAACGCTGGCAGTAGTAGGCCTGGGTGCGATTGGGGTGTTGGTTGCCAATGCTGCTCAGTCCCTTGGAATGAATGTGGTTGGTTATGATCCCTATATTTCAGTGGAACATGCCTGGAATTTGCATCACGATGTTGTTCGTGCCTTTGGCATCGAGTCGATGTTGGCAAAAGCAGATTTTATCACCTTACAAATTCCTTTGATGGCTGAGACTAAGGGCTTCATCAACGCCGAAAAGCTTAAAATGATGAAAAAAGGGGTCAAAATACTCAATTTTGCCCGTGGAGAACTGGTTGTTGACGCCGATATTAAAGCGGCAATTGAAACCGGGAAGGTTGGGGCCTATTTTACCGATTTTCCAAATGCTGAACTGTTGCAAATGGATAAAGTTATTGCAATTCCACATCTTGGAGCATCAACCAATGAATCGGAGGTAAACTGCGCTATTATGGCTGCAGAACAGGTTCGTAATTTTTTCGAAAACGGCAACATCCGTAATTCTGTCAATTTCCCGGGAGCTGAAATGGAACGCAATGGTGGCGCCCGATTGCTGGTCACCAATAAAAATATCCCCAATGTACTTAGCCAGATTACCACAATTCTTGCCCAGGCAGGAATCAACATCGACAATATGCTGAATAAACATTTGGGTGATATCGCTTATAATATTATTGATACCGATAATGAGATCCTCTCAGGGGAGATCCTCAGTAAAATAAAATCAATTGAAGGGGTATATATGGTCAGGTCACTGAGGGCTAAATAAACTTTTTATAACATAGAAAAACATCGTGTGACAGTTAAATAACTGCCGGGTGATTTTATGTAATTTATTATTATAGAATACAATAAGTTATATTTGCATAAATTTTTACAATCATTTTCAAACAGTATTAAAATGGGTAATTCAGTGACAAACAGGGCGGCAGACAATATCCGTATTCTCTCTGCGGCAATGGTAGAAAAAGCGAATTCAGGCCATCCTGGAGGTGCAATGGGGGGAGCCGATTTCGTGAATATTCTTTTTTCAGAGTTTTTAAATTATGATCCCAGCGAGATGACCTGGCCATTCCGTGACCGGTTTTTCCTCGACCCGGGGCACATGTCGCCAATGCTGTACGCTGTCCTGGCACTTGCAGGGAACTATTCCATTGACGATCTGACCAAATTCCGCCAATGGGGTTCAGTAACACCTGGTCACCCGGAAGTTGACCCGGAGCGTGGAGTTGAAAATACCTCCGGTCCGCTGGGACAAGGGCATACAATGGCAGTTGGTGCTGCAATTGCTGAACGTTTTCTTGTTGCCCGTTTTGGTGAATGGATGTCTCATAAAACTTTTACTTTCATTTCTGACGGAGGTATTCAGGAAGAAATTTCTCAGGGTGCCGGCCGCCTGGCGGGTTATCTGGGATTGAATAACCTGATCATGTTTTATGATTCAAATGATATTCAGCTCTCTACCGAAACTGATGCCGTAACTGCGGAAGATACTTCGATGAAGTATACTGCCTGGGGGTGGAACGTTCTGAACATTGCCGGAAACGATCCGGATGCCATCAGGGGAGCGATTAAAAGTGCATTGACAGAAAAACACAAACCGACCATTATCATCGGTAAAACTACGATGGGTAAAGGGGCCGTTAAGGAAGATGGTTCAAGCTTCGAACGTCAGTGTTCAACTCACGGTCAACCCCTGACCCACGCCGGAGCTTCGTTCAAGAAGACAATTGCCAATTTGGGGGGTGATCCTGAAAATCCGTTTGTGATTTTCCCCGATGTCGCTGAACTTTATGCCAAACGTCGTGAAACGTTAATGGCATGGGCCAATGTTAAAAATGACGAAGAGGATGCCTGGGCAGCTGCCAATCCTGAGCTAGCTGCGAAGCTCGATAAATTTCTTTCAGGCGATGCACCTGAATTTGATTACTCAAAAATAGTACAGAAAGCCGGAGCTGCTACAAGAAACGCCTCTGCTACGGTTCTTGCTGCTTTTGCCAAACAGGTTGATAACATGATTGTATCTTCGGCTGACCTTTCCAATTCAGATAAAACCGACGGATTCCTGAATAATACCAAGGCATTTAAAAATGGTGATTTTTCTGGTGCATTTTTGCAGTCAGGGGTTTGTGAACTTACCATGGCCTCCGTAATGAACGGGATTGCGCTGCATGGAGGCATTATTGCAGCCTGCGGGACTTTCTTTGTGTTTTCAGATTATATGAAGCCTGCGTTACGATTGGCAGCTTTGATGGAACTTCCTGTAAAATATATCTGGACACACGACGCTTTCCGGGTGGGAGAGGACGGACCAACTCATCAACCGGTTGAACACGAGGCTCAGCTGCGACTGATGGAGCAGCTCAAGAATCATCACGGAGAAAATTCCACTTTGGTATTGCGTCCCGCTGATGCGCAGGAAACAACCGTGGCCTGGCAATTGGCGCTGGAGAATACAAGTACGCCAACAGCTTTAATTCTTTCAAGACAAAATATCAAAGATCTTCCTGCCAAAACCAACAGGTATGAAGAGGCCAAACAAGCTGCCAAAGGTGCTTATATCGTTGAAGAATGTGAAAATCCTTCCGTAATTCTGGTGGCATCTGGCTCCGAAGTTGCCTCCCTGGTGGAAGGCGCAGCTTTGTTACGTGAACGTGACGGATTAGGTGTCCGCATTGTATCGGCCCCTTCAGAAGGACTTTTCCGTGAGCAGGATAAAGCTTACCAGGAGCGTGTTTTACCATACAGCGTGCCTAAATTTGGCCTGACTGCCGGACTACCGGTCACATTGCGCGGACTTGTAGGCGATTCCGGAGCTATCTGGGGTTTGAGTTCATTCGGCTTCTCTGCTCCATATGATGTGTTGGACAAACAATTAGGATTTACTGCCGAAAATATCTACATCCAGGTTAAAGCACTACTGGCATAAGATATCATCTGAAACCATAAAAAGAAAAGGGCGCCAATCGGTGCCCTTTTCTTTTTATGGTTTTACAAATTCATTATTGAATATTTTGTTTGAATAACTGATTTATAGAAATTATTTTTTAAATTTATAGTAGTCTGCCCGACATCGATAACAATTGCTCTCTCTATTCGGTTTTGTCTCTTTAGTAATATTTATAAAATCAGCATTTAATGCACAACCCTCCCTTTTTAAGATAACTATTGCATCTTCTTCGCTGCAACTATTTGAAAATCCCGAATCACTTAACTTGATTGTTCCAATTTTAGTGGCTACTGAATCTGGTATAATTTCAAACTTTTTAATCGTAATATTCCGATTTACATATGTCGAACTTTTAGTATTGTTGGTATACCCAATTCGCGAAATTTGGTGTTTGCAATTTGCAAAACATAAGCTAATAATTAATAAGTAAATTAGTCTTTTCATGAATTCAAATTTCTTAATAATGGATAATTCAAATTTAAGATTTTTAAATTCTTTTCCTAAATTAGTTTAGGAATAGTTCGTCCACAAATATCCAGGCCGGTTTTCCTTTGTTGTCTTTCTTCCATGCCGGCATTTTCTTAAGATTGGATACCATAAATTTATAATATTTATAGGAAGTCCCTTTTGGAAAATTGCAGGTGAAGGCCCTGGCGCCTGATGGATCTGTTTTTTGAGCTGGTGGAAATGTTGTCCCGGCAATCTCTTTAAATTGCTTTCCATCATTGCTACCCTGTGCAGTAATTGAGGTGATTGGAAAAATTGACGGCCCGGTCTCAACATAAGCATTAAAACGGACTGAATTCAAAGGTCTAATCTGATTAAACCCGATTACTAATTCCATTCCTGAATCCTTGTAACCCAGCCATTTGTCTGTATATCTGTTGTTTTCGCCCAGTTCATAATCGATAAGTGTCGGGGCGCCTTTCCCACGGTGTTTCGGATCGGGAATTGTCAGTAAGGCTATTGAATCGGGGTGGATCTCCGACTTATAAAAGGTTTTTTGAACAATATCACTACTTTTCCATCCTGTCCTGAACGCTTTTATTTTTAATACCGTATTTTGTGAAAGCCTGAACAAACCCTTATATTCATTGCTTTTCAGACTGTCGGGATCGCTTCCGTCGGTGGTGTATCTGATTACAACCCCCTTTAAAAGATGCTTTAACTTAATATCCAGATGATTAACGATAATAAGAGAATCCTGTTCAATAGTAGGATTACTAATTTTCATGATCTGATCCTCCATATTATCCCCGACAATAATTTTAATGGCCGGGTACTTTTGGATCAGTTTTTCGAGTTGTTTCTGACTCCCGTTTTTTGTCCAGACATTTAATTCTGAGAATTTTGATTGGTCGAGAAATTTGTCCAGTGCCGCCTCATCAAATTCGATTCCGCAGATTGAAACAGATTTAAGCTGAGGTAAAGATTTCAAAATATTGAGAGCACTGATCTCCAGTTTCGTACCATTCAAATTTATTTCTTGTAAGTTTATGAATCGCCCGATGATTTCCAGGTCCTCTTTTTTCAAAGGCATTCCCTGCATATTTAAGCTAACGATCTGATTTTTAATTTTCTCCAATTTTTTCAGGTTCTCGTGATTGTAAAATATGCCCTGGAAAAAATTGACTTCCACTTCATCTGATCCATGAAAGAGGTAATTCGTAGTGCAATAATCAGAATTAAAAGCAGTTAAATCAGGAAGATTACCCTTTGGTTCAAATTTTTGATCCGAATCAACCCTTGAATTTTTTGTTAACAGAAGTAAACTGTCATTTGGTGACAACTGATCTGATTTGATTTTGAAATTGGCGCCTCTTTTGACCCAAGAGGTTAAAAAACTTATTTCTTCGCTGGTAAGTTGCAATTTACCTTCCGGAGGCATGTGTTTTTCATCATTTAAGGGCAAGTGTATTCTTTGAAGCAATAGGGGGGAACTATTTGCATCTCCTTTAAGGATATCTCCGTGTTTACCCCCTTTGAGGATGTTCTCAGCTGAATTGAGTTGCAGATTTCCTTTCATTTTGTCAGTTCCGTGACAACTGATACATTTTTGGGAGAGCACAGGGGCAATACCTAATTCGTAAAGTGTTGCAGAACTGTCTGAAGCTGTTTTAAGTTTCGAACCGGATAGTGACGGCTGTGGAAAACTCAGTGCATTGACACCGTGGGTAAGCTGCGCCCCTTTGTGTGTTGATCCGATAAGAACAAATAAAAACACAAACGCGAAATACCTTTTGAACCTGTTGTTTAAATCGGTGAGGTAAAGGAATAACCAGCTGAACAGGGCGACCGAAATACCTCCCCATTTATGTAAATTCAAAAGATCATGGTCATAGGCATTTTGTCCCGACAACAGTAGCCCGCATATTACAACACTGCTCGCAATTACTGCGTTAATGGCTAAAAGTAATCGCTCGGTATCAACCGGAAAACGGCGAAGTTGAAAAAACAGAAGATAAATGGCGATTAAGATTCCAAAAACGACCGGGAAGTGTAAAGCCAAAGGATGAAGTTTTCCTATCCATTGAAAAAAAAGTCCCGGGTGTAAATTTTGATTATAAATTGCCAGAACGATCAGTAATGGATTCAATACCCATAATCCCAAATCCAGTATTTGATAAATTCTTTTCTCCCACATAATTAGCTGATTAATTCATGGACTACATTTCCGGCAACATCTGTCAACCGGTAGCGTCTGCCCTGATGTTTAAACGTGAATTTCTCATGATCAATACCCATCAGGTGCATTACCGTGGCATGAAAATCGTGAACGTGTACCGGCAATTTAGTAATGTTATATCCAAATTCGTCAGTTTCACCGTATACGCCCGGTTTGACGCCACCCCCGGCCATAAAAATGGTAAAACAACGGGGGTGATGGTCTCTTCCATAATTATCTTTCGTCAAAGCCCCCTGGCAGTAGTTTGTCCGGCCAAATTCACCCCCCCATATCACCAGTGTTTCGTCGAGTAAGCCACGTTGTTTTAAATCCTTGATTAATGCAGCCGAAGATTGATCAACATCCTTGCACTGGCCTTCAAGTTCCTTGGGCAGATTTCCGTGTGTATCCCATCCCTGGTGATACAATTGTACAAAACGGACGCCGTTTTCAGACAATTTACGCGCCAAAAGACAATTTGCGGCATAGGTTCCGGGGATTAAACACTCCGGCCCATACATTTTTAGAATTGATTCAGGCTCGTTTTGTAACGAAGTAAGCTCGGGAACAGCCATCTGCATCCGGTAGGCCAATTCGTATTGCTGGATCTTGGTTACAATTTCAGGATCTCCTATCTTTTTGTAGGCTGCATTATTTAGTTCGGAAATCTCATCAAGCATTGCCCTTTTATCTGAGCGGTTGATGAATTCAGGATCGGTTAGATATTTTACCGGCTCTTCACCGCTGCTAAACTGGACTCCCTGGTGAATTGAATCCAAAAATCCGTTGGACCACAGTTTGGAGTAAACCCCCTGACCGTTCCCCTTTCCTTTGCTGAGTAAGACGCAAAAGGCCGGAAGATTTTTGTTTTCACTTCCCAATCCATAACTTATCCAGGATCCCATGCTCGGCCGGTTCCCTACCTGTGCGCCGGTCTGGAAAAAGGTCAGTGCGGGATCATGATTGATCGCTTCAGTATACACAGACCTGACAAAACATAAATCATCACTCATCGTTGCCAGATGGGGAAGGGTTTCACTAAACCATGCGCCACTATGCCCGTGTTGCGAAAAATTAAATTTTGTTCCTGCGAGTGGAAATTTTGCCTGATTGGCCGTCATACCCGTAAGTCGTTGCCCCATCCTGATACTTGCCGGTAAATCTTCTCCCTGCATTTTTTGCAGTAAAGGCTTATAATCAAATAAATCAAGTTGCGAGGGGGCGCCATTCTGAAACAGATAGATCACCCGTTTTGCCTTTGGTGCGAAGTGGGGGAGTACATTCGAAAATAGGTCCTCTTCGTTTTTCCCTTCAAAAATACCGGGCACCATGAGCGAACCTAAAGCTAATCCTCCGATTCCCAGGCTTAATTTTGATAAAAACCTGCGCCTGTTTTGGTTCAATCCATGTTCTATGAATTCTCTCATAATTAAAGATTAAGATTTTGTGATCGCTTCTTCGAGATTATAGATGATTAAAATCGTTTTCATTAATGCCCCTGCTTCTGAAAGGTTATAATCTGAGTTGGGGTGTTTGTATTCTCCCACAGCCAGGGTTAGTTTCAATAAATCGGGATGCTCTTTGAGATATTGCTGTTGTTTTATGCAATAATCCAATAATTTGTTTCTTTCAAATTTGGATGGTTTCCTGACAAGAATCGATTCGAAGGCCTGCTCTATCTTTTCACCAAGGTTCTGAGGTGTACTGGATATATGCTCTGCCAATACCCTGGAGGCTTCCAAAACGGTTGGATCATTCAGCATTGTCAAGGCCTGCAACGGGGTGTTGGTACTCGAACGTCTCGTTTCGCACTGGTCCCTGCTGCTTGCATCAAAGATCATCAGACTTGGCGGCGGCGCAGTTAATTTAAAGATGGTGTATAACCCCCTTCTGTAGATCGCCGGCCCATGATCCTGTTTATAACTTGCCAGCACCCCACGTCCGGATGTGGTGCTTTCCCAAACACCTTTAGGTTGATAAGGCTTAACACTCGGTCCACCAATCCTGGGATTCAGTAAACCGCTGCTGCCTAGAATCCAGTCGCGAATGATCTCGGCCTTAAATCTTAAACGTGGTGACCTCGAATAGTAAACATTCTCAGGATCCTGCTCCAACTGTTTTTTGGTGACTTCACCTGACTGACAATAGGTGTTACTTGTGAGAATTTTTTTAATCAGATATTTGATGTCCCAGTTATGATCCATAAAATCGACTGCCAGCCAATCCAATAATTCAGGGTGCGTTGGCAATTCTCCCTGTAGGCCATAATCACCCGAAGTCTTTACGATCCCCTTCCCGAAAAGTTCCTGCCAGATAAAGTTCACAAACACACGGGCAGTCAACGGATTCTTTTTATTAATGGTCCACTGTGCAAGTCCCAGCCTGTTACGGGGGTAAATAAGTGTATCATAGGGCATGACCGACCCGAGTGCGGCAGGTTTTACCTCGGTGGTGGTTGGGGCATCGTATCTTCCCCTGCTTAGGATATAGGTTGGTTTTATCAAAGAGCTGTCTCCCATTACCGAAACCTGTAACATATTGGTATCAACAGCATTAATATAGGGCATGAATTTTTCCCGCTCTTCATTCGTAATAAACAATTTTGGCTTTTTAGCAGGTGTCGATGTGCTGACATCCCCTTCAAATCCCTTTTCTTTACTCATATTGAAAAAGGCATACAGCTGGTAATAATCTTTATTTGAAAATGGGTCATACTTATGATCATGACATTGTGCACATTCAATGGTAACCCCCAATATTGCTTTTCCATAAGTCCTTGTTTTATCAATATTGTAGGAAACCCGGTACTCTTCTTCAATGATTCCCCCCTCTTCGGTATATTTGTGATTGCGGAAAAATGCCGTCGCCAAAATATTCTCTTTGGTGGCGTTTGGTAACAAATCACCGGCAATCTGATCAGTGAGGAATTTGTCGTAAGGAATATTTTTATTGAACGCATAAATTACCCAATCTCTCCATGGCCACTGCGATCGTATATTATCATCCTGAAAGCCAAAAGAGTCAGCATATCGTGCAAGGTCGCACCATAAAATGGCCATTTTTTCGCCATAGGAGGGTTTTTGTAATAGGGTATCAATTAGCTGACTGTACCAATCTTTACTGGAAGCTGCACTCCACAGTTTCATCTCCTGCCATGTTGGTGGAAGGCCTGTAATGTCTGCGAATGCCCTTTTAATCAATGTTTCTTGTGCCGCTTCGTCATTGGGCGAATACCCTTTTTGCTCCATTTTATGAAGAATGAACTGATCAATCTCATTCCTTGTCCAGCTTTTGTCGCTGACCTTTGGAAGGGGCGCTTTTACCGGCGCCACAAATGCCCAGTGTTTTTCATACCTGGCCCCCTCACTAATCCATCTTTTGAAAAGATTAATCTCCTCATGCGTCAGTCTGGTCAGATGACTCTCCGGCAAAGGCATCATTACGGCCGGATCATTCGATTCTATACGTTTAATTAACTCACTCTTTTCCGGTGATCCAGGGACAATTGCATAGTTGCCTTTATTTTTTTGCAATTCAGCATAAGCTCCCGATTGCTGATCAAGGCGCAAGCCGGCCTTTCTTTTATTGGCGTCGGGGCCATGACAGGTAAAGCACTTGTCGGAGAGTAAGGGACGAATATCACGATTATAGGATACTGCATTGTCCTGACTATTCTTCCTGTTTTTTAAAAAGAGGGTGATTCCAAAAGTTAATCCGGCAACTATGATTACTGCAAAAGATAATACGTTATATTTTTTCATTCATGTGAAAATAATTTGTTTTTAATCGGTCACATGGAACCCTCATAGATTTTCATCTTCATTGTCGAGCAACTGCTCATGAGGGTTTCATTTAAACCTTTGTGAACTTATAAGGATAGACCTTGCCTGATGCCCACTGTGCAACATAAATGCTCCCTTCATCATCAATGCATACATCGTGCGGATGGATAAATATTTTATCCGTCTGGAACATTGGGACAAGCTGATTATGCTCATAAACCGGCGCTGAACCTCCCAGATTTGAAACTACTTTATTTTCCTTATTCAATATGGTAACAAAGCCGGAGCCTTTTGTGTCCAGATTTGGGGACCTTAAAACTGCAGCATACAGGTAATCACCTTTTATCACAGGCCTGCATACACAGGCGCCGGGCAGGTGAATCACTTCTAATAGTTTACCATCTAATGAGAACCGTTTGAATGCATTCCGGGTTCTGTCTGTAATGAGTAAAGTGGGTGCAGGGTTTCGGTAATCGACACAGATACCGTGAGCATTATCAAAAAACTCATCACCGGTCCCTCTTCCACCAAAGGAATTTAACAGATGACCTTCAGCATCATAGTGCAAAATATGCTGGGCGCCATAACCATCAGCGATATAGAATTCGCCATTTTCCAATACTGCGGTTTCTGTGGGGACGAATGCCTCCTTTTTTTTGTAAGCTGCAATATCAGAAGGGGGGTCAATTGTCAGCAAAATCTTTCCGTCAATAGTTGTTTTGAAGACCTGATGCCGGTTGGTGTCCGTGATGAATAAAAAGTCTTCCTTACCTGTATGATGTATGGTAAGTCCGTGTGCACCCGGGAATTCCTTGCCCCAGGTATCAATCAGTTTTCCGCTTTTGTTGTAAATGATGATGTTATTGCGGGTTTCATTGGTCAGCAAAAGAATTCTCCCCTTTTTATCCTGAATCATCTCATGACAATTGTTAACAGGGGTTTTCTCAGGATTTAACGAGCCCCATGTTGTATTGAGATGGTATGTCATCTCATTATGACCATAAACTGGTCCTTTGGGTTTTGCATATAAGTCGCGGGAAATCAACAGGCCTGCAGTGGAAAGAACGGAGTTTTTCACAAAGTCTCTTCTTTTCATGTTAAAATTATTTGATTTTAAATCTGTTTCAAAATTCAGCATGTCATGGCAGCCGCCATAAAGATGTTTAGTTATTCGTTTGATTTACCAAATTTTGAATAGTAAGTAAACGGAGAAGTGTAATAATTGTTTCAGGGGGGCAAAAATAAAACTACACAAATTGCTTAAGTCCCAGTCCGGGCCCCACCCGGAGTGGGAACCGGACTGGGAATATCAATTTATTTTGAAGTGCAGGAACAGACGCCGGTGTTGATATATTCGTGGCGCCATCCATCAACAGAAACAGATTAAACGGTTCTGAACATTTTTAACCCGCCATTGAACAATGTTGTTTCTGCACTGATGAGATTGGTCTACTAACAGAAGATGTATGCCTCCCTATTGATGATAGGTATCTTCCCATAGAAGATGTTTACCACCATATTGATGATATGTGTTTCCACATAGAAGATGTTTGTACCCGTCTTGAAGATTTGTGTCTCCAAGTAGAAGATGTTTGTCTCACCTGATAAATTACTTCTATGGGGAGACATAATCACACGAATCATTGTTCAGACATCCTCTCATCATTAGTCACCGGGTGAGTGCACAGAATCTGAATACTCACCCGGTGACTTATTCAAAGTTTTTCTTCAATCCGCTGCCGGATCAATTCATTCAGCTCATCGGCGGTTAATCCTGCAGGCTGTACAGCAGGGAGAAACTCAACAGTGATCTTTGTTCTTTTGTTCCTGCTTTTGTCTGTTTTCTCACCGTAATAAGCCCCCGAAATTACGACCGGCACAATTGGAATCGCCAGTTCGACACTTAACAAGGCATAGGTCTTTTTAAATGTTCCCATCTTACCGGTTAAAGTTCGCGTACCTTCAGGGAATATCAGAATTTTCTTCCCCAGTTTGACCACCGCTGCCATCTTGTGGATTGACTCGTTCAGATCCCTTGTCAGATCCATAACGATGACGTTTGTCCGGTGCGCCAGAAACTTGCGAAGAGCCCCTTTGACATGATCTTTTTTAGCATACGCATAAGTATCTTTCAGTGTTTTCTTATCCAGGAACGAAAGAACAAGAAAGGCGTCAAGTTTACTTTGGTGATTAGGGGCAAAAAAGCAGGCCCCCTCCGGTATATTTTCAAATCCTCTTCCTTCAACGCTTATAAAGATCCGCGCAACCGATCGGACCGAACGGACTATGGTGCCAAGGAGAAATGAATATTTTGGCAGATCGACCTCCATTCCGTCTTTCATATTTCCCGTCCAGCTTGTATCTTCCTGTTTGTGAAAGAGTTTATTGGATCTGATGTATTCAGAGATGGTATGAATGGATGGAAATTTGATTAACTGCTCTTCGCTTATCTTTACCCCAAAGGTCTTATCGATGAAATTTATCAGGCTTAGTTTTCCCAGCGAATCAAGGGAAATATCGAACACAAGATGGTCTTCGGGCGAAATATCCATGTCCACCATAGCTTCGAGGTACGATTTCACAGCGCGGTATTCATCCGTATCCGGATCCCTGGTTTTTGGTTTCTGGCTTTCGGTCTGATGAATCAAATCCTCCAGCTTGAACCGCTGAAGTTTTGATAGGCGGGTTCTGGGCAATTCCGAAATCACCAGTGTGAACTGCGTAATCCGTTTATAGGAACTCATCCCTGCATTGAACGGAGATATGACCGATTCTCTGAAATAGTGGAGCGTATCCTCAATATTGTTATCGGAAAGGTATTTGTAATCAGGAAAAATAACCGCATGAAGCATCTCTTTGTACATAAATATTCCAGCTTCCTTGATTGCCGGTGAAGAACCCTCAAGTTTCATCTCTACCTCTACCGGGTTAATATTTTTCCCGTTAGGTAATACAATAATCTCTTTTTTTCTTCCAGTGATATATAGAAAGCCTCCTTTTTCAATCCGGCCAAGATCACCCGTATAAAGCCATCCGTCTTTGATCACTTCAGCCGTCTCTTCCGGGCGATTGTAATACCCTTTCATAATATTTGGTCCCTTCGCCACAATTTCTCCGTCCCGGATCTCAATGGTCAGTCCAGGAAGGGCCTGACCTGTTGAACCAATTTTTACATTTCCGGGACGTGGAAAGGTGATCATTGGGGCGGCTTCGGTCATTCCAAATCCTTCAAGGATATCAAAACCAATGGCGTAGAAGAACTTTCCTACCTCTTTGTTTAATGCGGCCCCTCCGGCGATCATAAACCTCAGATGCCCCCCAAGTCCGTTATGGATTTTTTTGAACAGGATTTTACCCAACCTTCTGCTTTTGGTCAGATAAACCAGGTTTAAAAAGGCTTTGGCAACGACACTCTTATTTATCTTCGCCATTAATCCCCGGTACATCAGTTCATAAAGTCTGGGAACCCCTATCATTACATAAACCTCATTGTCTGCAAGTGTTTTCATCAGGTCCGGTGTCTGCATCGAAGGGGAGACCACCAGAATTCCACCTGCATACAACGGAACCATCATCGAACCAACGAGCGGGAAGACGTGGTGCAGGGGGAGGAGCACTAATGTCTGGCTTCCGGGAAGAAAGATTTTTGCAGCAATTACTGCTTCCATATTTGCGATGATATTTGCAAAAGAGAGCATGACCCCTTTAGGACTTCCTGTAGTTCCTGATGTATAGATGATTACAGCGGTTGTTTCGTTGTCCTGCGGGCCTCTCCATTCACTCTCGGATTGATCTGCAACTGGTGGGTGATCTTCAAAGATGATGATACCTGGGTGAAAAGTACTTTTCCCCTTCACTTTTGTATAAGTCTCTTCCATTGCTGCACTTATAAACAATATTTCAGGCTGACAGTCATCCAGAATATAGGCGACATCTTCAGCCGAAGCCATATAATCGATAGGTACTGCGATACAATTACACTGAAGTGCGGCATAGAAGGAATAAAACCATTCCAGGCGGTTTTCAGAATAGATGGCAATTTTGTTAATTTCCTGATTATTAATTAACAGTGAATAATGTTGAATATATTTCAACAATTCTCTGCCCGTAATATGCTGATCATAGGTAATTATGCTTGTGCCATCCAGGTTATCCCTGTTAATAATCGGTTTTGCCATATTTTGAGAATGATTTAACTTAAGACGGTACAAAATAAAGTAATATCGCTAAATAACCAAATACCCCTTTTGTGGGTTGTTGGCGCAAGTCCGATACATTTATTAATTTTGTGGACAAAGTAAAAATCAAAATATGTCAGGACATAGTAAATGGTCAAAGATTAAAAGAAAGAAGGGGGCGCTTGATGCCAAACGATCGAATATTTTTTCCCGGTTAGCAAAAGAGATTACTGTTGCGGTCAAAGAGGGTGGAATCAGTGATCCGGCCATGAATGCAAGGTTACGAATTGCGGTGATGAATGCCAAAGGTCAGAATATGCCTAAAGATAATATTGACAGGGCAATAAGTAAAGGTGAGAAGGATGGAAATGATCTGTCTGAGATCTTTCTGGAAGGGTATGGCGCCGGAAGAGTTGCCGTTTTTGTGGAGTGTCTGAGCGATAACAACAATAGGACAGTTGCCGATATCCGCCATATTTTCACCAAGCGTGGAGGGACACTTGCCACAAAGGGCTCACTGAATTTTATTTTTGACCGGAAAGGGGTGTTTTCAATTCCCGTGAAGGAGGGGATGACTATTGAAGATCTTGAGCTGGAATTTATTGAAGCCGGAGCTGAGGATATCGAAATAGAGGAGGATATGGTTATTGTAACGACAGCGCTCGAGGATTTTGGTAATTTCAATAAAAAATTGGAGGAGCTGGGAATAGAACCTCAAAAGACCGAATTGCAGCGGATTCCACGTGTAGATAAGCGGCTGGCGGTTGCTGATGCTAAAATTGTACTACGGATGATCGAGGAGTTGGAGGAGAATGAAGATGTTCAAAACGTCTTCCATAACCTCGAAATGACCGAAGAACTTGAACAGGCACTTGAAGAGGAATAATTTAACTGCCTATTCAACAATTTGTTTTAATCTTGTATATGCCGGGGATGGAATTAACTTCTTAAATCTTGGATTCCCAGGATCTCATTATCATTCCGGTTTGTGGTTCTTCAATCATGCTCAATGCATATTTCATTTTACCTGATCTAAATTCATAATATTAAAATATGAAAAGACGTAAAATATTAATCCCGGTTTTGGTTATTGTCGCTTTGATCGCTGTTATAGCTTCCCAGTATCCAAAACTCTACATAGCAACGGGATATGGGGCAAAATCAATGGCGACAGCTGTTTTCCTGACGGGAAGGGACCCACTGATTGTGAAGTCAGTAGATCTGAATTATTCGATCGTGAAATATACTACGAGTATTGTTGACTTTAAAAATAAGTCAGTTACCACCTCTTTATGGGGTTTGGCAAAGCAGACTGCTGTATATCGCGAAGGTTTTGGTTGTTGCCTGGTGGGAAACCGTTCAGGTGATTCACTTCAAAAAATCACTTTCACCCCTCCGGTGATCATCCGGCAGGGGTCATGGCGAATCCCCTGGCCAAATGGCGATCAGCCGAAAGATACAGTTTATCCCGAAATTGACACGCTCCGGCTTCATAAAGCAATTGACAATGCTTTCGGTCCGCCATCAACAGATTATAGATGGACGGCTGCCGTGGTTGTTCTGTATAAAGGTGAGCTAATTGCCGAAAAATATGCCAAAGCGTTGGGAATTACAGCCGATACCAGGATCTGGGGGTGGTCGATGAACAAAAGCATTATGAATGCAATGGCAGGCGTACTGGCTAAAAAAGGGAAATTAAATATTCATGCGATTGCTCCTGTCAACCAATGGTCAGGCGACAGGCGGCGTGATATCACTGTCAACGATTTAATGCACATGAGCAGCGGATTAAAATGGAATGAGGATTATAGCGACGTCTCATCTGTAACCAATATGCTCTACCGTTCGCAGGGCTGCTACAAGGATGCCATTGATGTTCCCTATGAGAAAAAACCCGGAGAAGAATGGAAATATTCTTCCGGTACTTCAAATATACTCTCCGGCATTATGCGTACACTGATCGGTAATGATCAGCGTTATCATGAATTTCCCTATCGTGAAATATTCAATAAAATAGGTGTCACCTCCATGATTCTGGAAACAGATGCAGATGGCAGTTTTGTGGGATCATCTTACGGTTACGCCTCTGCACGCGATTGGGCAAGATTTGGATTACTCTATTATAATGATGGCATCTGGAAAAATGATACCATTCTCCCGAAGGGGTGGGTCAATTATACCAGGACACCCGTTACTGCCTCAAAAGGAGAATATGGGGCACAGTTCTGGCTAAATCGTTCAAAATCAATTCAAGATGCACCTGAAGATATGTTCTATTGTGATGGACACCGGGGACAAAGAATTTTCATAATCCCTTCCCGCAATCTTGTGATTGTTCGTTTAGGGTTCTCAGAGGAAGGGTTTGACCATGACCAGTTTCTGAAGGGAATCCTGGCGTCGGTTAAGTAGAGGAGGAGAAACGGAGTGTAAAAGAATGAAAGAATGAAAAATTAAAGTATTCAGAGATGCTAACGGTTCAAATTGATCTTGAATTGAACTATTTTTGATTCAAATTGATTCTTTAATTAGAATAATATAAATAGTTAATTATTAATGAATAAACAAAAAATAGTTTTGCCTTCAGAGTGGGCCGGTCAAAGTGGGGTGTTGCTTACCTGGCCGCACGAGGAAACCGACTGGGCCCCAATGCTGGATGAGGTGGAAGGTTGTTTTGTCTCGATTGCTAAGGCGATTGCTGAAAGGGAGAAACTATTGATCGTTTGCAGGGAGCATCGCTCATTGAATGAAAAACTTAAGGAGTGCAGGAGTGAAAATATTTTTTTAGCGGAGTTTCCTTCAAATGATACATGGGCGCGCGATCATGGTCCAATTACAGTGATAATTGACGGAAAGATTACCTTTTATGACTTCACTTTTAATGGTTGGGGTATGAAGTTTGCCGCCAACCATGATAACCAGATTACCGCTTCGCTGTATCAATATGGATTTTTTCGGAATGAAGTTGATTACAGGAATCAACAAAACCTGATTTTAGAGGGGGGAAGCATCGAATCGGACGGAATGGGGACTTTGCTCACAACAAAGGATTGTCTGTTGTCTGTAAACAGAAACAACCACCTGACGCAATTCCAAATAGAACAACTGCTTACTGAACTGTTTGGTTTACGGCAGGTACTCTGGTTGTCGACTGGTTACCTGGCAGGAGATGATACGGATAGTCATATTGATACTTTGGCAAGGTTTTGCGATCCACAGACAATATCCTATGTCAAATGTGATGATTTAAAGGATGAGCATTTTGAGTCATTACGTGTGATGGAGCAGGAACTCGCTTCTTTTAGAACGCTGGATAATCAGCCTTACCACCTGATACCCCTTCCCATGGCTGATCCTGTTTATGATGGGGAGATCAGATTACCTGCTACTTATGCAAATTTTTTGATTGTAAACGGAGCTGTCCTTGTTCCATTCTACAACTCACCTAAGGATAAAATTGCCGCCTACCAGTTAGCAAAAGCTTTTCCTGGCAGGGAGATCATCGGGATTGACTGCTCAGCGCTGATTAAACAGCACGGATCGCTCCATTGTGTGACGATGCAATTCCCTGAAGGGGTGTTGTAATACGCAGCCGAAATTGTATATTGTCGTATATTCTGAACTTTAATATTTACATAAGAATAATGCCACATTCTATTTTTCCGTTTATTTTTGTCATATATCTGAAAAATAATTAATTCTACCTAAAATGCTCAAAACAGGCCTGATACAACAGATAAACAGTTTCGATCCGGAAGTAAATATGTTGAAATTAGCTTCCAGTATTGCCTGGTGCGCAGAAAAAGGGGCGAAACTGATCGTTTTACAGGAACTTCATAATTCCTTATATTTTTGTCAGACAGAGGATACCACGCTTTTCGATCTCGCAGAAACAATTCCGGGTAGCTCGACCGATTTTTACAGCCATTTGGCACGCAAATACGAAGTAGTTTTAGTGACATCGCTTTTTGAAAAACGTTCTGCCGGACTTTATCACAATACCGCTGTAGTCTTTGAAAAAGATGGTTCCATTGCCGGGAAATACCGGAAGATGCATATCCCCGATGATCCGGCCTATTACGAAAAGTTTTATTTTACCCCCGGCGACCTTGGATTTGAACCTGTCCAAACCTCTGTTGGAAAACTGGGAGTACTTATCTGCTGGGATCAATGGTATCCTGAAGCGGCACGGCTGATGGCGCTTGCCGGTGCTGAGTTATTGATTTACCCAACTGCCATCGGGTATGAATCTACAGATCAGGATGATGAAAAAAATCGTCAACGGGAGGCATGGATTATTTCACAGCGAGGACATGCTGTGGCAAACGGATTGCCGGTGATCGCAGTTAACCGCACCGGTTTTGAGCCTGATCCTTCAGGCCAGACAAACGGAATCACCTTTTGGGGAAATAGCTTTGTTGCCGGACCACAGGGGGAACTATTGGCAATTGCCCCCGAGTCCGAAGAGGCCAATCTGATCGTAGAGATCGACTTTCAACGATCTGAATCGGTACGGCGCTGGTGGCCATTTCTGCGCGATCGTCGTATTGATGCTTATGGCGATTTGACCAAAAGATTCATTGATTAAATTAGTTGTCAAGGCATTAACGCCTTGACAACTAATTTATTATTCAATAAAATCCTTTCTGATAGGAGAGAAGCTGTCAACCAGCCTGGCAACCGGGGACAGTACCCGGATGGTATGTTTTATCCCCGAAGGGATATAGAAAAGGTCCCCCTCTGAAAGTTGCTGATCAGGTTCCCCCTCGCAGAAAAGAATGATTTCTCCTTTGGCGATGTAACAGGTTTGCTCATGCGGATGGGAGTGATAGGGTTCGGCTTCCTTCCAAGGACCAT
>JAHEYS010000516.1 GCA_023251475.1 Prolixibacteraceae bacterium
GTAAAAATAGTTAAATGAGGGGTTAGAAACGAAAAGAAGAGGAAGTGAATCCACCTCCTCCTGCATTTCTAACGCAATTTCACTTCTAACTGTAATTTTTACCTGTAAGATTTTTCCGGAAATTTGGGTGATCTGTCACAACGAACCGTTCGCTGTACCAGCTATTATTTTTTGGTATAGACATCCCAGGCAATCCAGTCGATGATTGCTGTGGCGAAATTGGCCTGGCGCATTGATGCAAACAAAGTGCTGATGTCGGTAATAGCAGCTCCGGCAAGCTCGGTAAAGGTTTTACTTGTTCCGTCATCAAAGGTGATTTTTAACTCCCTTTTTTGTCCTGCGACGCTTTGATTGGTGTTATCGGTCACCTTGTCAACAATTTCTACCTTCGATTTGGTCTGAAGAACTCCGCTGACATAAACCTTCGCACTGTCCAGACTTGTCTGGGCATGGTTTAACTTCCTCACTATTAGTACATTACCGATCGTTAAGGAAAATTCGGTTTCCCTGTGCCTTAATTCAGTACTGCTTTTGATTCCAACATATTTCTCTTCATAAAGCGTTTTAGTTCCATTTGAGATTGCATAGCTGGAAATAGCGGTATCCCCTGAAGTGTATGAGGTCTTGGTCACATAACCATTGGGGAAATTAAACTGGGATGCGAATTTGTAACCCAAAGTCTTATCGTTTGAAGTCTGAATTTTTAATAAACCTGCATCCACATCCTTAACTTTAATAGCCGATGCCATTTGGTATGTCCAACCATTGAAATACCTGAAACGGTACTGGTAATCTGATAAAGTAACCACATAATTATTGGTCAGCAAAGTGTCACTGGGAGTGTAATGAAGCAAACTTCTCGAGGCTTTTACCTTCTCCTCAGGCATTCGAACAATCATTTGTGCGTTTTCTGCCGTTTTATTGAAAAAGCGGAGAAACGATCCGGGACCCCTGACAACGGTTGTTGCTTTGTAGTCGTAAACACCTGAGATGTCTGCAAGCAAAATACTGTGTTGAACTGTGTCAAGCGGAGATAACGAAAGGCTCTTGGTTGTCAGATCTGACGGACCCGCCACTACCTGATAACCGGCCGAAGTGGTAATTGCATTTACTGCTGTAGTTAAATCCTGAACCCCTTGCGCAAGTGCAGATTTAAGCGACACCTGCCCGGATGTGCTATTCAAATCAGTCGTCTTGGTGCAGCTGGACGATATTAGCCCCAACATTAAAACAGCTAAGATTAAACTTTGTGTTCTCATAATTAAATTTTTTTAATGATACATTAAATCCAATTCATTGGTCTTGATTCTGTGACCTCTTATAAATCAATCGAACCAGGATTTATTATACAAATTTAATTGTTCGGGATACCGGTTGCAATTAAAATCAGTGAACCGGACCAATTTTTCAGTGGAAAGTCTCTCTTTGCCAATTAATCTGTTTGATTATTCAGGTATTTCTGATTAATCTGCGGTAAATTATATAAATCGTTAATTTATAATCGATGTGGTGACCAGCCCAGGCGGTGACCAATGGACCATTCGATAAAATCAGATTCATAAAAATTACAGGCCCTCAGGTTTATTCCGAAATATGAATCTTTCAGAAAATGGTATTTGACACCGATTCGCTGATAAAAGGCGGGTGTCATATCTGATGATTTCATCCTGTAAAGATAAATTCCTGGTTGTATTATTACTGAAAGCCTGTTGATTATCAATTCATAGGATGGATAGACGCTAACAGCAAGATGACGATCAAAAGGCAGTTCTGCCTCATCAAGATTTGCTCCTTCCACAACGATCTGCGAATTTTGGGAACCATTGAACTCCATTGTGATACCAACCCCGATTTTTGATTTGTAATCAATTTGCCTGTTTAAGGTATTACTAATCCCATAAACAGCATAATTAATCCCTTTCATCGAAGTTGCCAGGTTAACATCTGTTCCGGTGTAAATTACATTCCGTGAACCGCCATAAGCGGATATAATCCATTCATAACTACCAGAGAATAATGGTCTTGTATCCTTTTTGAAATAGATGGGATCGTCGCTTAAGGCATAAGAAAGACTAATTTTTGTAGCCCCGGTATTCAATCCCTTATTGGGCATCTTTAATCTCCCATTTGAAAAGTGGGTGAAACCATATCCCAGATTTAATGCGAATCTGTTGGTCAGATTATATTTCAGACTTATTCCTGCATCGATATAAACACTTTTATCAGCGCTTATTGCGACATTGCTGGGATTTTTCACGGGATCTAAATGGTTCCAGTTAAAGGTGAGTCCCAGACCTAATTCATAGTTCAGGCTTAACTGATTGACCTTAAAAAAGGGGGCATTAAAAAATCCGTAGATGGCAATTGGATTTCCCAGTTTTTTTGTATTTCTGAAAAAGGCAGAATAAAGACCTAATCCGTACGTGGGATAGCCATAGAGTTGTTCCCATAACTTGTCACCGGTTGTTTGCCTTGCCAGGCGTACGGAATAACCCAGATAGTGCGCCAGACCATCGGTGTCTGTATTTTGGGTTTTGACAAAGGTATTAGTCGGGAGAACATTCCCGATATCAACACGGAATTCGGCATTGAATCGTCCTTTTTGTTTTAAGGAATCGGTATTGTTTGTTTGCGTGTATCCTGAACTGAGAAAGATTACTTCCTGTAAAATTACTGTCAGAAATAAAATAGGAGCTTTCTTCATTCAGACTTTCATAATTGATAAATTGTTTTAAATATAAAAGCTCAGACAAACGCGATCATCGACTTTTGGATTAATCCGATTGCTTCGCGCATCTGGGCTTCGGTTATAATCAATGGTGGTGTAAAGCGGATCGTATGTTCGTGAGTGGGCTTTGCTAAAATGCCGTTCTCTTTCATCAGCAGGCATAAATCCCAGGCTTTTTTCCCTTCGACAGGCCTGATCTGTATCGCATTCAGCAACCCTTTTCCGCGAACTTCCTCAATTAAAGTTGTTTTGAAAGCTTTCATCTCGTCTCTGAATATTTTCCCGATCCGGGTGGCATTTTCGGCAAGTTTTTCATCGTTCAGCACTTCAATCGCGGCAATTGCAACCTTTGCAGCAACAGGATTGCCGCCATAGGTGGAACCATGTTCGCCGGGCTTGATGGTCAGCATAATCTCATCATCAGCCAGCACACAGGAGACGGGTAACATACCACCGGATATGGCTTTGCCAAGGACCAGGATATCGGGTCGGACATTCTCGTGATCGCAGGCAAGCATTTTCCCGGTGCGGCACAAACCGGTTTGTACTTCATCGGCGATAAAAAGAACATTATATTTTTTGCACAATTCGGCTGCCATTTTCAGATAACCATCTTTGGGAACATAAACACCTGCCTCAGCCTGAATAGGTTCCACCAGGAAGCCGGCTGTATTGGGATGTTTTAATTCGGTCTCAAGCGCTTCCAGATCATTATAGGGAATATTGACAAATCCTGGCGTGAAGGGGCCATAATCACCATAAGAATCAGGATCAGAAGACATTGAG
>JAHEYS010000234.1 GCA_023251475.1 Prolixibacteraceae bacterium
TTCAACAATAAGTTCAGCCATTGCCGTTTCGTATTCGGTAGGAGCGCCGTAACTGGTCCCTTTCTGTGCGGCCTCACTGATTGCTGCAAGAATGGCATCATGGGCATGACCGAAAATCAATGGTCCCCATGAAGCCAGAAAATCAATGTATTGATTCCCGTCAATATCGGTAATGACCGTTCCTTTGGCTTTACTGATGAAAACAGGATTGAGGTTGACACTTTTAAAGGCCCTGACCGGTGAATTTACCCCTCCGGGAATTGATTGCTGAGCCCGTTTAAAAGCATCTATGCTTTTTGTGAATTGCATTGTTTCTTTATTTTAAATCAATATTTTCCGTTCAGGATATTCGCTGCTTCAACTGCATGATAGGTGATGATGATATCTGCTCCTGCCCGTTTGATGGAGGTTAAGATTTCCATCATTACCCTGGTTCCGTCAATCCAGTCTTTTTCCTGAGCCGCTTTCACCATCGAAAATTCTCCGCTGACATTATAGGCAGCGACAGGCATATTAAATTCATTCTTAACACGATAGATGATGTCCAGATAGCTGAGTGCCGGTTTTACCATCACAATATCGGCCCCTTCCGCGATGTCCTGTTCCACTTCACGGATCGCTTCATTGGAATTGGCCGGATTCATCTGATAGGTTGCCCTGTTCCCAAATTTTGGAGCGCTTTCAGCAGCTTCCCTGAATGGCCCGTAAAATCCGGAGGCATATTTGGCAGAATACGACATGATCGGGATTTTCTGATAGCCATTGGCGTCGAGTTCCGTACGAATCTTTGCTACACGTCCGTCCATCATATCGCTTGGGGCAATCATATCGGCACCCGCTTCTGCCAGGGAAACCGATTGCTTTGCCAGGGTAATCAGCGTGGCGTCGTTATCCACATCGCCATCGATAATTGTCCCGCAATGTCCATGAGTGGTGTATTCACAATTGCACACATCTGCAATAATATACAGGTCTTTAAACTCTTTTTTAATGGCACGGATGGCTTGCTGGACGATGCCATTATGTTCGCAGGCGACACTACCATCTTCATCCTTATGAGCAGGGATTCCGAATAAAAGGACTGCTTTTACACCTGCAGCTACAATTTTTTTGCACTCTTCAACGATCAGTTCAACAGATAGCTGGTAGTTGCCGGGCATCGAATTGATGTGGTTTTTTACGTTGGTACCAGAAATAACGAATAACGGCATCACAAAATCATCTACCGAAAGTTTCGTTTCTGTAACCATTTGCCTTAATACACCATTGTATCTTAATCTTCTTAATCTTGTTACCGGAAAAGCCATAGTTTTATGATTTTATAATTGATAATATTCAATAATTGCATCTCTTATCCCTTCCGCATTTGATTTTCTGGCAGTGAAAAGGGGCTCAAATCCTGCATCATTAATTGCCCTGGTCGTGACCGCGCCAATACTGCCCATTTTTAATTTCCCGATCAGTTCCGGATCATAAATGGAACAAAAATTATGAAATGTTGAAGGGCTGGTGAAAACGATCAGATCGTATTGATCGCTCCGAAGTTGTTCCAGTATTCCAGGATCTGTCTGATCGGGCTTAACTGTTTGATATACATTTATCCGGTGTGTATTATTGTGAACTGATAAATGGTTGAAAAGATAATCATCCGCAAGGTTACCTAATGAAAGGAGTATCTTTAAATTTTCAGGGTTATATCTCCTGCTAAATTTTTGCAAAAATTCTTCAGCAGTATTTTCCTCACTTGTAAAATCGGGGGCATAGCCGTAATATTCAAGCTCCAGTCCTGTTTTATGGCCGATCACTGCTAATTTAACGTTTTCCGGAAGTTCTGTATTCCCTTTTATGTCAATAAGTTGTCTGAAAAAATTGGAGACGCCGTTTTTACTTGTGAAGAATATCCAGTCAAAAAACTCCAGATTGCTGACATGTTCGGTCATATGACCGTCTACCTTTGAAGGAATAATTTCGATCATTGGAAACGAGATCAGGCTGGCGCCCAGTGATTTGAGCAATTCCGGCAAAGTGTCGCCCGGTTCCATCGGCCGAGTTGAGATAATCACCTTCCCTTTCAATGACAAATCTGACTGGGGATTTGAAAGAATTTCGGTTCTAATATTTTTAAGAATTTCATCACCGCCACGATTGTAAAGGCTTTTGGCAAGTTTTGCCGAGAGATAGACCGCCTGACTGATCTCACCTTCGGCAGAATCTTTAATGAATTGGGAGCCATCAATACTGGAAATAAAGCCTGTAATTTTAAACCGGTCACCTTCTATCTTCGTGTAACTCCCAACGGGTATCTGGCAGCCACCCTCGAGTGTCCCCAGAAAGGTGCGTTCTGCTTCAGTGGCAATAAAAGATTCAAGGTGGTTGATCTTTGATACCAGGTCGGCGGTAAGGGGATCATTGTCCCTGATTTCAACTGCGATAGCACCCTGGCTACAGGCAGGGATCATCAGCTCCGGATCAAATAATTCGGAGATATATTCCTCCATTTCAAGTCGTTGGAGGCCAGCGCCAGCCATAACCATCACGTTGCAATACCCCTCCTGCATTTTTCGGATACGGGTGTTCACATTTCCGCGAATCTCAATAATCTTAAAGTCTTTATTGATTCGCAGCAACTGTGCTTTGCGTCTGAGGCTGGAGGTGGCGATCACATCATCGGCGGTGAGCTCTTTGATTTTCCGCCCGTCAAGGCTGATCAACGCATCCCGGATATCGCCGCGTTCCAGAACGGCGCCCAGTTTGGCCCCATCGGGAAACCGGGTGGGTAAATCCTTCAGACTGTGAACAGCCATATCAATATCCCCGTTGAAGAGGGCGTCTTCCATCTCCTTGGTAAAAAGACCTTTATCCCCTATTTTTGACAGGGCGACATCGAGGATTTTATCCCCTTTCGTCTTGATAATTTCGATGATAAATCTGGTCTCGGGGTAATGTTGCTGTAGTTCTTCCTGAACGCGATAGGCCTGGTACAACGCTAATTTACTGCCTCTTGTACCAATTCGTATGGTGTTGTTAATCATTAATTCAGTTCAAATAGTTTATTAACCATCGTAATGTATTCCTGCTCCCGTCCGTTATTGGTAAATGACTTCACATTCTCGATCATTAACCCAATAAACTTCTTGGTAATCAATTCTCCGTAAGCAGTGGCTTTTTCGTAGTCAATCTCTTTCTGGTTTTTGAGGTAACCATCCAGCATTGTTTTATTAATTTCCTGAAAACGACTGGTTATATTTTGAAAAGTGGGGACTAAAACCTGGATGGAGTGCCATTTTGAAAATTCGGAAACCGATAATAAGCTCTGCGTGAGTGATTTCCCCTTTTCTTCGGTCCAGGTTATCTCCGATCACCTCATTCAGGGCATCGATATCATAGACATGAACATTCTCAATTTCACCAACTTCGGTGGCAACATTGCGGGGAACTGACAGATCGATAAAAAACAGTGGCTCATTGTTCCGCTCCTCCATTGCCTTACGGACCATTTCGTCTGTAAACAATGGTTTCTTGGATGCCGTTGAAGTAATTACGATGTCATTGGTAATCAGCAGTTCTCCGAGCTGATCAAAATTCGCGACTTTGCACTGGTATTTCTCTGCCAGTTCACAGGCTTTTTCCTGGGTGCGGTTTACGACGGTAAACCGGGTGCAATCCTTTTTAATCAGGTTCAGCAATGTAAGTTCACTGGTTTGTCCGGCTCCGACGAGCAAAACGGAGTGAGAACATAAATTCTGAAGTTTTCTGCCTGCAAGTTCCACCCCGGCATAACTGATTGAGACGGCACCCTTATTCAATGCGGTATTGGTCCTGATCTCCTTGCCTGTTTTCAGGGCATCATTGAAAAGTTTATAAAGTACCGAACTACAATGCTGGTTGTTGTGACTGATATTAAAAGCATCCTTTATCTGACCAACGATCTGATATTCACCTAATGCCATTGAATCAAGCCCTGAAACCACACGGAACAGATGCTTTACGGCATCCTCATTTTTCATCTGGTAGAAATGGATCTTAACTTCTGAATCAACTTTACGGTAATTGATCAGGGTATTTCCGATGGTATCGAAATCGGAAGAAAGTGCGTCATTCTTCAATTCAAAGTAAATCTCCGTCCGGTTACAGGTGGATAAAACAACGGCGCCAAGAATCCCTTTGGCCTTTAGCTGGGGTACAAACCGCTTGATATCTTCTTCGCAAAATACAAATTTCTCCCTGATCTCAATTGGAGCCGATTTATGATTTAATCCAAATAGTCCTATCATCCGATGGTGTGCTCTGATTATTATAGTGCAATACTAAAAAGAGAATCTGAAGTAAATCTGTAGTGAATCCGGAAAATATTCAGAATTGCCGTCGTTAAATCGGGATTGACTGACCCGATTTTTGAAGAGCAATCAACCGACTTTCTGAAATTGAATTGCTGATCAAAAAACCGGGATTTTCCGTTTTTTATAAAGTTCATATAATCAGCGTATAAGAGATGGTTGCGCCAATGGTTTTTTAGTGTTTGAGCAGTTTTTTCTCAAAATGCAACATGGTCATCCCATGGAAATGGGAGACTTATTTAGACTAATTACGGATTAAAAATTTATTGGATTTTGCAAAATATTTTGAAATTTTTCGGATCTTTTGAATTCTTACAGCACCAAATCCGGCGATCAATTTAAAAGTGAAAATTTCAAGGGATGGACATCACAAAAATCATCTTAACATAACCGTGTAAGAATTGGTAAAAGTTCATCTGAATTTAACAGACCCCCCTTTTTAGTAACCATAATTTAATTGATCCGATAAAAATATAGTGCAAAAAAAATCTTATTTTTGTATAGTATTGATGGTTCGATTTATCAATCCTAATAACTCAAAGGGAAATGGCTGAAAATGACAAGGGGTTTAGTTTCAAGCGTCTGTTCTTCAGGGATGCCGAAACGGAGGTACAACAAAATCAAACTCAGGCTTCTGAAACTGAAATTAAAACCAAACAGGATAATTATGTTTCAAATTCAATTCCGTTATTACCTGTTGGAAGCCAGGAACAACCACTTTTGGAGGACTTCGTTCAGCGCCTTCAAAACCTGATCAATCAGAATAACCAGCCAGGTTTTGATTTTCTTGATTTTACGGAATCGCTTTTTGAAGAAAAGCAAAATCCGACTCCTGAAGTTTACAAAACCGTATTCAGGATCGCCCAAAAAATTGATAAATCGCTCACCCCTTCCAGGTTGCTCGATAGCGCCATATTTTATAAAGATCTGGTGCAGCGTACTGTCGAAAGCGAGGTGAGCAAGGGTGAAGCTAAAAAGCAGGGGCTACAGTCAGAAAAGGATACGGAAAGGAACAACCTCGATAATAGCCTTAAAGAGATTCGGATAAAAATTCAGCAGCTGACTAAGCAAATTCAGGAGCTTCAGAATCAGGATCTGGCTTGTAGTAATCAATTGATGGCCATTGATCAGAAATATGGGGGTCAGTTTATTGATATTGACCGGAAAATTGGGGCGATTCGCAATGCAAAAGAGCAGGTATTGGCCAGTATTTTGGATATTGAGGCAGGTATAAAATCAAACCTTTCTTAAAACGGGGAAAATAAAAATCAAAACTATGGAAACGGAAACAAAAACGGTTACCCAACTACCCATCATGAAGTATTTTGATGATGCAAAACTGATGGAGAAAGGGAAGGAGACGATTGGGAATTGGCGTAAAGGGGAAAAGCCTATTGGAGCTTTTATCGGGTTGCTATTGATCGGGATTATCGGGTACGGAACATTTAAATGGATCATTCCTGCAGTTTTTGGAGCGCTTAGTCAGGTCTTTGCGGTAATTGCCTCTGTTCTGGCAGTTATTCTCGTTATTTTATTGCTGCCTGCCATTTTCGTGCTGTTCCGTCGTATTGTCCGTTCATTTCATAAGGCAATTATCCGATGGAATCCCTTCGATGAGCTCGATGAGCAAAAGGAGAAAATGTGGGCGACTCACGATCTGTTTTTGAAGCATAAAGCAAAAATCAAACAACTCCGGAACGATTTCGAGCAAATGTCGAATGAAACACGTGGTGTTGCTGAAAATGCCAAAACTGAAGTTCAGAGTCAAACAAAAAAAGCGGGTGAAGTAAAGGCACAAATGGATAAAATGGTTGCAGAGAAAGGGGAAGGGATAAAAGAGACCGATGAATATGTTGAACTTCAGCAAAAGTTTATCAATGCCACTTCAGCAGGTACCCGAACCAATACAACACTTGAGAAAAACATTGAATGGACGACCAAGTATGCAGCGCGTTCAAATATATTTGCCAATCTCGACCGTAAATTGGCAATAGGTGCCACACTTCTTGAAAATAAAATTAAGGATTTTGAAGAGAGTATCAATATTATGAAGAAGGATTGGGAAATGGCTGCAGCCTCGCGTGGTGCAACAGCCATCCTGAAGGAGATTCTCGGTCCGGGCGGACAGAACTGGAAGCTGGAATATGCACTTGAATTTGTTGCAGGGCGTATCTCTGAAGACCTTGCCATGACTGCCCAAAACCTGGAGGATCTGGAACGGAATACCACGGCGTTTAATTTCGACAGCGATGAGGCTTATGACAAACTTCTGGCAATTGGCAATAAACTGGATGCCGGCCAGATGATCATTCCAAATCCTGAGAAAATCGCCAATCCAAACCATAAACTAACGCGTGAGGAGAAACATTCAGCCGGACCGCTGGGAGATATTTTTTAATACTTAAACAATCCTCAAATCAATAAAATAACTTAATCAAATATTAAAATGGCAACTGATTATCAAAACAAGCCAGGAATGTCAATTCCCGGGTTTCCCCAAAACTGGACGTTTGGCTTTCAACTGATTGTACTTATCCTTATTGTTGGCCTTATCGGATCTGGTGTATATTTTGGTTATCCGTATATGAATAAGGCATCGAAAGGGAATAAAGCTGACCTGCGTGCCGGTTTTAACAACTTTGTGGGATTTGCACCCGGGATTGATATGAACGGCGGTGCTGCACCCAATAAAAACTCGAGGATGTACCAAGAGTTTGGAGTCATGTTCGAGGCCATCAGGATGGATGATATGCAAAAACTGAATGACGCGCTGAAAAACGGCGACCTTGATTTTATTTTTACAACTACCGATATTTCACCTATTGGAATGGACCGTAGCAGTGACCTGGCCAAAATGTCGGTTGTTCAGTTCCTGAAAATTGATGACTCACGCGGCGCAGATGTTTTTATCGTGGATGAAAAGATTAATTCGGTAGCCGATCTTAAAGGGAAGAAAATAGCCTGCGCGCTTGGCTGGCCCAGTAACACCCTGCTGCATGCCACCCTTGAAGCCGGAGGTTTGACCGAGGCAGATGTGCAGATTTTGCCTATGGGAGATCCCTCCGCGGCCAAAACCGCCTTCACCACCGGTAACGCCGATGCTACAGTCGTCTGGTCGCCTGATGATGAAGAATGTCTGAAAGCAAGAGCTTCTAAGGTGCTTACGAGCACAGATCTGCTCCCCAATATAATTATGGACGGGTTTATCGCCCGGAAAGAGGTGCTGGAGAAGAAAAAAGAGCTCTTCGTAAAACTTTCGAAAGCATGGTTGGTGGCCAATTCTGAAATGAGAGACCCCGCCAAAATGGCTAAAGCCGCCCAAACTTATAAAACAGCTTTTGAGGTACCTGACGATGCCAGTATTATCCTTAACGGGATGAAAAAAATCCATTTTGCAACCTATGGGGATAATGTTAACTTTTTTGGATTAAGCACCGATTATGCCGGGATTACAGGACAACAACTTTATACCAAAATGGCCCGCGTTTATAAAACCGGTTATGGCAATAAACTGACCAATATCGTTTCATGGGCTGAAGCCTCTTATCCTGCCATTGTTCAATCCATTAATGACTTACGGGGGGATAGCCACGCCGCAGAAGGGATGATTAAATTTCAGGCGCCCACCGCTGCCGATACAAAAGCGCCGGCAGTAGCCACCAAACCAATTATCATCAACTTTGCAACAGGTTCATGGGCGCTAACTCCGGAGATGAAGGGAAAGATTGAAAATCAGCTGGGTCAGTTATCTGTTGAGTTTGCCGGGATGAAAGTCCGAATCGAAGGAAATACCGATAATGTTGGAAGCGCAGAAATGAACCGGGAACTCTCTTCGAAACGTGCCAAATCGGTTGCCGACTACCTGGTTAAAACCTATAGTTTTGATCCCAACAGGTTTATCATCGTCGGTAACGGACCTGACAAACCAATTGCCAACAACAATACAGAGGAAGGCAAAAGTGCAAACCGCCGCACCGAATTTCAACTTTTGGGAAAGTAAAAGATGGAATTATTTAAGAAACTTTTCAGGTTTGCCGGGGTTGTTGACAAGAAAACTGCGCTCGCATTGAATATTTTGGGTTGGGCTTTACTTATCTTTTTCTGGTGGCTTATTTCAGCGGTTGGATGGATAAAACCTACCATCCTCCCTTCACCTGTTGATGTGATTTTATGCTTCAAAACCCTTTTTGTGGAGCGGAACCTGTTGTATAATACGGGGTATTCTATCTTTATTAACCTTGGGGGATATCTACAGGCCATGGCCTTCGCGCTTCCCCTTGGATTCCTGATCGGACTAATCCCCTTTTTCAGACATCTTGTAAGCAAACAGATTGAGGCGATCCGGTTCACACCCTTACCTGCCACAACAGGTATTTTCATGGCCCTCTTCGGACTTGGATTGGGGGTTAAGGTTGAATTCCTTTCATTCGGTATTTTTGTCTATCTGTTGCCAGCCATCGCCCAGCGGATAAAGGATATTGAGACCGACGATCATCTCAAGGCGCTGCAACAAACCATGTGGACGCTGAACGCCACCCCCTGGATGACGTTGAAGCATTTTTATATACCTTCAGTTCTGAGCAGGTTCTCAATGGATGTGATCAACCTGGTTGCAGTGAGCTGGACGTATATCGTTATTGCTGAAATGGTTAATGCACAGGGCGGATTGGGCTCAATGATTTATATGGCAACTTCAAGGGGTTCGCATGTCGACCAGCTTTATGCGGTTTTACTGCTGATTATTTTTATTGGATTTGTTCAGGATAAACTGCTTAAGCTGCTGGATAAAAAACTCTTTAAATTCAAATACGCCTGATAAATGAAACAAAATATTTTTCAGAAAAAGGAAGATGCTGAATTAGTGCCGCCAGTTGATTCCACACAGGCTGAAGCTGCCAAACCTGAAGACAATAAGAAGACTTCAGATTTAATATCACCAGCTAATCATGGCACAGACATTATCAATCTGGTCAACATCAATCAGGTTTATAGTGACCATAATACCTCAAATGTTGTTTTTAAGGATTTCAACCTTGACATTAAAGATATAAAAGACAGGGGGCAGTTTATCACCCTTATGGGGAAATCGGGTTGCGGGAAATCCACACTTCTCCGATATATCTCGGGGTTGCAGGAACCAACATCCGGCGAGGTTTATATCTATGGGAAAAAACGGACCGATAAAGATCGTATTCCCATGGTTTTTCAGCAATATACCTCATTTGAATGGAAAACTGTGCTTGAAAATGTTGCCCTCCCGCTGATATTAAAGGGGGTTTCAAAGCGCGAAGCCAACGATAAAGCCATGGATATGATAAAAATTGTTGGATTGTCAGGGCACGAAAACAAATGGGCAAAATATCCCACACTGTCGGGTGGACAGCTGCAACGGGTGGCCATTGCGAGAAACCTGGTGGTGAATCCGCAGATACTGCTAATGGATGAGCCTTTTGGCGCTTTGGATACGGTTACCCGGAAACAGATTCAGGTGTTTCTCCGCTCGATCTTCGAAGAGGCTAAAATCGACCCGACCGTAGTATTTGTAACTCACTCTGAAAGTGAGGCTGTCTTCCTTTCAACCGACATTTATATCCTCGATTCAGGACCGGCAACAGTCAGGCATCATTTTAAAATTGATTTGCCCGCTAAACGGGACGATTCGGTAAGATATTCCACCGAATTTACAGACTACGTGAATAAATTAGGGGCAATGATGGAAGAACTGAAGAATAAATAGGTTTTAGGTAAAATCCACCCGCATGGTGTGCATCCCGTCAAGATAACTGTAGCTGACTTTAAAGCCGTATATATCACAGATTTTCTGAACAATAGAGAGTCCCAGCCCGAGCGATTCGGGTGAAGAGGAGGAGGTGTGAAACCGTTTGAATAACATTTCCGGATCCATCCGGAGGGGCGGGCCGGAATTGGCAATGCAAAGCTGCTCTTTCGAAAGTTCAATGATCAGATCACCCTTGGGGATATTATGCCTGATGGCATTCTTAATCAGGTTAACAAGAAGGATTTCGGCAAGATAGGGATTCATCATAACCGTAACCTCATTATCCAGCTGTTTGGTGATCCTTATTTTTTTGGAGAGGATCAGGTCTTCGAGGCTCTCCAGTTGATCATTGATCATTATTGCGGGGTTGACCGGCTTTGATTCGGGAAACTGCCTGTTCTCGATCTTGGCCATCAGGATCAGCGTTTTATTGAGACGTGACAATCTGTGGGATGCCTCATACGCGTCGGCTACAGCTTTG
>JAHEYS010000517.1 GCA_023251475.1 Prolixibacteraceae bacterium
TGAAGGGGGGGAATGTCGTTTCTTCTTATAATGACGGGACAGCATATCTCATTTCTGTTGGCATTCCTGCTCATGCCCGTGAAATGACCGATGAACCTTATGCAGCAGTCAGAAATAATGAAGGGCCTCTATTCCAGAATGTAAAAATCAGGGGAAATGAACTGTCGTTTATTTCTGTTAATGCAGATAATAAGGTGATTGATTCGTTTACGATTAAAAAAAATAAATAAATTTTAGACCTGACAGGATTTTATACCCTGTCAGGTCTAAACCATAAATTTCACCATCGATGTACAAAATTCTAATCTCCATCCTGTTATCGTTTGTCCTCGTTATTCCGGCCGGGGCAAAAACGAAGTCCGGCTTAAAATTCACGGCAGGAGGTGAATTTAAAATTGTTCAGTTCACCGATACCCATATCGATCTGGTAGAGGGGGATAATCTGGAAGCGTTTGAAATAATAAAAGAGGTGCTTAATCTGGAAAAACCGGATTTGGTTATTCTTACAGGTGACATTGTGTCTCAGGATGATCCGCAGAAAGCCTTCCGCAATCTGGCCGATATTTTTGTCTCATTTCATATACCGTGGGCAGTTGTCTTTGGAAATCATGAATCGGAGCACAACTTACAGCGCAAACCACTTGCCGATTTTATTCAAACACTTCCCCTTTGCCTGAATAAGGATCATGGCGCCATCAAGGGAAATTCGAATTTTATTCTCCCGGTTTACGGCAAGGATATAAAGCCGGAAGCACTACTTTACTGTATGGATTCGAATACCTACAGTACCCTGAAGCCCAATATTGAAGGGTATGGGTGGTTTGAATTTTCACAGGTGGAATGGTACAGGAGGAACAGCACAACATTTACTAAGGCAAACAGCGGGAAACCGCTTCCGGCCCTGGCTTTCTTTCATATTCCGCTACCTGAATATGTGCAGGCGTGGAATAATAAGAAATCCAAGGCATTGGGTGTTAAAAATGAAGATGAATGTGCTTCGCAAATCAACACGGGGATGTTTGCTGCAATGCTTGAAGGTGGCGATGTGATGGGAACATTTGTTGGTCACGATCATATCAATGATTATATAGGTGTTTATGGCGGTATTGCACTGGCCTATGGCAGGGTATCGAAAATCATGCGCGATCCGTTAAAAGATCCCATGGCCGGAGGCAGGGTTATTGTTTTGACAGAAGGTCAGCGACAGTTCGACACCTGGATTCGCGAAAAAGGGGGTAAAAAAGTTTTGGAATGCCGCTGGCCCGATTCGTTTCAGCCGATTCCTCTTAAATAAGAGCTAATTTAATAAATAATTTTAAACAGATGGAAAATTTTTCACGCAGAACCTTCCTGAAATCAGCTTCATTTGCAGCAGCTGGTACACTATTGATTCCAAACCTGCTTAGCTGTTCTCCAAATAACAAATTAAACATTGCGATTATTGGAGTCGGTGGCAGAGGTGAGGATAACTGGCAGAAATTGTTTTCTGATGAAAATGGTGACACGAAGAAGAAAAAAGATGGACAAATTCGAAAAATCCTGAGGGAAAACGTGGTTGCACTCTGTGATGTTGACGAGAAGCGTGCTGCCTATGGATTTGAGGTTTTCCCCAAAGCAAAAAAATACAAGGACTTCAGGGTAATGTTCGACGAAATGGCAAATCAGATTGATGCGGTTATCATTTCAACTCCTGATCATTCACATTTTGCAGCAACAATGATTGCGATGCAGCTGGGGAAACATGTCTATGTTGAAAAACCTTTGGCGCATAATATCTGGCAGTTGCGTACCATGAAAAAGGCAGCCCAGCATTACCGCATTGTTTCCCAGATGGGTAACCAGGGGCATACGACAAATGGAATCAGAAAGATCAGGGAGTGGTATGATGCCGGTGTTCTGGGTCAGGTTAAAGAGGTACACGCCTGGTTTGGACCTTATGATTTTAAACCAGGTGGTTATTGGACCAAACCTGACAGCTTTCCACCTTCGGCTCAACCGGTACCTGCCGGCCTCGACTGGGATTTGTGGTTAGGTCAGGCTGCTGAACGCCCGTTCAACAGTGCCTATTGCCCCAAATCATGGAGAGGTTTTTACGATTTTGGCAATGGTCTTCTGGGCGACTGGTCATGCCATACCCTGGATGCCCCATTCTGGGCATTGAACCTTGGAATGCCCCATACAGTTGAAGCAACGGTACCAAATCCGGTGCCTGATCATAGTTTTATTCCTGATGAATCGGTTATCGCGTACCAATTTGGTACACGCGGCGACAAGGCTCCGGTTAATTTATACTGGCACGAAGGGGGTTCGAAACCTGAGATCCGTCCTGAATGGGGAGTTGATAAACTTCCGGGCTCAGGCATGGTGATGATTGGGGAGAAGAAAACCTTAATTACCGGTGGAAGGCCGAATGAACCCCGCCTGATGGTGCCGGAAGAGGAATGGCAGGAATTTCTGAAAAATCCTCCTGCGCAAACCTTTAAACGTATTGGAGAAGAACTGCCACAGCAGGAGTGGATCGATTGCATAAAAAACAATACGCTTCCGGGTTCGAATTTCGAATATGCTGCCGATTTGTCTGAAATGGCATTGATAGGAGTATTGGCTCAGAAATTTGCGGCAAAAATTGAGTACGATGCTGCAAACATGAAAGTTACAAATCGTCCTGATATTAACGGGTTCATCAGGGTACCGGCTCGCAAAGGTTGGTCCTATGGTGAGAATATGTGGAAATAAAATTAAGATAGAAACTGAAAAATCTGATCCCATGAAGTCACTTATTAATCCGACCCCAGCGATTCTGTTTCTTACAATCCTTTTTACCTCCTCACTGATCGCTCAGACGATCCCCATACCCGCACCATATTTATGGAAACCTCAGCAGGATGAAGTTTATTGGCAGGAGGTTGAAAAAAAGATTTCAACCGACAAACCGGTGCAGTCGGTCGCAGTGTTTGAGGGACAATGTTTTGCTGTAATCGACGGGGTCATTTGCAGGCTTGTCAATGATCTTTTTGACGGTGAGCAATCGGCGCCGGCTGATGTTAAACGATTGATTCCCATAAACGGAAACCTTTGGGCAACGGCTGGTGACGGCATTTACAGGTTAACAAATAATAAATGGAAAAAGATTGATAATCAGCAGTATGTTGATCTGTGTCTTCATCATGGCGTGTTGCATGGCGCCACAAAGGATGAGATCTTCCGTTTGGAGAACGATCGGTTTATATCGGTCAAACCTAAAGGTGGTTATTATTCCAGTGATGTGACCATGCTTATGGAGGACGGATCCCAGTTGCACGATACACCCGTAGAATTGGGCCCCATCACCCGGATTGCATCCTACAGCGGAACACTCTACGTGTTACGCCCTGGCAAGCTCATTCTTTTTGATGGCCTTGTGGTTAATGAGGATTTTATCGATTGGGGAAGACTTCCCTCAAAAATTACCCGGGATCTGCTCAGCCAGGGGAGCCGGCTGTTCATCTCTACAGACAAGGGCCTGGGTGTC
>JAHEYS010000518.1 GCA_023251475.1 Prolixibacteraceae bacterium
CGTAAGGGTTCCTCCGAAGCTATCCGCTCGTTTGTCCAACACAATAATGGTTTTTATACACAACAGACTCAGCATATTGTATCTGACCTGGCCCGCAAGGGTGCAACTCCGCTTGTGGTGGCCGAAGATAACAGGGTATTAGGTATTATTCACCTGAAAGATATTGTCAAAGGAGGTATCAAACAACGATTTGCAGAGCTTCGTAAGATGGGTATTAAAACTGTAATGATTACCGGGGATAATCATTTGACAGCAGCAGCAATTGCAGCAGAGGCAGGGGTTGATGATTTTATGGCTGAAGCAACACCTGAGGATAAATTGCGACGAATCCGCCTTGAACAGTCAAATGGCCATCTGGTTGGTATGATTGGTGATGGCACCAACGATGCTCCGGCATTGGCGCAAGCCGATATCGGTATTGCCATGAACACGGGAACTCAGGCTGCCCGTGAGGCTGGTAACATGGTTGACCTTGATAGTAATCCTACTAAACTAATTGAAGTGGTTGAAGTAGGCAAACAGTTGCTGATGACCAGGGGAGCCCTCACCACATTCAGTATTGCCAACGATGTGGCTAAATATTTTGCCATTATTCCAGCCATTGCCCTTTCACTTTATTCCGGGAAAAGCGGAATTGGTCCACTCTCAGCGCTGAATATCATGAATCTGGGTTCACCACAAAGTGCTATGCTGAGCGCTGTAATTTTTAATGCAATCATTATTGTGTTGCTTATCCCTTTGGCGTTGAAGGGTGTACGCTATAAACCAGTTTCAGCCAATGCTGCCTTGACTCGGAACCTGTTAATTTATGGCCTAGGGGGCATTATTTCCCCTTTTATTGGAATTAAACTTATCGATATATTGATTAATATGTAATCCGGCAAAAAATGAAAACACTGTATATAACTTTAAAAATCTTTCTGTTTTTCACCGTTCTGACCGGAATCATCTATCCGCTTTTAATTACGGCAATTGCACAACTTGCTTTTCACACAAAAGCGAACGGCAGTCTAATTGTAAAGAACAATAAAATAGTCGGAAGCGAATTAATCGGACAGAAGTTCGACAGTATTGTTTACTTTAATTCGCGGCCTTCAGCTGTTGCTTATCACCCCCTTCCTTCGGGAGGGTCAAACTATGGGCTGACCAACCAGCAACTGATAAAGCTGGTCGACTTGCGAAGAAATCAGTTTATTTCTTTTAATCAGTTGGACACACTTTCAGAAATTCCGTCTGAAATGCTGTTTGCTTCAGCGAGCGGACTCGATCCCCATATTTCACCCGGAGCGGCTCTGTTTCAGGTCGACCGTATTGTCAATGCCAGGCATTTCGACAACAGTCAAAAAAAGGTCCTTTTGCAATCTGTTAATGAACTGACGGAAATGCCTCAGTTTGCGTTACTGGGAGAAAAACGGATCAATGTTTTATTACTTAATCTGCGATTGGATGAGATAAAATAAATTAAATGAGAATCAGCAGAAAATGTCTGTAACTTTACAGACAGAATTAGAAAAGGAGAATGTAATTAGGGCAATCAGGAGTTGAAAAGTGTCTTAATTCGTTTAAAGAATATTGGCGGACAGGTTTTAGCATTAATTACCAGGTTGGAAAGTAAAGTATAACCGCCTAGGCACATAGAAGATCTGATTATGTACAACTATTTGACTGTGTGGTAAACAATAAGTTATGGACAATTTCGATGATAACCGTCCTAATCCGGATGACCTTTTAGCTTCGCTGAAAATTCAGGAGGAAAAAAGCAAACGGGGTAAACTGAAAATATTCTTCGGAATGTGTGCAGGTGTTGGCAAGACCTATTCCATGTTAAAAGCTGCCCATACCGAAAAATTTAAGGGAAGTGATATTGTCATCGGGTTTATTGAGACGCATGGCCGCAGGGAGACGGCAGAATTGGTGAAAGGTTTTGAATTAATTCACCGTAAAACCTATAATTACAAATCTGCAACCCTTGAAGAGATGGATCTGGATGCCATCATTGCCCGTAACCCCCGGATTGTACTTGTCGATGAACTGGCCCACACCAATGCACCCGGAAGCCGTCACACCAAAAGATTCCAGGATGTCCAGGAAATTCTTGAAAACGGAATTGATGTTTATACAACATTAAATGTCCAGCATCTGGAAAGCAGGTCGGATACCGTGGCGCAGATTACGGGTATAATTGTGCGGGAAACGTTACCGGATGAGATTTTTGAAAGTGCAGATGATATAGAGGTTGTTGATCTTACTCCCGACGAATTACTACAAAGGCTTTCAGAAGGAAAGGTCTATACATCTGAACGATCACAGGAGGCGATCGAGAATTTCTTCAGAAAAGGTAATATTACGGCCTTAAGAGAGATGGCTCTGCGTATTGTTGCAGATCGTGTAGATAAACAACTTCATGAATATATGCAACTTAAAAGGATAAGGGGGCCATGGAAGTCCGGGCTTCATCTTTTAGTTGCGGTAGATTATACTCAACAATCCACACGATTACTTCGGTGGGCAAAGAACCTTTCATACTCAATGGGAGCCTCGATCCAGGCAATCTACATTGAGACAGAGCATGATCTTCAGTCCAGACAGCGGGAACAACTGGATAAAAATATTCATCTTGCGGGTCAACTGGGTATCAGATTCAGAATTATTACTCATCATGATGTAGTTAAAGCAATTGTCGATTTTGCCAACCACGAAAATGTCACCCATATTATTGTGGGGAAACCTCGGGTAAGGAACATTATACCGATGCTTCAACTGGGAAACTTTGTTAACAGGCTCATTCGGTTTAGCGGGAATATTGACGTATATATTCTGGGGTCAGACAGCCAGTCAAAAGACCATTTCAAGGAAAAGGTTTTTGTCCCTTCGTTTACTTCCAGTATCAGTCAATATATTATAACTTCAATATTGATTATTTTAACCTCCGCTGCTTTTTATCTTGTCAGAGGAGTGATTGGGTATCAGGTGATTTCTTTTGGTCTTTTGTTTTTAGTATCGATTCTTGCCCTCTTCTTCGGTACCGGTCCCATTTTACTTGCCGCAGCGCTTAGTTCATTGATCTGGGATTATTTCTTTATACCACCTGAAAATACACTTCATGTCAAAGAACCAATTGATGCACTGATGCTTATTATGTTTTTTATTATTGCCTTGCTAAATGGTATTTTAACTTCAAGGGTACGTCATCAGGAGAAAAAAATCAGGATACGCGAAGAACGGACACATGCGCTTTACCAGCTAACAAGAGATTTAACAATGGCTTCAGGAATTGACGAGGTTTCCAAAATAGCTGAGCGATATATTCAGAAGTATTTTAATCTGGACTGCGTTGTTATCCTTAAAAACGACTCAAATCAACTTGAAACACCAACAATAAATGAAGGTAAAATAAAACTTTCTGAAAATGAATTAAGTATTGTAACATGGGTTTTTAAACATTCGGCAAAGGCCGGAAAATTTACGGATACTTTGCCATCCACTGACTATACTTTTTATCCTTTAAC
>JAHEYS010000235.1 GCA_023251475.1 Prolixibacteraceae bacterium
CATACGAATAGGGAAATTGAAACTATCAACCAGATGACGACATTAAAAAAAATCTTACTTTGGTCTTTCTCAACAATCCTGGTACTGATCACCGGAGCATTACTCTACATTAAAATTGCTTTGCCCGATGTTGGGGCTGCGCCTGATTTCAAAGTGGAAATGACACCCGAACGGATCTCACGTGGTGAATACCTGGCCAATCATGTGGCAGTCTGCATTGACTGTCACTCATCACGTGACTGGTCCAGATTTTCAGGTCCTCCGGCAGAAGGAACTTTTGGAAAGGGAGGGGATCGGTTTGACCAGAAATTCGGATTTCCCGGGGTCTATTTTGCAAAAAATATTACCCCGTCAGGGATTGGTCGTTATACAGACGGAGAGCTGTTTCGCGTGATCACCACAGGGGTGAACAAGGAGGGTGAAGCGATGTTTCCGGTGATGCCTTTTCATTATTACGGGCAAATGGATCAGGAGGATATTGTATCGATTATCGCCTACATCCGCACCCTCAAACCAATCGGGAATGTTGTTCCAAAATCAACTTCCGATTTCCCCATGAACTTTATTCTGAATACGATTCCTCATAAGGCAACGCTTACCAAAAGACCGGAAAAAACGGATGTCGTCAATTATGGCAAATATATTGTGAACGCCTCCTCCTGCATCGAATGTCATACCATGGTGGATAAAGGGACACTGATTGCCGGTACTGAATATGGCGGCGGAAGAGAGTTCCCGTTCCCCGACGGCGCTATCGTCCGTTCCGGAAATATTACACCGGATAAGGAGACCGGTATCGGACTGTGGAATAAGGAGACCTTCATCAATCTGTTCCATGCACATGCAGATTCAATGACGCTTCATACGACGCTTAAACCGGGAGATTTTAATTCCATCATGCCCTGGACAATGTATGGAAAAATGACAGACGAAGATCTGGCAGCTGTTTTTGAATTTTTGAAAACCGTTCCGGCGATACATAACACCGTGGTGAAATTTTCGCCTGCAAACCATTAGCCGGCATTATAAATATAATTTTCCCAAATCATGGCAGTCAGGAATTGGGCAAATGACTTGAAAAAAAGATTCTAAAGGATGCTGGATTAAGAATTGTGGAGATCAACCTGATATACAAAAGATAAACGTTTTAATTCGCCGATTCAAATTGCTGTAAAAACCTTACGTCATTCTCGAAATAGAGCCGCAGGTCATTAACGCCAAATTTCAGCATCGCGATCCGTTCAATACCCATTCCGAAGGCATATCCGGTATATTTCTTACTGTCAATCCCCGAGGCTTCAAGGACATTGGGATCAACCATTCCGCAACCCAGAATCTCGAGCCAACCGGTGTATTTACAGACGTTGCACCCTTTTCCGCCACAAATGGAACACGATACGTCCACTTCAGCCGATGGTTCCGTAAACGGGAAATAGGAGGGGCGCATTCTGATTTCTGCATTTTCGCCAAAAAGTTCTTTGGCATAATAGAGCAGGGTTTGTTTAAGATCGGCAAACGACACATTTTCATCGATATATAACCCTTCAATCTGATGGAACATACAATGAGCACGGTATGAAATAGCTTCATTCCGAAATACGCGGCCCGGGGTTACCGTCCTGATGGGCGGTTTCATCGTCTCCATGTCGTGAACCTGTACCGAGGAGGTATGGGTACGCAACAATACATCGGGATTCCGCTGAATAAAAAAAGTGTCCTGCATATCGCGGGCAGGATGCTCCTCCGGGAAATTGAGCGCACTAAACACATGCCAGTCATCTTCTATCTCAGGACCTTCCGAGACCACAAAGCCTAATCGTTTGAAAATATCGAGGATTTCGTTTTTAACTATGGAGATGGGATGACGGGTCCCTAATTTCATCGGCTCACCCGGCAGCGAGAGATCAACACCTGAACCTGCCGATTTTTGTTCCTGCAGCCCCTCTTTCAAAAGATTGATTTTTTCAAGCGCAAACTCCTTTAATGTGTTGACTGCCTGACCAATCTCTTTTTTCTGATCGGCGGATACATTACGGAATTCCTCAAATAATTTTGAGATTTCCCCTTTTTTACTCAGGTACTTTATACGAAGCGCCTCGGCTTCATCAACCGATTTAGCGACAATCTCTTCAATCTCCTGCTGTAACTCTTTGATGCGCGTTAACATTGCAATCCGGTTTTGTGAGCTGCAAAACTACAAAAAATATGGGTGATCACAGTGGGTTCACTATTGTATTCCCTCAATTCCGTTTAATTCCCAATCCCCCGCTTCAAGTACAAAGAGCTCTTCGACATTAATTTTAAAAATGGTGGCTAATTTTAGCGAGATGATCGTAGAGGGTACAAACTTTCCTAACTCAATGGAATGAATGGTCTGCCTGGAGACCCCTATTCTCGTGGCCAATTCCGACTGTGTGATGTCGATTTTCGCACGCTCAACTCTTAAATGGTTTTTCATACCAACTTTATATAAATGCAAATGTACGCTATACTTGTCATTTTGACAAGTATAGCGTACATTTAAAATGTCTCAGTTACAGACTCAATTTTCAAATCCTCAAATTTTCAAATTGCCGAATTTTCAAATTATCCCCTGATCTCTCACTTACTTCAGTCCGCTTCTTTCGAGCAGTGGTTCGATCGAAGGTTCCTGTCCGCGGAATGCCTTGTAAAGTTTCATGGGATGTTCCGTTCCACCTCGTTCGAGGATGTTTTTACGGAAAGAGGTAGCTGTCGCTTTATCAAATATTCCATTCTTTTTGAACATGGAGAATGCGTCGGCATCGAGCACTTCCGCCCATTTATAGCCATAATATCCTGCTGCATAGCCGCCTGAGAAGATGTGTGAGAAGGCTGAACTTAAACAGCTGCCGGCCACGGGTTCGAACAGTTCAGTAGCGGCAATTGCTTTTTGTTCAAATTCGACGATATCGCCATTCATTGGTTTGGTAATCGAGTGCCAGGCCATATCGTTCATGCCAAAACTTAGCTGACGTTCGCTGGCGTAGCCTGCCTGGAAATTCTCAGCATCGATCAGTTTTTTCACGAGTTCTGCCGGAATTTTTTCACCTGTCTGATAGTGAACGGCAAAAAGGTCGAGCCACTCCTTCTGCGTCGCCCAGTTTTCCATCACCTGTGAAGGGAGTTCCACAAAATCGCGGTAAACATTGGTGCCGGAGAGCCCCGGGTAGACGGTATTGGCCATCATCCCGTGCAGGGCATGTCCAAATTCGTGCAGGAATGTGGTCACCTCGTTAAAGGTCAGCAGTGAGGGCTTCGTATCAGTTGGTTTGGTGAAATTGCAAACCACGGTGATAATTGGCCGTATCTCTTTCCCGTTCACTTTGCTTTCGGGTCTGAGGTCATTCATCCATGCACCGCCACTTTTCCCTTCACGCGGGAAGAAATCGAGGTAGAGCACTGAGAGGAACGAACCATCCTGGTCAAAAACCTCGTAGGCCGTTGCATCGGAATGGTAAACCGGAATCGTTTTATTCACTTTGAAAGTGAGTCCGTAGAGACGTGTTGCCAGATCAAAAACCCCTGCCTGCACTTTTTCCAGTTGGAAATAGGGTTTAACCTGCTGCTCGTCGAATCCGTAATGGGCGATTTTCAATTTTTCGGAATAGTAGCTCCAGTCCCACCGCTCCAGTTGATCCTGCAACCCATGTTTTTTGGCAAATGCGACAACTTCAGCAAATTCCCTTTCGGCCACAGGGCGTGATGCCGCATGTAACTGATTCAGGAAATCATTGACTCTCTGTGGATTTTCTGCCATCCGCTCGGCAAGAACATATTCGGCATGATTTTTAAATCCCAGCAGTTGTGCTTTCTCCAGTTTAAGATTTGCCGTTTTCCTGATAATTTCTTCGTTGTTTTTGTCGTTTTTCTGAAATCCGCGTGAAGTGTAAGCCCGGTACATCTGCTCCCGAAGTTTTCTGTTATCGGCGTATTTCATAAATCCGACATAACTTGGACCCTGAAGGGTGAACAACCAACCCGCTTTCCCCTTTGCTTTTGCCATTTGTGCTGCAGCTTCACATTCCGATTCCGGCAATCCTGCAAGATCGTTTTTATCGGTGATCAGCAACTGGAAACTGTTGGTTTCTGCCAGTACGTTTTCTCCAAATTGGAGCGACAGTTTTGATAATTCGGTGGTGATTTCCGCATATCGTTTTTTTGCCTCACCTGTCAGGTTTGATCCGCTCCTCACAAATCCAAGATATTTTTTCTCCAGTAACTGCATATCTTCCTGGTTCAGATTTAGTTGCTCCCTCTCTTCATAAACAGACTTAACTTTGCCGAAGAGTTTTTCATTCAGGGAAACATAATTCGAAAACTCCGAAAGTTTGGGTGATACTTCCCGGGCAATCGCCTGTATGGTGTCATTGGTTTCGGCGGAGTTGAGGTTGAAAAGGACGCCGGTGACACGTTCGAGCCGCTCACCGGAAACTTCCAGCGCCACAACGGTATTTTGGAAGGTAGGTTTTGCCTCGTTGCTGATAATCGCATCAACCTCCGCTTTTGCCTCTATCAGGGTGGCATCAATTGCGGGGATAAAGTGTTCATGCTTAATATTCTGAAATGGTGGCGTCTGATGTGGTGTGTCCCACTCAACCAGAAACGGATTGGTTTCTTTTATTTTGTCGTTTGAATTACAAGCTGTCATACAAGAGATTAACAAGAATAGCATGAATAAATATTTGATCATTTTTCTTTCTTAATAAGGGTTTGCAGGGAAAATTGTTCTATTTTCTGGTTTTTTGTTTCATCACACTCCACCCGAATTTACCGATCCGTTTTCCGAGCGCATAATAGGTTCCGTGTGAATAGGCGATAATTCCTGAGGCAGCCAGACTGAATGCCCCCGTTTCGGGATCGATATACCGGTCGTCGGCAATGATATTGACCACATCGGCAATAAACATGTCGTGTGACCCCAGTTGCATGATCTCCTTTACCCTGCATTCGATCGAGATTGGTGATTCCGACACAATCGGACACTTCACGATTGTTGCCGGGGCGGGCGTCAGGCCGCTCTCTTTAAATTTGTCAAAATTGCGACCCGATTTGACACCGCACCAATCGGTTGCTCTGGCCATATCTGCAGTGGTCAGGTTGATTACAAATTCACCCGACTCCTTTATGATATCGTGGGAATAACGTTCAGGACGCACAGAAATATAACACATCGGGGGATCGGTGCAGAGTGTTCCCAGCCATGAGACGGTCAGCAGGTTGCTCTTTCCGTCAATATTGCCGCAACTGATCAGTGCGGCAGGTAGCGGATAGACCATATTGCCCGGTTTCCAGTTTTGTTTTGCCATTTTTAAAATTAATCGAATTGCACAAATTTATCTCCTGATCCTTATTTGGATGGCATTGGGGACCGGTTTGTCCGAGACAATGACCAGGTAACCGCCTCCCCCTGCTCCGCTGAGCTTCCAACCCAAAGCCTGAGAACGGTACTCTTCAATCTGTTCCAGGATGGACTCATTCACCATATTGGGGAACATCGCGATCTGAGCCTCAAAACTCTTTCGGAATGCTGCTCCAAAAGCCAGCGGGTCTTTGCTGATGATGGCTTCCCAGCTCTCATTGGCTGCCTCGGCAAGTGCCTTTGCATTGGCCTGGTTGATATTTGTGCCGGCAAGTACATCATAATCCTTGTTGCGGGGAAAGAGGGTGATCAGCCACAAATTTTTCTCAATGAATTCAAGTACTGAATCGTCAGAGATAGTGGTGATTGTTGAAGGCCAGTATTCACAGCACTGGTAATCAAGTTTATTCAATCCGGGCATGACTATGCCAATGGAATCCTGGGATCCGGAGATAATTTTAGTTCCCGGCGGATTTTCAAAACTAAAGAGTGTTTTAGCCATCAATTCCCGGTTTCCCTCTGGGATGTTGGTTTGCCACAGCTGAATCGCCTTTTTGCGGGTGCTGCTCGACATCCCGCTACGATCGTTAAAATTGTAGTCCGGTTCAATGGAGATGGTGATCACCGATCCAGGGTGATGTTCAGAAACAAATGGCTGATCAAGCCAACCGCCGGCAAGATCAAGACGGAAAGGGATCCTGCATTCACTGCGCAATGCAGTTACTGAGCGGATGGGTAAACCTTCCGAGGGAACTCTTTTACTGACCATTAATTTAATACCCAGCTCTTTGCAAAGAATTTGCTTTTCGCGGGTATACCCCTCTTCATTGACAAAAAACAGGTCTGGTTGAAGATTTCTAACCTCCTGCTCAAAATCGAGCAGTCCAAAACCTGAGTTGATCCAGGCCTCCCTGACAAAGCGGATCGACTGAACCATGAATAATCGTTCTTCATTGGTGTTGATCGTCTTATGCCCTCTGAGATTGAATACGGTATTGTCGGAACCCAGTCCGACATATAAATCGCCGTGTTTAGCAGCTTCCATAAAAAAAGCGACATGCCCCGAGTGAAGCATGTCATAGACTCCCGATACAAATACTTTTTTGCTCATACGAATTTATCAAATTAGGTGGTACGGCTTTTAAACAGGTTACCATAGTTGGAATAACAGCTATGGCGGTCAGAAGTTCTCCCTCTCCTGAGCCGGGAGAGCGGAACCAATGTGCGAAGTTATAAATAAAGCAAAAATGATCAACGATTAAAGATTAAATTTTATAATTAACGGATGGTCGTTAAATGCCTGACCGGTTTGAATGGTATATTAGGCCTCCCAATGACAGATTTTCCCGATATAATCTTTCGAACCATCCCTTAACCATCCGTCCAGCTGGGAAATCTCCTTGAGTTGTTGTCCGCGCATTCTGGGAACATTCATATAAGCACAGGATAATTCCGGAATGGCCGTAATATCTCCCCATAATTTTTCGAACTGGGTGGTGGGATAGATATCTTCCTGACCTTTTCCCCATCGTTTTTTCACCTCTTTGATCGTGACATACGTCGGCATTCTTGAGGCCATTTTATAAACTGCCCCTTTCACCTTTTCAGTGTTGAGCAGATCAGCGCGGCTTAGGCCAAAGGCTTGAAGAAGTTTGTCTATATCGATCCAGAAGGTGTTTGTATTGTAATAACTGAGATTAAATTCAATTTTTTCATCCGGAAGGGCCATTCCTTCAACGAGCCGTAATTGTCCGTTTATTTTTGCAAGACCGCCACCCCGGTCATCCAGTTTGCGGGTAATCACCTCAACGGTCATTGCTTTTTGCTCCCGGATGTGATATCCCAGCATGGCCGGATCGGCATTGGCGCCCAGGGTATCAATATTATGTACCAGCAGGTATTTCAGGGTTGAATTATCCTCAATCAGCCGTCGCAGCGTACCATTGAGGAACATATTCGGTATTTCGTACCAATGACCAACCGGATGGATGCACTGGGAGGGGAGATTATCGCGGTAATCTTCACCTTCACCGGCACTCCTGGCCCAGTTAATCAGCGCTGTATGCAAACTTTGCTGAACCTTCTGCGATTGTTCATCGAGTAACTTTTGGGGCATCTCCTCCCACAGAAACCGAAGATCGCGTTCGGTAGGGATCAGCCTTAATCCGATCACCTTACCTTCTGAAAGGTAAATATTCCCGTTTTCCCTGAAGTGCACATTTTCCCTGATCATGTGGCTGATCGCCGGATGGGTCAGGTAACTGGTGGTGAAAACATGCGGTAGCGTTGTGGAACAAAGCCGCTCTGTATAAGATGTTTTTGCCAGATGAGTCTCCAGAAAGTTTCGGTGTTTGCCATCAAATTTGGCAAATGGGTTCAGTGATTTTACCACACCCGCCCCTTTTGTCCACCGGCTTCCTGCCCCGCCGGCAAGAGAAACAACTGCCAGCTCCCTGTTTCTAAGCGCCTTCAGACCAAGGTTAATCAGCTCGGGGTCATTCAGAATGGAGTGGTGAGCAATTTCAGAACGATGAACATCCTCAATGGTGGCGCTAATGGGCAACCTGTTTTTTGACAAACTGATACGCCCCGAGGTTAAGTCTTTCTTTATTTTTTCATGCTCCTCTTCATTGAAGCCAAGTTCTTTGAGGAGCGTGTGAAGTGGTTTTTGCTGATTTGATACTTCCTGATTCTGCGGAATCATCCGGTCAAAGAGTCCGGTAATAAAACCGGTAAACTGTTCATTTGATTTATAGACCGTACCCAGTAAGGATAATTCATTGCGCTGACAACCAGACAATGCGCTGATCTCTTTCTTTAACAGCTGAGGTAAAAGCAGTGTATAATAAGACTCCGGCATCAGGGCATCCGCTGCCGTATTTAAAATGGCGCATGTCCCTTTTTCATTGATGCTGAAATCATAAACAACAGGATCCATGGCAAAGGGAATGGCATGCTCAAATTTCTTTTTGGTCTCCGACATGATCTGTTGCAGCCGATCCTGTCCCTTTTGCCTGGAATGGGGATCAAAAATAAATCCCATTCCTCCGCCCGACATTCCCCCCATCATCCAGAAGCCCCAAAATTGATCCCCGAATTCCTCCTTTATCTGCGCGATGATCGTTTCGGTATAAAGGTTAGTTGCCCAGGGTATGATGTCCTGGATAGGGCCGTCAAAATTCCTTTGGGTAAATGCACCAATACCTTTGATATCACCTGCAATAAGTTTTTGAACCACCTCATCAAAATAGGCGATGGCATTCTGTCGACCTGTCCACTCCTTCCCGGAGCGCAGAAGATATTTCTCGGTGACCATTTCAAGTACAGGGCCCACATCCTGGGCCATTCCACCGTGCACCATTACAAGGCTATCCTGTAGTTTTTGCCTCGTATCAGCACTTACCAGATCCGCCTCCAACAGGGTATGCTGAGGTAACAGACAACCCTTGCTTATACCAAATTCGGGGTCTCCTTCTACCGCGATCACCCCTTTTATCAATTTCATCCCTGGCCATACACCGCCTGAATCCTGCCATCCGCCACCTGAACCACCGATCCATTCACCCAGGATTGCCTTTGAAGCGACCAGTCGTCGTTCTTCTTCAGTTAATATTCCTGTCAGTTGTTCTGTCTGACCCGTGGCCCGCATACATAAGGCGATAAGCGAAGCCAGTAAATTGGTGGAGACAGCCAGACGGGATCCTTTAGGGATGTTGTTTACTTTACTGACAATCTCTATCCCCTTCCCTTTGCCTGCCATATTCTCCAGCAAATAGCTTAAATCCAGTCCGGCCCCCTCCATTCCCGGTGGCACAATCCCGGAGGCAATTACTGCAGCCTTTAACAAACCAAGGTAGTCTTTTGCAAAATCGAACACCTCGGAGAGGTTACTGACAGCGGCAGATGCAGAGAGATCGACACTGGTCAGCTTTAGTATTGGCTCGTCCATGATTCTGAACCAGGTATCGATAGGTGGGGTGGGTCTTACCGCTCCTGAACTGTTTTTGATACAGAGATTGACCGATATATTGAGCACTTTGGCCCCTTCGGGATAATCCATCCCAAGGAAGAAGATGTCGCTCCATCCGCTGTGACTTAAATCCATGCGTACCGGAGTTGCTTCATGCAGGCAGGGGTATAGTCCGGTCTTCGGGTCTTTAATCAGCAGTGAAGGGTGAATACGTAATGGCTGGTCGGAGGGATGGCCTATCCGGAACATCCATTTATTCCCTGCCGTAGACCGGACACTGATTCTTACCTGGTTCGCCAGTGTCTGAAAAGCCAGTTGATGATAGGCATCGGCCAGTCCGCTTGAAATTCCCTCATTCGCCCCATGCTGATCCTGAACTTTTTGAAGAAGTTGAATCGCCTCTTCAAATCTCCGTTTGAGCAGATGTTCAAACGCTTCATATGGTATTACCCCTTCCGTTCCGATTTCATCGTGCAGCGGAATATAGAAACGGTGAATGGCATAAAGAAAGAACAGCGCCCTAACCCTGTGATATAAGTTAGTCTCCTCTTTCCTGTAGTGATCCAGTTCCTTTGCCGCACTTAACAGATCATTGAGTGTGGCGCTTTTACAGAAATTGTCTATGGCCTGGTTCTTAACCGCTGGATCGTTTGAGGTGATAATATGAATCAGTTGGCCTGGCATAGGTTTTTTATTTTCTAATCAAATATAACTTATTTTGAACACTGATGACACAGATTAAACAGATTCTGACGGATTTAAAAAATCGGTGATTATCCGTAACAATGGTGTTATCTGTGTTCCCTTTCTTTTATTTTCCCAATGAGTTAAGATTTTTCATCACAAAGAATTCAAGCAATTCGGCCATAACCTGATCCCTGTCGTCGCCGCTTAATGCGAGCGCCAGCTGCGCCTTCAGCAATCCATAACGTGTTCCCATGTCAAACCGCCAGTCGTTTTTTTCGAGTGCCAGGTATTGCTCTTTTTGCGCCAGCTCGTTTAAAGCGGCGGTTAAAGTGATTTTATTGCCACCACTCTCATTCAGATTTTTTTCCAGGATCTGCATAATATTGGGTGACAATACGTGCATTCCGAAAAAGCAAAGGTAATGACCGGCCCGTAGTCCGGGAATAATCAATTTTTGTTCTGCGATCGTCGGTGTAGGTTTTTCAATCACCTTATCGATCATGTAGAGGTCGGTTGTGGGGTGAACCCG
>JAHEYS010000062.1 GCA_023251475.1 Prolixibacteraceae bacterium
ACCTGGCCTAAAGAGAAAATGGATTACCGGATTAACTCAGTTGTGGCATTTCGCGAACAAAAAGGATCCTCTCTGGGGATTGAAAGGTTAAATTTACTGGATGCAAAAAGTAACCGGCTGATAGGTGACGAAGTCTTACCTAAGGAACAAAGAAAAACCAGGACAAAATTGATCAGCTATAAATCAAATTCTCCACTTCGACCTTCCGGTCTCCTTGGTCCGGTTACGCTACAAATAAATAAAGATCGATAACATGAAAATCCGGAAAGTCTGCAGTTTGATTATCCTCCTCCTGCTTACCAACCTTTTGGCCAATGCGCAAACCTATCATCGCGATCCGGAGCTGAACTGGTTCAATACAAAGGAGCATTGTATTAAAGGAAAGCGATGGTCTGAAACCAGACATTTCTACGACCGCCTTCCTGCCAGGGCCGAAGGTGTGATACGACTGTCAGCTTGGGGTCTGGGCAACGATTCCCCGGGGTTATTCATACGATTTGTGACAGATACAACAGCGAACCCGGAACGCTACTAATGAAGAAAAAGCCAGGAATATAAACTCACAAACAGGAAGAAATATTTTAATCATCACGCCATGCGGGATTCCATTTGCCTTTAAAAAATAAATTAAATACAAATGAAATTTATATCTTTACCAGACTAAACGCCGAACAATTTAACATTACTTAATGGAAATCTTAAGACCCACAGATACTGAAATTTGGGATAAATTCAGGAATGGCGATAATATGGCCTTTTCATTGATCTATTCTGAAAATTCAAAAAGGCTTTATCTGTATGGTCTTAAATTTACTAAAAACCAGATCATCATCGAAGATGCAATGCAGGATCTTTTTTCCGATCTGGTCAGGAACAGAAAAACCCTTGGAGCAACAGACAATATCCAATTTTACCTGTTAAAATCCTTTAAACGGCGACTCCTGAGAGAACTTTTGCAGGAAAAAAGGTTCAATTTAAAGGAGAAAGATGAAGAATATGTGTTCGAAATTTCCTATTCTATTGAACACGAAATTATTCTTGCGGAGCAATCTGATCAGAAATTGAAATATTTACAAAAAGCATTAAATAATCTGACCCCCCGTCAAAAAGAGGCTGTTTACCTCAAATTTACAGAGGGACTGGAATATGAAGAAATTTCTGAAATGATGAAGATGAGCGTAGAATCGTGCAGAAATCTGATATACAAGGCCATTAAGTCATTAAAGGAATCTTTACAGGAGATCGGCTCTACTACCTTATTTTTACTTTTCAACCACCTCCTAAGAGCCGACAGCAGACCAAATAAGGTTTAGACTGGAGAGAGATTTACATTTATTTTCAAAAAAAGCAATAAATAATGATGATGTTTTAGAAGTTGATGCCTTTAGTATTTAAACCCCCATTTTAATTTCATGAAATCCTTATAAGTAATTGCGAGCTAAGGAAGGTGAAAATCAGTGAGGATTCCATGTGGACACTAAAAGACAAATTATTTTCACATGAAAAAAGAAAAGTATCTGAAATATACAGCTGAGGATTTTATACTTGATAAAGCATTCTCTGTGTGGGTGTTAACCACTGATAAAGTGAATGGGCCCTTTTGGGAGAAATTCATCCGGGAACATCCTGAGCAAAGCGATCAGATCAAAGATGCAAAGCTGATTATCAGATCATTGCAGCCAATAGAACCGGAAGTTACGGAACAACAGCTAAAAAAAATCCTTCAGAACATAAAATCCCGGCACAAGACAAAAACGCTGACCCGCTATAAATGGGGTAAATATGCTGCCGGAATTGCCCTCTTCATCGCGTTGGGTGGATTAATCTGGAATTCAGTTCATACAAAGAACCGGTTTCCCCTTGAAGCTGGCAATGGATCCTCTTTAAAGGGGAAAGTAATACTTGCCAGCGGGGCTACCAGGGAATTTGATACTGAGCAAACGACCATTAAACAATCCTCTTCAGGTGACCTGACCATTAATAACGATACAATTACGATTCAACCTGAAAAGATAAATCTGGCGATGAATCAGATTATTATCCCCTACGGAAAGCATTCAGACATCATACTGGCCGACGGGACCCATATCTGGCTTAACTCGGGAAGCCAGTTATCCTATCCCGCCAGATTCAAAACAGATTCCCGGGAAGTATATCTCTCAGGAGAGGCATTTTTTGAGGTAAAATCAAACCCAGATAAGCCTTTCTACGTAATTACCCGGGATATCAAAATCAGGGTTACAGGGACATGTTTTAATGTTTCCAGCTACGATGAGGACAAAACGACACAAACAGTGCTGGTGAAAGGGGGAATCACAGCGTGGAAAAATAAATTATTTGCAAAATCAATGGTGCTGTTTCCCGGTGAAAGGTTAACTTATACTAAAAGCAATGAAACCCTCTCCAGGGACAAGGTTGATGTTAAACTATATGATTCGTGGGTGAACGGCTATCTGATTTTTGAAAATGTCGCTATTACAGATATTTACAGGAAACTTGAACGATATTACAATCAACCTGTTGCGACAGACGAAGGGGATGAGAAAATCACCTTTTCGGGAAAACTTGATTTAAAAAACAACATAAATGATGTGCTCGAAAATATCTCATTTGCCACATCTGCCAAACATGAAAGGAATGAATCGACCACTTTAAAAAAATAATGCCTATGAAGCAATAACAGTACCTTTTCACTGGAAAATTTCACAAAAAAACCGGGGTGTGCGTCCAACAAACCCCGGGTTTAGAAAATTAACTGACCTAAGGGTCAATTTCAAACAAAAACAGACAAAATTATGAAATTAAATTCAATTAAAGGGGGCATTTCACAATGTCTTCGGAAAAGTTTTCTGGTTATGCGTTTAACCTTGCTATTTACCCTTTTGAGTACTGCCTTTGCATTCAGCTCGAACAGCTACGCACAAAATTTAAAGCTATCGCTGCGTCTGAACAATGCAAATGTAAAGGAGGTACTCAGGGCCATTGAAGATCAGAGTGAATTTATATTCTTCTACCAGGATCAGCAGGTTGACCTGAACCGAAAAGTAAATATTGCGGTTGAGGATGAGAATATTACCGAAATACTCGATCAACTTTTTAAGGGAACGGGAAATGTATATGCGATCAGAGACCGGCAAATCGTTATCGGAAAATCACAGAAGGAGCTGGAAAGTAAGGGTGTGCCTGTTGAAAGGGTCCTGGAAGAGATCCAACAACAAACAAAAATTCAAATCTCCGGTTCGGTTCAGGACAGCAAAGGGCTCCCATTACCCGGCGTGACTGTCGCTGTAAAAGGGACTACCAATGGAACCATTACCGATGGTGAAGGGAAATTTACAATTTCAATCCCTGCCGACACCAGGAGTCTCTCATTTTCGTTTGTGGGGTTGAAAAGCCAGGAAATCATGATCACCGGTAAAACAACGCTGATGATCGTCATGAAGGAGGAGGCAGTTCTGCTAAGCGAAGTAATTGCAGTGGGATATGGTGTTACCACGACCCGCGAAAAGTTGTCAAGTTCAATCAGCTCTGTTCAGGGCAAGCTATTGACAGATCGTAACGGCGCGACTACCCCGCTGGGACTATTAGCCGGGCTTGCAACAGGAGTAAGGGTCACTGCCAGAACTTCCCTGCCAGGTGTTGATCCTGAAACAGTTCAGGTTCGCGAAGTTTCCACATGGAAAGGTGGGGTTGATGTACTCTACATCATCGATGGGGTTGTCAGAGATAAAGTTGCTTTTCAGACGTTGAATCCGAATGATATCGATAATATCAGTGTACTGAAAGATGCTGCCTCTGCTGCTATTTATGGCATGAAAGCCGGTGGCGGGGTACTTCTCGTTACAACCAAAAGCGGCGAATCAGGAAAAATGAAGGTGCAATATGGTTATTCCTATTCTTCCAGTACCCCTTATCTTTTACAAAAGAGGCTGAATGCTTATGACTACGCCATGCAAATGAACAAGTGGCATACCCTTGCAGGAAGAAATGAAAGTTCCAGTGAATATTATCAGCAATATGAACTGGATTACTTCAAGGAACACTCATACGATGCCTATAACGAATTCTGGACGAATCCAAAATCACAAAATCATAATATCTCTTTAAGCGGTGGAGACCAAAAGGCAAAGTACTTCATTTCGGGAAGTTTAAATTCAATTAACCAACCTTCCTTAGGTATTGGATATGACAAATATACAATTTTAGCAAAGCTGGAAAGCAAACTCACCGACAGGCTGACTTTAAACTTCCAGATGCAGGCCTCGTGGGATAAAAATACCAGACCATCAGGCGGAATTGATGGTGGCGGACTGAATTTTGCCAATCTTTATACACGCGTACCTACCAAACCCTATTATAAGGTAATTGACGGGGTAATCTATCCGCTGGATGCCGATGTTGCCAGAGTGATGCTGCAACAGGGTGGGGAAAGTACCTTTAACAATAATGCGATCAACTCGAATGCTTCGTTAAAATATCGCATACCGGGAATCGAGGGTTTATTCGCAACTGCAAGGTTTTCCTATTACAACAATGCTTCCAAGAGTAAAATATGGGATGTCTCTCCGTATTATTACAATTTTGTGTCTGACAGGCATATTATTACTGACAATTTTAATTATGCCAGTTCACAGGGCTGGAAATACAGGGCAGTACAAGGCAACAGTACCTATGCCAGTTTAACCGAACAGCGCAATTCAAGCGATGGATATCAGGGGAATTATCAGCTTAACTATTCCAAATCCGTTGGCTTACATAATATATCGGCTTTCGCCGGATACGAGTTCCGCGGAAGCAAGGGCGATTATATCTCTGCTTACCGCAGGGGATTTGCCCTGGAATCGTACAACCAGATTAACGGCGGAAGCACTGATGTTGCCAATCAATCTACAGGGGGCGATATTACCAGTCAGGATGGTATGGCTTCCTGGATTGGCCGTCTGGATTATGATTTCAACAGCAAGTATATTCTTGGTGTAACATTCCGTCGGGACGGCTCCTATAAATTTGCCCCCGATAAACGTTGGGGTAACTTCCCTGCTGTTTCTGCAGCCTGGATTATTTCCAAAGAGCAGTTTTTCGAGCCGCTGCAGGCAACATTAAGCAGCTTTAAAATAAGAGGTTCATGGGGGATAACCGGTACCGACAATACCAATGCATGGCAATGGATGGATACATTCTCAGGTGGCGCACAGGTATCGACTGGCGGAACCACTTTCAGCACCCTGTCAACATCAGTAGTGCCAAACCCCTATATAACCTGGGAGAAAAACAGCAATTATAACCTGGGTGCAGATCTTGGTGTATTGAATAATGCATTAACCTTTTCGATCGAAGGATGGTATAAACGGACAACCGATATCTTATCCAACAGGGTTGCCACGACGCCTTTGGTGGTTGGTGCAAAATTACCGGATGTTAACTATGGTATTGCCAGTGCCCAGGGGGTTGAACTTACCGCGAATTACCAGAAGAAAATTGGTGAGTTTATCTTCTCCTTCGGGGGGAATATCTCACACAGTGTGAACAAGCTTCTGTTAAAAGACCAGGCTACAGACCTCCGTGCTTATGACAACGAAATAGACCAGCCGATGAATCGTATCCGAGTATGGGAAATCCTCGTAAATGGCACAGGGAATGGCGTTATCCGGACTCAGGCAGAAGCTACGAGAATAATGGCTGAAAATGCAGTGGGCGCATCGCGATTAATAATTTCAGGACAACAGGTTCAACCGGGGGGTGTATTTGCCCGTGATATCCGGGGCTCTAACAATACCCTATTTTCAAATACCCCCGATGGTAGCACCAACCAAAACACAAATGATGACAAAATCTGGGTCGATGGTAAATACAGTTCTCCAAGATTGGTTTATGGCCTTAATACCAATATTAAGTGGAAAGGATTTGAATTAAACATGATCGCTGCTGGCGCCGGGGCTTACTGGAGGGCCTGGGACCGTGGATTAACCTCTGTATTTGGACAATACTACAATTTCTGGCCTAACGAGTGGACACCGGCCAACATCAACGCAGGACCAAGCGCATTACATTCAATACTTCAAATCTGGGCAGGTGGTGGCACCGACAAGCCGAGTACCCTTAACCTGTATAATATGGCATTTTTACGTATGAAAAATATGTCTTTAGGCTATACCATTCCAGAGAAAATGACCAGGAAAATCGGTTTGCAGGGGGTGAAGTTCTATATGAATATTGAAAATCCATTTATGATTTACAAAATGTGTCCACAATCAATGGATCCTGAATCAAATGAAGCGGTTAATTATCCCATACTCAGAAGCTACTCAATAGGGGTTAATGTAACTATCTGATAAAACCTACTGTATTAACCATATTTTAAAATTAACAGATCATGAAAATAAATATAAAGAGATATGTGGTTCTTTCTGGAATCATTATAAGCTTAATGTCATGTTCAAAAGTATTTGACGATATTACGCAATATAAAAGTCTTACTCCTGAAGTGGTTTGGACTGACCCTGATTATACTACTCAGTATGTCAACAAATTCTATAGCACAACATGGAGTGATTATTCAAAGAACGATGCAGCTGCCACAGAAGAGTACGGAATCTGGCAACAAAACGCCTGGACAGCATTTAACTCCGATCAGATGTCAGTCTCTGGAAGCGGAACTCAGGCTGCCGCTTCATTTTCATCATGTTATACAAACATCCGCGACCTGAACAGGTTCTTCGAAAATGTTGATAAGGGCTCCTATTCAGGAAAAAAATACCTAAAGGGGCAAGCCTTTTTTTTCCAGGCAACCCAGTATTTCAGATTGGTAAAATCGTTCGGAGGTGTACCCATCATCAAAGAAGTGATTAATGCCAGCAATCCTGATCCCCTGGCCCTTGGACGCCCAAGAAATTCGACCCTGGAATGTTTTGACTATATCACCCAGTTGCTCGACAGTGCGATCGCTGATTTACCCGAACCTAGTGCACCAGGGGCGGCAATAGCCAGTTACGATGCATTTAGAATTACAAGACCGGTGGCGATGATTTTAAAAGCGGAAGTGTTAATGTGGAAAGCCAGTCCAATATTTTGTACTACCCCAAATCAAACCTATTGGCAGAATGCCTACGATGCTGTAAATGCGGCTAAAACATGGTTAGATAGCAAAGGTTATGGCCTTTATACAACATGGAGAGGTAAAACCCCTCCTTATACCGCTATGTTTTATGACAAAACAGGCGCAAAGAAAGAGTGGATATGGCAACAGGAATTTTTGTATCCGACAACCAGTTCCGGTGGTCTTTACAAAGGAATGCGTCCATCAAATCAGGGTGGCGATGCAGAAGCGCCCTCTCCTACCTGGAACATGGTACAGCGTTATCCGATGGCAGATGGCAAAGATTTACTTTCGTCATCCTTTACTTACAATGTCAAAACTTTTTGGAAAAACAGGGATCCCCGCTTTTACCAGACGGTTGCATACAATGGCAGTCCCTATATCTTCCCCACTATCGCTACAGCACTTCCCAATCCAAACAGAAGGGAATGGACATTTACAGGTTCAATTGTAAAGGGAGATAAGCCCTTTGAACTTACACGTGGTGGTGGTTTTGGTTTCCTGAACAGAAAAGGAATAGACACAACATTGACTTCCAATACGTTGGAGCAAATTGCAACAAACTGGCCTTTTTATCGGTATGCCGAGGTTTTGCTCTTTATGGCAGAATGTGCCAATGAACTGGATGCCCACCGCGCTGAGGTTAAAAATTACCTTATCCCCATCAGAAGCAGGGCCGGAATTACAAATGTAGACGGCAGTTATGGCTTGGCTTCGGTATTAAATACCCGTGATGCATGGTTAAAAATCATTATGAATGAACGGCTTATTGAACTTGCTTACGAAGGGAAAAGAGTATGGGACATTAAACGGAGGGTTCTGTTCAGTGATTTCCGGGCCTATCAAAATCTCCTTGGAGTTCAATCCACTATTAATGTGCCGGCCGTAGATGCCCTGAAATTAAAAGTGGCAAGAAACAACACGGTTATTGTTATTTCGAAATTGTCATCTTTAGGATTAAGCAATGACGATGTTTGGAAAGCCCTAAGCGATACGATGGCAACAACAGCCAATTCAGATAACCTCTATCAGCAGATTATGACGGACCAGATAATCATCGGTGACATTTCAAGAAAGGTACTTGATCCCTGGGATACAAATGCATTGGAAGCAATTCCTTCCAATGTTTTATTAACAGATCCTATGGTAAAGCAAAGTAAAGATTATGGTGGCGATTTTAATCCAAAAATCAATTAACATCTGGCCAGTTGCAAATGTATTTACAAATTAAAATTGAAATTATTATGAAAAAATACTTGTTTTTCGTCATTGTCATCGGGCTAATGAGTGCAATGCTGGTAAATTCGTGTAAAAAGGAAGATATTTCATTTCCCCTTACAGGAACAGCATGGATTGGGGAATCCTTTTATGATCTCGTCGTAAACAGATATTATAATGGGGACATTGAATATATTCTGAAAATGACCGGCGAGGGAACAGGAACGCTTTTAGTCGTTGACAACCACACTAACCGCGCAGCAATCAATATTTCAGGTCCATCACCCGTTACCTGGACTTTAAAAGGAGAAAAGGTCACCCTGAGTACATCTGCAGAAACGATGACAGGTGATATTAGCTATAGTAACGAGAACATTAATTTCCTGCGAACAAACTCAACTTATCTTGGTTTTGACAAGATAGCGGAGAGCAATTCCCTTGCTATGAAAGTTTTCAGAGGCACCTTTAAGAAAGTAGGAACAACCACTACCACGGATGTGGTCTGGATATTTATCTCCGGAAAAGGGTTTAAAATGATCGTGCCGAGTTATCCCGTTACAATGTATCCCTTGTCAAAATACACGGTTGATACGTCTGGAAAAATTCTTGTCGATTTCTTTGGAGGGCAAGCCAGTAGTTCAATTCCAATAGATTATACAAACCATGGAGGAACCTATACGGCATCCAATGATTCCCTCATCTATACCACAACAAATGTCCCTGCAGCAAATACCTGGATGAATAGTTATAACTGGAGAGGAGTTTTCAGGCTGAAAGAGGTGAAGTAACTAAAAGTCCGCCGTCAATGAAGGCGGACTTTTAAACATTTGAATATTTTATCAGAAATTCCGGACAAGTCCTTTCATAGGTCGGAATCGGTAGATGGGTATCCATAAATTATGATACGCATACCGATAAAAGGGATGATTTAATTTTCAAAACGGATCATGTCATGAAATAGCCATGGTTAACATGCCACAAAACGAAATGAAAATATCACCATGGCTATTCCATTTGGCCGCTAAAAAACAAATTATATACAAATGAAATTGATAATTTTCAGGTGATGCTGTTTGTACCAGGTGGGTCTTCAATAACTTAATGACAAACAAAATCTAATACTTAATATGTTTTTACAAATAAGGTTTAAACTGACGAATGTTTTATATTCTTTCCAAAAAAAAAGCAATAAATAATGATGATGTTTTGAGAGTTGATGCCTTTAGTAGATATACCCCATTAAAATTTTATGAGAGAAGAAAAATATCTTAAATATACCACTGAGGATTTTGTCCTGGATAAAGCGTTCTCGGTCTGGGCCTTAACTGCTGACAGAATCAATGGGCCCTTTTGGGAAAAATTCATCCTGGCACATCCTGAAAAAAGCGACCAAATCGAAAATGCAAAATTGATTATCAAATCGTTGCAACCATTGGAGCCGGAGATTACAGAACAACAGCTCCATAAAATCCTTCTGAACATAAAAACCCGGCACAAAACAAAATCGCTGATCAGTTACCATTGGGATAGATATGCTGCAGGAATTGCCCTTTTCATCGTTTTAGGCGGATTAATCTGGCTTTCACTTCAAACAACAAAAGCCCGGTTTCCGCTTGAAGCCGGTAATGAACCATCTTCAAAAGGGAAAGTAATACTAGCCAACGGAGCTACCAGGGAATTTGATACCGAGCAAACGACTATTAAACAATCGTCTCCTGGAGAACTTACAATTAATAATGATACAATTACGATTCAGCCGGAAAAGATAAATCTGGCGATGAATCGGATCATTATCCCTTATGGTAAACGTTCTGATATCATATTAGCCGACGGGACCCATATCTGGCTCAATTCGGGCAGTCAGTTATCCTATCCAGCCAGATTCAAAACAGATTCCCGGGAAGTATATCTTTCAGGAGAGGCATTTTTTGAGGTAAAATCCAACCCCGATAAGCCTTTCTTTGTCATTACCCGGGATATCAAAATCAGGGTTACAGGAACAAGTTTTAATGTTTCCAGCTACGATGAGGACAATACGACACAAACAGTGCTGGTAAAGGGGAGAATCACTGCCGGAAAAAATAAATTGTTTGCCAAATCAATGGAGCTGTTTCCCGGTGAAAGGCTTACTTATACTAAAAGCAATGAAACCCTCTCCAGGGATAAGGTTGATGTAAAATTATATGATTCGTGGGTAAACGGCTATCTGATTTTTGACAATGTCGCTATTACGGATATCTACAGGAAGCTGGAGCGATATTACAATCAACCTGTTGCGACAGTCGAAGGGGATGAGAAAATCACCTTTTCGGGAAAACTTGATTTAAAAAACAATATAAAGGATGTGCTCGAAAACATTTCTTTTGCAACATCTGCCAAACATGAAAGGAATGTACCGTCCACTATAAAAAAATAATGCCTATGAAACAATAACAGACCCTTTTCAATGGAAAATTTCACAAAAAAACCGGGGCTTGCGTCCAACAAACCCCGGGTTTAGAAAATTAACTGACCTAAAGGTCAATTTCAAACAAAAACAGACAAAATTATGAAATTAAAATCAATTAAAGGGGGCATTTCCCAATGTCTCCGGAAAAGTTTTTTAGTTATGCGTTTAACCTTGCTATTTACCCTTTTGAGTACTGCTTTTGCATTCAGCTCGAATAGCTACGCACAAAATTTAAAACTATCGCTGCGCCTGAACAATGCAAATGTTAAGGAGGTACTTAAAGCCATTGAAGATCAGAGTGAATTTATATTCTTCTACCAGGACCAGCAAGTTGACCTGAACCGAAAAGTAAATATTGCAGTTGAGGATGAGAATATTACCGAAATTCTCGATCAGCTATTTAAAGGAACTTCCAATGTATATACCATCCGGGACAGGCAAATAGTTATCGGTAAATCGCAGAAACAACTGGAAAGTAAGGGAACGCCTGTTGAACGGGTGCTGGAGGAGATCCAGCAACAGACAAAAATTCAAATCTCCGGTTCAGTTCATGACAGCAAAGGGATGCCATTACCCGGCGTGACTGTCGCTGTAAAAGGGACCACCAATGGAACAATTACAGACGATGAAGGGAAATTTACAATTTCAATCCCTGCCGACACCAGGAGTCTCTCATTTTCGTTTGTAGGGATGAAAAGCCAGGAAATCGCCATTACAGGTAAAACAACGATTAATATCGTTATGAGAGAAGAAACAGTTCAGTTGAGCGAAGTGGTCGCCATGGGCTATGGCGTTATGACGACAAGAGAAAAACTGACAGGTTCAATCGCCTCTGTAAAGGGGGAAAAATTGGCGGATCGCCAAACTACTTCTCCATTAATGCTCTTAGCCGGTCTGGCCTCAGGTGTACGAATCTCATCTACCACCTCACTGCCGGGGGTTCTTCCTGTAATTCGCGTTCGTGAAGTCTCTTCCTGGAAAGCCGGCGCCGGTGTGCTTTATGTCATCGACGGAGTAGTTAGAGATATTGAAGCTTTTCAGGCTTTAAATCCAAACGATATCGCCAGTGTGAGCGTATTAAAAGATGCTGCTTCATCAGCCATTTATGGGATGAAGGCAGGTGAAGGGGTACTTCTGGTTACAACCAAAACCGGCGAGTCGGGAAAAACAAAGATTGAATATGGATATTCCTATTCTGAAAGCACCCCATACATTCTGTTTCATCAGCTTAATGCTTATGACTATGCCCTGGCAGAGAACAAGTGGAACAAACTGGTTGGACGCCTTCCGGGCGACAGCCGCTATTTTTTACCTTACGAAATAGAGTATTTTAAAACCCATTCATACAACGGACTCGATGAGTTTTGGTCCAATCCCCGTTCTAAAAATCATAATATATCGGCAAGCGGAGGTAATGAAAAATTGAAGTATTTTATATCCGGAAGTTTGAACAGAAGCGATCAACCCTCTTTTAACATTAATTATGAAAAATATACAGTCAGGGCAAAGATTGATGCCAAATTAACCAAACGACTAACTTTCAATTTGAACATCACAGCTGAGTGGGATAAAAATGTAAGACCCAACTATGACAACGGGGATGAGACCGGCTCCAGCTTTCAATCGGATATGGCTCCGGTAGGCAATTCCGGAGGTATTTTTTCTCAGCTTTTGATACGGGAACCGACCAGTCCTTACTATAAGGTAATTGATGGGGTGACCTATCCAATGGACGCACTTGTTGCGCAACTGATATTAGGCCAGGGAGGTACTCAAACCTACAACAATACCTTTTTTAATCCGATTGCTACCATGAAATATTCGATCCCCGGAATACAGGGATTAAACGCAAGTGTGCAGTATTCATATAACAACAAATTTTCAAAAAATAAATTGTGGCGTGTTACTCCTTACACCTATAATTTCATAAGCGACAGGCATATTATAACCGACAACTTTAATTATGCGGGCGCCAACGGATGGAGAACAAGAGGTCTGATGACCAACCAGACTACGGCAGGTTTGAGTCAGACTTACGGATCAGATAATGGTTATCAGGGCAATTACCAATTATCCTATGCCCATTCCTTTGGACAACACAATGTATCTGCCATAGCCGGCTATGAGTTTAGGGCACGGAGATCGGATTATATTTTAGCAACCAGATATGGTTATGCTCTGGAATCGTATAATCAGATCAACGGAGGCAGCACTGACATATTGAACCAAAAAACTGCAGGCGACATTTCGATTAATGAAGGAATGGCTTCCTGGATCGGACGTGTGGATTACGACTTTAGTGGGAAGTACCTGTTGGGCTTTACCATCCGGAGAGACGGATCATATAAATTTTCCCCCGATAAGCGGTGGGGCACATTTCCTGCAGTTTCAGCTTCCTGGGTTGCTTCGAAAGAGCCATTCTTTGACCCTTTAAAATCTGTCTTAAGCTTCTTTAAGGTCAGGGCATCATGGGGTAAAACCGGAACTGACAATACCAATCCATTTCAGTGGCAGAACTCCTTTGCCAGTGGCACGCAATATACCGAAGGGACTGAGATTGCCCCTACCCTTAAAACATCTGTAGTGCCAAATCCTTATATCACCTGGGAAAAAAATAATAACTTTAATGTTGGGATCGATTTTGGAATATTGAATAATATCCTGACCTTCTCGGCTGAGGGGTGGTACAAACGGACAACCGATATCCTGGGAACCAGGGTAGCATCCACCCCTAATGTGGTGGGAGCAAGCTTACCTGATGTAAACTATGGGATTGCCAGCGCCCAGGGAGTCGAATTTACAGTTGGTTATCAACAAAAAATCGGGGAGGTTTCGCTATCTTTTAATGGAAATATCGCACATAGTGTGAATAAAGTTATTTTACAGGATGTGGCCGCCGGAACACGTGCCTATGATAATCCGAATGGCCAGCCAATGAACAGGTTGCGGGTACGCGAACTTTTAATTAATGAAACCGGGGATGGCGTTATCAGAACGCAGATCGAGTCCTCAACTTTAGCAGCCGAAAATGCCGTGGGTGCAACCCCGTACACAATCGGGAGTGAGAAAGTCCAGCTGGAACCAGGGATGTTGTATCTGAGGGATTTCCGCGGGTCGAACGGGACGCTTTTTGCCAATTCACCCGATGGTAATTCAAATCATAACGGAACCGATGACATGATTTTTATACCCGGCAAATATACCTCACCACGATTGGTTTATGGCTTGAACGCCAATATCAACTGGAGAAATATTGAATTAAATATGCTTGCCGCCGGTACAGGTGGTTACTGGGCCTCCCAGGTACGTGGACTGACCTCTCTTTTTGAAAGAGTCTCCGATTTCTGGCCAAACGAGTGGACCCCTTCCAATATAAACAGTGGTCATCCAAGCCCCATTTACTCCATACATGCAAACTGGGCGGGTGGCCGGATTGACTATCCCAATACTTATACCACTTATAATATGTCGTTTCTCCGTATGAAAAACATGTCATTAAGTTATACCATTCCTGCAAAAATTACCAGAAGTGCAGGAATTCAGGGATTGAAATTTTATATAAATGTTGAAAATGCATTCATAATCTTCAAGAAATGTCCAAGTTATATGGATCCTGAAAGTATTGATGCAGCGGGTTATCCTATACTGCGAGTCTATTCGCTTGGAGTTAATCTTACGCTTTAAAGAATCTTTTAATTAACTCTTAAAAAAAATTCTGTTATGAAAATATATATAAAGAGCTCCCTGATTCTTATTGTAACCATCATGAGCTTAATCTCTTGTTCAAAAGTATTTGATGATATTACACAATATAAAAGTCTGACCCCTGAGTTGGTTTGGACCGACGCGGCTTACAGTACCCAGTATGTCACTCAGTTTTATACCACCAAGGATGATTATACTAAAAATGACGCTCCGGCCACCGATGAATGGGGTTTGTATCAGCAAAATACATGGACGGCCTTTAACACCGATCAAATGTCAGTTGCAGGAAGCGGAATCCAGGCGGCAGCCTCATTTAGCGGGTGTTACGCCAATATCCGTAACCTGAATCTGTTTTTTGAAAATGTCGATAAGGGTACTTATGCCGGGAAAAAATACCTAAAAGGACAGGGATGGTTCTTCCTTGCACATCAATATTTCAGATTGGTAAAATCATTTGGTGGAGTTCCGATTGTAAAGGAGGTCATCAATGCCAGCAGCTCCGATCCAAAAGCATTAGGACGACCAAGAAATTCGACCCTTGAATGTTTTAATTATATTACCCAACTATTGGATAGCGCAATCGCTAACCTACCCGAGCCAACCGCGCCGGGAGCCTCAATTGCCAATTATGAAAAATTCCGGATTACAAAGCCGGTTGCAATGATACTGAAAAGTGAGGTACTGATGTGGAAAGCCAGCCCAATATTCTGTACGACTCCAAACCAGACCTACTGGCAGGATGCTTACAATGCCGTCAGCGAAATTAAAACCTGGTTGGACAGCAAGGGGTATGGTCTTTATACCACATGGAGAGGAAATACGCCTCCTTATACAGGTATGTTTTATGACAAAACAGGGGCAAAAAAGGAGTGGATATGGGCAAAGGAATATGCTTATCCCACCTCAACACCTGCGGCAGCGCTATATAAAAATAACCGACCCGTATCGCAGGGCGGGCAGAGCGATAATGTCTCTCCTACCTGGAATCTGGTAAAAAGGTATATGATGGCGGATGGCAAGGATACCGTCACATCTGCATTTACTTATGACCGTTCCAATTACTGGAAAAACAGAGATCCGCGTTTTAAACAGACGATTGCCTATAACGGAGGCAGGTTTGGATTCCCTGCCAATCCTACGGCACTTCCCAATCCAAATCGTCGCCAATGGACATTTGGCGGCATCATAAAAGGTGATCAACCTTTTGAACGCGGTTATACCTCTACCGGATTTTGTGTAAAAAAAGGGATTGATACAACTTTGCATAATCAGGAACTGGAGAAACTATCAACCGACTGGCCGATTTATCGTTACGCTGAAATTCTTTTAAACCTGGCTGAATGTGCCAATGAATTGGATGCCCACCGGGCTGACGTAAAAGGACTCATAACACCGATCAGAAGCAGGGCCGGTATTGTCAACCTGGATGGCAGTTATGGACTGGCATCAGTCCCCAATACACATGACGAATGGCTTAAAATCATTATGAATGAACGATTTATTGAGCTTGCGCTTGAAGGGAAAAGAGTCTGGGACATTAAACGAAGGGTGCTGTTTGGCGATTTCCGTAGTTATGGCTATTTCTACGGTCTCCGGTCAACAATCAACCAGGCGGGTGTTGACGCCCTGAAATTGAAAGTTGCCCGTAATGGCGCCGTAATTGTTCTTGCAAAATTATCCAGCCTCTCGCTCTCTACCGAGGATGTTTATAAGGCGCTGAGCGATACTTTGGCATCCACAGCAAATCCCGATCAACTTTATCTTAAAATAATGACCGATAAGGTTGAAATAGCCGATCTTACCAAAACAGTTCTCAATCCGTGGGACACAAATGCTCTTGAAGCGATTCCGGCTGCATCCCTATTAACCGATCCAATGATAGAGCAAAGTAAAGATTATGGCGGCCCGTTTAATCCTAAACTAAATTAACACCTTACAGGATTACCAGCGAGAAAGCATTAACAATATTAAAATGAAAACATTATGAGAAAATACATATTATTCGTCATGGCCACAGGACTGCTGATTGCACTGGCGTTTACCTCCTGCAAAAAAGAAGACGATTCCTTCATGTTGAGCGGAACTACATGGATAGGAGAAAGTTGGTATGACGCTATGACAAATCATTTCTACAATGGCGATATCGAATACATTTTGAAAATGACGGGCGAAGGAACCGGAACACTTTTGACAGTCGATAATCACACCCTACGGACTGCAATAACAATTACCTCAGGGGCACCTGTAACCTGGGTACTAAATGGGGCGACGGTTAATTTAACAACACCGAAATCAACATTAAAAGGGGTAATCAATTACAGCAACAGGAATCTTAATTTTAACCTTACCGACACCACCTATCTCGCTTTTGACAAGAAAGAGCTGACCAATGCCCTGGTTTCAAAAGTATTTAGGGGCACTTTTACCAAGGTGGGGACAACTACAAAGCAGGATGTTGTTTTTATTTTCCTGTCCGCAAAAGGATTTAAGATGATGGTTCCCAGTTATCCGGTGACAACTTATCCATTATCGCAATACACGGTCGATAATACAGGAAAACTTCTGATCCATTACTTTGCAGGAATTGCCAGCAGTTCTGTTCCGCTGGACTATACCAATCATGGCGGAAATTACACATCAACCAATGATTCAATTGTTTATACAACAACAAATGTTCCGGCAGCCAATACCTACCCAAACAGTTTAAACTGGAGGGGAGTATTCAGATTAAAAGAAGTGAAATAGTTTAAATTTTAAGTTTATTTGAGAAAAAGGTCCTCCCGGATTTCCTTGCAGGAATCCGGGAGTTTTTATACCCTATCTTATTAACCGTAAATGGAATAAATGATGAAAAGAACGATATTATTAATAGCTTTTCTGTCAATATGGTTTGCATCTTCAGCAAAAATCAAAGTAGTTTCCTATATCAATTTTGGAAAAACAGGCAATATTACCTACGCCGCTGCACCTGCCGAAGTTTATTCGGAGGATTCAAAACTCAAACTTCAGGCAACGGGAAGTCCCTTATTTAATGCAGAAGCCCCCTTTGGGAAAGCATTAAATGGTGATGGCTGTATCCTTTTTAACGGAAAGGGCGATGGATACTTTGGCATACTGTCTGCCGGACAAGTTATTGACAATATCGTACTGGAAGTATGGGTGAAAGCTCGAACGTTGGATCATGGAGACGGACATCAGAATGTTTCAAGAACCGTTGTGGCAATTGGAAGTTTGGATGATGGATATGCCATCGCACAGCGGGGTAAACAATGGGTTTTGGTTACAGGGAAATCAAAAGTCGTAATTATTGGCAATGTTATTCCGAATCAATGGGTTCATCTGGCGGCTGTAAGCGATGGAAAAGAGGGATCTGTCTGGCTAAACGGAAAAAAATCGGATCTCTTTACCCCAACAAATCCCGAAGGGACAAATTTCTCAATTGCTACCTCCCTGAATAAGAAAGGCCAATCATTTAACGGCGATATCTATGAGGTAAGATTCAGTACCTTTAAAAATAGTGAATTTGATTCAAAATCTGATTTCCTGCTTGATTACAAAAAAGTAAAAGAGAAAAATGAAGCCCGGCTTGCAGAACGGTCTAAACTGGTGAAAATGCTGGAATCGGAGGGATTAGGAAAAGAGATCGTCAGTTCATTATCCGATAAAAGCTGTGAATATGACTGGCTGATACATTCCATCGAAACCCCCTGTAAATTATTTGTGGAAAAGTCCAAAGACGGAATTACCTCTAACTTTCAATTGAACAATGGATTAGTCAGCCGCACTTTTTACATGTCAGACAATCTGGCGTGTGTTAGTTACAGGAATCTCAGCAATGATGCCGAATACGTCAGGGCCATCAAACCGGAGGCACGCATCAGGATTGACAGCATTTGGTATGAAGTTGGAGGACTGAAAGGTCAACAGGAAAGTTCCTATCTGTTAAAAAGCTGGTATTCAATGCTCGAATCAGCAGAACAGGCATTGGTACTGGAGAAAGTGGAGACGCAGGAACCTGTCGAACGATACCCCTGGAAACCTGCATATAATGCGTTGAAAACAGATTGGCCTGCAAAAGGGCTCCATGTAACAATGACCTACAAACCAACAAAAGAGATGACTGCCCTGAAAGATTTTGAAGTAAAGATAAACTATGAAATCTATCAGGGTATCCCGGTAATTACCAAATGGTTTGAAGTGACGAATAACAGCGACAAAAAAGTTGTCATTAACAATTTTGAAAGCGAGGTACTGGCCATCAACCAGGACCAGGTAAAACGGTTGCAGGTAGAGAGCGACTTTGCTTTTGCGGCGGTTAACAAAGATATTAAGGGGAGTTGCTTTATCCATTACAAAGGGAAGCTTTCTGAAGATAATCCATTGAATATTTATACAATGCCATCTTCTACAACCTTATGGACAGTCGATTCAGAATACAACACCTGGGCGACGCAAAACCAGGCAGAAGATAAATTACTGGAGTTTCAGCATCGTAACCTGCTGTTGAGCCGGATGGCTGCGGGTCCAAATGTTTTCCTGACAAAAGAAACTCCATTTAAATCCTTTGTTACTTTCGAATTAGTACAGGACAGCGACGACAAGGAGCGACGCTCATTGGGCTACAGGCGAATGTATAAAAAACTGGCGCCACAGGTAACCGAATCACTCCTGAGCGTATATATCCCTTCCAGTGATCCTGTTAAAATAAAGGGGATGTTAACCCAGATGGCTGAATTAAAAATGGAGCGGATGGAGACTATGGGTGAAGGGCGTATAAATCACGACAATCTGGCCGATAGTTATGTCAGCTTTTGGAAAGATCTTGCCGGCTTTGCCAAAGAACGGGGTATTGTACTTGGCGGCTACGAACTGCAGACAGCATCAAGGGGGCGCGGAGCTGATGTTGACTGTATTGATCCCGTAACCGGAAAGCCGGGCAGTTCATTTGGTCAGAGCGTTTGTATTGCAAGTAAATGGAAAGACAGCTACTTTGGAAACATGTGGAAATTTTATGACCGCACGGGTCTGATGTGTTATAATATCGATGGTCCCTACCATGGCGATATTTGCGCTTCGACGACTCATAAATATCACCGGGGGTTGGAAGATTCTCAGTGGGAACAGTGGAAAACCCAGGTAGAGGTAATTCATGAATGCCTTCGCAGAGGGATGCGTGTTCAGGTTCCCGATTGGTATTTCCTCAATGGCAGTGCCGCAACCGGCATGGGTTACAGGGAGGCAGCGGCCAACCTGACACCGCAACAGCAGTTGCTGCTCGGCCGTCAGTATATTTACGACGGGACCTGGTTTAAACTTCCTACAATGGGATGGATGCACTTACAATTGGTTGGTCCGTATGCAAATGATCCGCGTATTGGACTACTCCCTTTAAAAAAGAATATCGACCGCTATAAACAAATATTAATGCAGTATCTGGCAAGTGGTTGTCAATTAGGCATTTTGGGTTATGAAATTTATGACTCGCCGGAAACAAAAGCCATGATTTCGGAATGCCTTGATTGGTTCAGGGAATACAGGGATATTCTCACTTCCGAGATAATACACGTAAGCCGACCCAATGGACGTGACCTGGATTGTATGCTTCATGTTAATCCTTTTATAAATCGTAAAGGGATGGTAGTCGTCTTTAATCCTACTGATCATGAGATTACGAAAAATCTCAGAATCCCGTTATATTATACCGGGTTAAAAAATAAAGTGACCGTCAGAGAGGGAGGACAGAATCCCATTTCATATACTATCAGCGAAAAAAAGGAGTTATTGCTACCTGTTAAAGTCAAAGCTCAGAGTACAACATGGTTTATTTTAAGTTCTAAATAACTATTTCGACATCCTGATCTTATTAATTACATTTTAATATTCGCTTACGAATTAAAAACAAAGCAATTTTGCAACGGGAAGAACACCAGCCCGTAGGAAGAGGGATTGCTGTTTTGAGATGGGAAGGGCTCATTCCTGCATTGTGTTTACTACTATTCAATATAAAAGAAAAATTGGCATGAGAAAATCATTACTTATCACCTTTTTAATATCTGTTATTGCGTTTTCGTTTACGACAAAACAGGAGTATCAAAAAATCCATATTATTCCTCAACCCGAATCGGTCGATCTGAAAAAAGGGTATTTTACCTTTAACACTGAGACCCGCCTTTTTTTACCTGAAGAATTTCTGAAAGATCTTGCGACCTATATGACAGAGAAGATCATCAACGATGCCGGCATTAATGTTTCTGTTGCAAAGTGCGATCATTCTGTCTCCAAAAACATGATCCTTTTTGAAAAAACTGACGATTCCACATTTGGCAACGAAGGTTATCAATTGGAGATCTTGTCTGATAAAATAGTAGCAAAAGCAAATACCTATGCCGGGATTTTTAATGCATTTCAATCATTAAGGCAGCTAATTCCGGCAAATGCCCGGCAGTTTCCCGGAAAGTCAGTCAGGATACCATGCCTGGTCATAAAAGATCACCCCAGGTTCGAATGGCGGGGGCTGATGCTTGACCATTCGCGTCATTTTCAGCCGAAGGAATTTGTACTCAAACAGATCGATGTGATCTCATCCTATAAAGTAAATAAATTTCACTGGCACCTCACCGATGATCAGGGTTGGCGGATCGAGATCAAAAGATACCCCAATCTGACCACAAAAGGGGCATGGCGTGCAGACCGGACAGGCATTCACTGGTGGAGCCGCGAATTTGCAAAACCAGGTGAACCAATGCCGATCGGGGGATTTTATTCCCAGGAGGATATCAAACAGATTGTTGAATACGCAAGGATACGTAACGTGGAGATTATTCCGGAAATCGATCTTCCCGGCCACTCAAAAGCGCTTAAAGCAGCCTATCCGCACCTGTCGTGCCGGCAGGATCTTCTTTTTGAAGTATCAACCGGAGGGAGGTCACCCAACAACACCATTTGTGCCGGCAGAGAGACCACCTATGAATTTATTGATGGGGTAATCGCTGAGATTGCAGAACTCTTCCCCTCAAAATATATCCATGTCGGAGGCGATGAGTGTAACAAAAACGACTGGACCGTTTGCCCCGAATGCAATAAGCGTTTAAAGGAGAACCATCTGGAAAATTTCGAGGAGCTTCAAAGTTACTTCATCACGCGGATCAACAGCCTGGTCACCCAACGGGGCAAAACAATGATCGGATGGGATGAGATCATGAGTGGCAAAGGAACTCCGGGGGCAATTATCATGGCCTGGAGACGCAACCGGTACTCGCCAGAGGTGGATGCCCCGCGTGCCGGATACCAAACCATTCAGGCTTCCTATACCGAATCATACATCAATAATCATCAGGGGCCAGCCTACCTGGAGCCTGAAGCCCCGCGGGGAATTATTCCCTTGAGAAAAGTTTATGATTACGAACCGATTCCCAAGGTTCTGACTGAAGAGGAGGCTGGTCGTATCATGGGAACACAGGTGTGCCTGTGGGGCGAGTTTACTCCAAATCCCGGGATCTGCGAATTAATGTTGTACCCCCGCGTTTTAGCCAACGCCGAAGTTGGCTGGACCAGACCGCTGCTGAAGGACTGGAAAAGATTCCAGTATGCCGTAGAAGAAAATTTTATCCGGCTTGAACGCGACAAGGTCAATTTCTCCCGGAGCACCTACAATCCAATGATCACATTTACAGCCGATACCGTACAAAAGATTGCTGTAGTTCAGATCGTTCCCGATTCAGATATTCATGACCTTTTTTATACCGTTAACGGAACGGACCCAACTACAAAATCGCCTAAATACAAGGCGCAATTTACAGCCGGATTAAATACAGTAGTGAAAGCTGCAATCTTTAACAAAAAGGGGCTACTTTTAGGCAACATTGTCACTCAAAAAATCGAAATAATTAAAAAATGAAGTATTCGTTAATTCCATTTTCTGCGCTGATGCTTTTGGGTGCTTCTGGAAGCTCCGGTTCAGCTAAAGGCGCAACAGAAGATAAACCGAATCCGGCAAAGCCCAATGTCCTGTTCCTGTTTGCCGATGACCAGCGGGCTGATGCAATCGGGGCATCGGGAAACACTTATATCAGGACACCAAATATTGATCGTCTGGCAAAAACGGGGGTACGATTTACCTCTGCTTACGTCATGGGGGGACATCACGGCGCCATTTGCGCCCCCAGCAGGGCGATGCTGATGAGCGGGAAAAGCCTTTTCCATGTTTACGACAAGCTGGAAGGGGTGCACACAATGCCGATGCATTTTGCAGAAAACGGGTATGAAACCTTTGGGACCGGCAAATGGCACAACCTTGCACCTAACTTTGAGGCCTCCTTCCAAAAAGGGAAGAATGTGCTTATTGGGGGTATGAGTGACCATTACAAAGTCCCCTGCCGCGATTTGGGAACCGACCGGAAACTGTCAAAGCCGGTTGTAAAGGGATTTTCAACCGATCTGTTTGCCGGCGCCGCGATCGATTTCCTCAACGAATACAGCTCAGGGAAGAGAAATCAGCCATTTTTCTGTTATGTGGCATTTACCGCTCCTCACGATCCCCGCTCACCGCGAAAAGATTATATCGGGATGTATCCGCCCGAATCGATCCCCGTTCCCGGGAATTTCAAAAAATTGCACCCATTTGTTTTTGATCAGTTAGACATCCGTGATGAGAATCTCGCCCCATGGCCAAGAACACCGGAGATCATCCAGGAATCGCTGGCCGACTATTACGCATTGATTTCACACATGGATGCCAGGATTGGCGATATTATCGAAACACTGAAACAAAAAGGGCTATTTGACAATACCATCATCGTTTATGCTGCTGATAACGGTCTGGCTATTGGGAGTCACGGACTTTTAGGTAAACAGGATCTTTATGAACACAGTATGAATATCCCGTTGATTATAACCGGTCCCGGAATCCCCCGCGATAAAGTCAGTCATGCGCTGGTTTACCTGTATGACTTGTTTCCCACTCTGAGCGATCTTTGTAAACTGCCAGCCCCAACCGGTATCGATGGGAAGGATCTTGCCCCAGTCATAAACGGGAAATCAGAAGGGGTACGAGACGCCCTCTATACCGCCTATCGGAATACAGCAAGAGCTGTCCGCACAAAAGAGTGGAAAATCATTTATTACCCACGGCGAAATTTCACCCAGCTCTTTAATCTCAAAATTGATCCGCTTGAACTCAATAATCTGGCCACTCTTTCCGAATATCAATCCAAAAAAGAGGAGCTTATGACCCTTTTGAAGGATTTTCATACCGCGACCAATGATACGGCAACACTATTCCCCAAAACCATCTTACCCCTGGAATACGATTATACAATATTGAAACAGACGCCCGATGTTCATCAGCCGGAATATACGCTGAAAAAATATTTCAAGGGTGCTGACCTGAAGAATGTTGAAAAGTCAGCGCATTGAAATGAATATCTGACAACAAAAAGATACCCGGTCTATGATCAATTTCAAACAGGTAACCTTCAGAAGAAGCCTTGTTACACTCGTCATTTTGTTTTGCCTTTTCCGTTTTCCTGCCTCGGCACAATTAAATGACGTTCTTGTGGCAGGTTTTAAAAATCCACCCGTTCAAGCCCGTCCCGGTACCTTTTGGCATTGGATGTATGGAAATATCACCAAAGAGGGGATCACCAAAGACCTTGAAATGATGCATAAACTGGGAATGGGCGAAGTTTCCCAGTTTCACAATGCGTGGGTGAAGGATGACGGGCGAAGGCCGCCAACTCCCAAGGGACCGGTCCGTTTTATGAGCAGGGAGTACCGCGAACTTTTCCTCCATGCGGTAAAGGAGTGCGATCGGTTAGGGATGAAAATCGGCGCCCAGATCTGTGAGGGATTCAGCCAGTCGGGCGGGCCATGGATAACTCCGGAAAAGGGGATGAGGCAAATTAGGGTTGTTTCATCTGCCGTTGATACCAATCATCCATTAAAAAATAGTGTTCCCGATCATACAATCGCCGTTATTGCCTATCCTTCTGCCCAGGCTGGAGACAGCAAAACCATAAACGTTTGGAGTTTCAAGCCTGTCAACGGAGTGGCACTTAATACTGACAGTTGTGTCGATCTCACAAAACTGATACAACATGACCGCACCATCTCCTGGCAACCTTCGAACGGAAGATGGATCGTCTTTACGTTCAATCATGTTGTGAAAAACATAACCAATAATCCTGCATCACCGGAGGGAACAGGACTGGAATGCAACAAACTGGATCACAATGCCGTAGATGTAATACTTGACAATTATTTGGGTAAGTTGATTCAGGATGCCGGTGATCTTGCCGGAAAAACGTTCAATCACATTTTGATTGACAGCTGGGAATGTGGATTGCAATCGTGGACAGATGATTTTATTGCAGTATTTAAAAAATATAATGGATATGATCCTGTACCGTTTTTGCCGGCATTATATGGAATAACGGTGCAAAATCCGGAGATATGCGACCGTTTTTTATTCGATTACAGGGAGACAGTGGGCTATCTGCTGGGAAAAGAATATTATGGTTACATAAAAAAATATGCCAATAAAAACGGAATGTCCTTACACGCAGAATCGCTCTACGGTGGTCAGGGGATGCCCGGAAGTCCGTTAACCCTTTACGGAACCTGCGACGTACCAATGAACGAAATCTGGATGGGCAGGAATGTAAATATGATTGCAAATACGGGTAGTGCTGCGTCGGCGGCTCATGTTTATGGCAAGCGGATCATTAAAGACGAGTCGTTTACAGTCGGAGGTGGAAATGGGGACTTTTCGAATGTACCTTCCACGTTAAAGCCGATTGCTGATTTTAACTTTTGCAGGGGGACAAATTCCCTTGTTTTACACTGTTCGGTTCATCAACCCTATGATGACAAACCAGGGTGGACGCATGGATGGAACGGGGTTAATTTTCACAGGGGAAATACGTGGTGGGAAAAATCAAAATCGTTTATTGATTATATTTCCCGTTGCCAGTACCTGCTTCAGCAGGGATTATTCGTGGCAGATGTATGCCAGTATGTTGGCGATGAAGACACCTTTAGCAACAAATATGATGAATTGGCAGTGAAGGATTTGCCAATGGGTTTTCGTGCAGACAATTGTGACAACAAGGTGTTACTGAAAATGGAGGTTCAAAACGGCAGAATAATTCTTCCGGATGGAATGTCGTATGCGCTCCTTCTATTGGCCGACAAAAAAACGATGTCACCTGAGATTGTTGACAAACTGCTGTATCTTGTCAGAAACGGGGCCACAGTTTTAGGTCAAAGGCCACTCAATTCACCCGGTCTTAAAGGTTATCCCGAATGTGATCGCCTGGTAAACGATAGTGCTTCTGCACTGTGGGGAGAAAATAATCAGGGGATCGTAAACCGAAGTTATGGAAATGGGAAAATCATAAGTGGAGAAAAGCTTGAATCAGTCCTGATGGAGAAAAATCTGACGCCCGATTTTTTCTTTAAAACTACTGACAACCAGTATATAAACTTTATCCATCGTCAATTGCCGGGTAGCGACATCTACTTCGTTTCAAATACAGGAGATGCATGTGTTGCAGATTGCAGGTTTCGCGTTTCGGGAAAGAAACCGCAGGTATGGAATCCGCTAACGGGCGAAATTTCTGATATTGCAGTTTATGATACATTAAAAGGGTCAACGCGGATTCCATTGTCCTTCGAGAAACAGGGATCCAAATTTATCGTCTTCAGCGGGAAGGAGACCGACCATATCAAAGATATAAGATGGTGTGGTAATGTTGTTTTTTCAGCAGGAGAAACTATAAACGGCGCGTTCCCCCTCTCCTTTAATGACTTCACCAGTTATTCCTCCACGAGTATCAGGGTTGTCTCTTCATCCAAAGCTGAAAATCTAAAACTGACAATGAGTTCAGGAATTGTACATGAAATTTCAATCAATAAATCAATTGCAGACTTCCAGCTATCAAAATCATGGACTGTCGATTTCGGGTCAAAAAGAGGCGCTCCCGCTCAAATCAGGCTTGACAGTTTAATTTCATGGACAAACCATCAGGACAAGAGTGTCAATTATTTTAGTGGTACCGGCACCTACAGAAAGCAGCTGCTTATTCCAAAAGGATACCTCCAAAAGAATAAGATCATCTCACTGGATCTCGGACAGGTAAAAGATCTCGCAGAAGTATTGATCAACGGAAAATCTGTTGGTACTATATGGTGCCCCCCATTCATAGCAGATATTACAAAATTTGTTATTCTGGGTAAAAATGATCTGGAAATACAGGTTACAAATACCTGGGTGAACCGACTGACAGGAGATAAAAACGTACCTGAAAACCAATGGATTTGCCGAATATATTCACCTGATCCGAAATGGTACAATGCCGGTTCAAAACTGCCGTTATCCGGTTTGCCTGGCCCGATCGCTATAAAAGTATCAGATACGACTACTCTCAACATAAAAAATTAAAACAAGAAAACAAATGAGGTATTTCAAACAGAGAAACATCAGATCCGTCTTAATAATTTCTGCTCTCTTTTTTCACATTTTCCTCCTGTTGGACAAAGAGACCACCTATGCGCAGACTATAAACGCTAAACCATCACTTCATTGGTTCGATGCAAAGGAACTCTGCATCGAAGGGAAAGGTTGGCCGGATACCCGGAATTTTTATGACCGGTTGCCGGCCAAGGCCATGGGGGTAGTACGATCCGGATTATGGACCTTAAGTGAAGATACACCAGGAATGGTGGTGCGGTTTGTAACCGATGCCACCTCTCTCTCAGCCCGCTGGACTTTACGAAAGGAAAGAACTGCCTTACCCAATATGCCAGCCAGCGGTGCAAGCGGATTGGACCTTTATGTACGTTTTAAAGGGGAATGGCGATGGCTGGGTGCGGCGCGCCCCGATGATTCCGGCTCCAAAGAACAAAGGCTGACCACAGGAATGTCGCCCGGACTTCGCGAGTGCATGCTTTACCTTCCGATTCGGAATGGAATTGATAAACTTGAAATTGGCGTGCCTGAGGGAGCCAGGTGTGAAATGCCGCCTGCACGGCAAAATACCACAAAATCAGTGGTGTTTTACGGTACTTCCATCGTACATGGCATTGCTGCGTCAAGACCTGGAATGGCTTACCCGGCCATCCTTTGCCGGCGGCTCGATTGTACGATGATTAACCTTGGATTCTCCGGGAATGCTGTATGCGAACCGGAGATTGCCACATTATTGGCAGAACTTGACCCTTCAGCTTATATGCTTGATCCATTGCCTAATATGAATGCCGAAATGGTAACAGAGCGTATGCCGGCTTTTATTGCGAAAATCAGGGAGGCACATCCCAAAACACCAATCATCCTTGTTGAAAATACAGAAATGGGCGATGCCCCGGTCAATCCTTCAAGGCGGAATGGTTACTCAGCTTCAAATGCCGTTTTGCGAAAGATTTTTGAGCAACGGGTCAAGGCAGGTGACAAAAAACTTTTCTACATCCGGGGGGACAAATTACTGGGAACTGATGGAGAGGGTACCGTTGATCGGGTTCATCCCTCTGATCTTGGCTTTATGCGGATGGCCAACGAGATGGAACCGATTTTGAGACGAGCTTTACGTGCCGGAAGATAACTTCTAAGTATTAGGAAATAAAGTAATGGCTAAAACATAATGTCGTATTCAATTTACTTAAATTAAAACTCAAAATAAAATGAACCATCTCTTACAAAAAGCATTCATCGCCCAGGGCATTTTTCTTGCCGCAAACATATCGTTAACAGCAGGGAATATAAAAGGGAAAACACCAAATATCATCATCTTTCTTACCGACGACCAGGGTTACCAGGATGTAGGATGCTTCGGCTCACCGCTGATCAAAACACCTAACCTGGACAGGATGGCCACTGAGGGCGTGCGCTTTACCAATTTCTATTCCGCGGCGCCGGTTTGTTCCCCATCGCGGGCAGCATTGCTCACAGGCTGTTATCCTCCAAGGGTAGGTGTTCCGCGTGTCCTTTGGCCAAACGACACTATCGGATTGAATTCAAAGGAGATAACGATTGCCGATATGCTTAAAGCAAAAGGCTATACCACAGCCTGCATCGGGAAATGGCATCTCGGTGACAAGCCCGAATTTCTCCCCGACCAGCAGGGATTCGACAGCTACCTGGGGATCCCCTACAGCAACGATATGACCATTAATCCCAGGGTTCAAATATCCAAAGATGTGGTTTACCGGGAAGGGGTCACACCGGAAAGCATCAGAATAAAACCCCTTGGAGGTGGCAAGGTTCCGCTGATGCGCGATGGCAAAGTGATCGAATACCCCGTTGATCAGACCTTACTGACAAAAAAATACACCCAAGAAGCAATAAGCATCATCACCAAAAATAAGGATAAACCGTTCTTCCTTTATCTGGCTCACACAATGCCACATATCCCGCTTCATGCCTCGGAAACGTTTAATGGTAAAAGCCCGCGCGGATTGTACGGCGATGTCATTGAAGAACTTGACTGGAGTATGGGTGAAATTCTTAAGACGTTGAAATCTCTGAATATTGATGAAAACACACTGGTAATTTTCACTTCTGACAATGGCCCCTGGAATCTGAAGAATGGTCACGGAGGTAGTGCATTACCTTTACGCGGCTTTAAATTTGACACTTACGAAGGTGGGATGCGCGAACCAATGATTGCACACTGGCCGGGAAAAATACCTGCCGGAAGTGTCTGCTCCGAAATTGCTTCAACAATCGACCTGCTCCCCACCATCGCCTGGCTGACCGGCACCGCTAAACCAAAAGCACCGATTGACGGGAAGAACATCTGGCCATTGATGACAGGGAAGCGGGGTGCAAAGTCGCCGCATGACGGGTATTACTACTATAATGCAATGACCCTTCAGGCAGTTCGAAGCGGCGATTGGAAATTGCGGATTGTTAAGGGAAAAGTTGAACTCTTTAACCTTGCAAATGATATCTCGGAAAGTAAAAACGTCGAATCGGAAAATCCTGAAATCGTAAACCGGTTAACGAAAAAAATGGCGAAATTTGACCAGGAACTTAAATTGCACATTCATTAGCCGGGGAAAAAAGAAAATTATGGAATCTAATTTTACTGCCTTATTGTTAGGTCTATGTACGATCTCGCTGTCTGCTCCCGTTTTTGGGATAAAGAAGGATCATGAACCTAAAAAACCCAATATTCTCCTCATCATGGCAGATGATATGGGATATTCGGATATTGGCTGTTATGGAAGCGAAATAAAGACTCCCAATCTCGACGCATTGGCTCATAACGGATTGAGATATACCCAGTTTTACAATTCGGCACGTTGTTGTCCTACGCGCGCCTCATTGCTGACCGGGTTGTATCCCCACCAGGCAGGAGTCGGGCACATGATGAACGACAGGGGCGCCGACGGATATCGCGGCGACCTGAATGATAACTGTTTAACAATAGCTCAGGTTCTGAAAACCGCAGGTTATTCCACCTATATGACCGGGAAATGGCATGTGACCCCACTGCTCCCTTCACCCGAAAAACCCGATAAGCATAACTGGCCTTTGCAGCGCGGATTTGATCGTTTCTTTGGAACGATTCATGGAGCCGGCAGCTTTTACGATCCGAACTCGCTGACATCGGGCAATACCTATATTACCCCGGGAAAGGATTTTTACTATACCAGCGCAATTAGTGATACTGCCGTAAAATTTATCAGCCACCACTCCTTCGATAAACCATTTTTTATGTATGTGGCTTACACGGCTGCACACTGGCCACTTCATGCACTTCCGGAAGATATAGCAAAGTACAAAGGTGTTTACACTAAAGGGTGGGACTCAATCAGGCTTGAGAGATACAACAGGATGATTCAATTGGGAATTGTTGATCCAAGATGGAGAATGTCAGATGCAACTCCAGGCGATTGTAAATGGGAAAATACGGAGATGAGAGCGTGGCAGGCAGCCTGTATGGAGGTTTACGCCGCCATGATCGATCGTATGGATCAGGGTATCGGACAAATCATTGAAGAACTCAAAAAAAAGGGACAGTTGGAAAATACCTTAATCTTGTACCTGCAGGACAATGGAGCTTGCGCCGAACAATGGGGCTTCTGGAATAAAAAAGAGATCGGTGTAAATCCTGACACACTCAAACCGATGGGCCCTGACCAGCTTCAAACTAAAATGCAACCGCAGCAAACGCGCGACGGAAAACCTGTGCGATCAGCAAAAGGGGTATTTCCAGGTGCCGCCGACACCTATATTGGTTATGATATCAGCTGGGCCAATGCTTCCAATACCCCTTTCCGTATGTTCAAACATTGGGTCAATGAAGGGGGAATCGCGACTCCCTTAATCGCCCATTGGCCGGCGGGAATCAGCGCCAAAGGGAAACTCAGCTCCCAACCAGGTCACCTCATTGACATCATGGCAACTTGCGTAGAACTCTCCGGGGCAAGCTATCCGGCAGAATATAACGGAAAAAAAATCGTTCCACTACCTGGAATGAGCCTGGTTCCCTCATTTAAAAACAGGGAATTAAACAGAAAGGCGATCTTCTGGGAACACGAAGGGAACAGGGCGGTCAGGGTAGGAAAATGGAAACTGATATCAAAGGCAGATTTGAAAAACAGTTTCATCTTTGATAAAGTGGATGAACTGGAGTTAAAAAACTGGGAGTTGTATGATATGGAGAATGACCGGACAGAAACAGAGAACCTGGCTGGTCAATATCCTGAACGGGTAAAAACCATGGCTGGCGAATGGTTTCAGTGGGCTAAAATGGCGCAGGTTATTCCTAAGCCAACCAATTAATAAGAATGATATGATGTTATAATTCCATAATTGACTGCTTTCTAAAAGATCCAAAATTAAAAAAATGCCACATTTTTTTATTCTCTTTACTTACAAAAATTCAGAAAATCATGTATGACAAACCATTAAAAGGATTTTTGGTTGCTGCAGGTATTTTTTCATTATTGGGTGGATTAAACAGCCCGGATGCTGAAGCGCGTTCCGGAAAACCAAATATACTTTTTTTCTTCCCCGACCAGTTCAGATACGATTGGACGAGTATGAATCCGGTCATGCCTGACATTACCCCTAATCTTAAAAATTTGGCAAACAATGGGGTATACTTTTCATCTGCAGTGTGCCCTTCACCGCTCTGTGCCCCATCCAGGGCTTGCCTGGCCTCCGGGAAAAACTATGAAAAATGCAGGGTCCCATCAAACGGAGATACCTATCCGATTGATGAAACATCTTTTTATAAATTATTGCGCGATTCAGCCGGTTACCATGTGCTTGGCTGCGGAAAGTTCGATCTGGATAAACCGGGGATGAACTGGGGAATTGACGGCAAACATAAAAGGGAAGGTTTGCCGTCATTGCTGAATGTATGGGGGTTTACCGATGGTATTGACAATGCCGGGAAAGGGGATGGCCAGAGTGCCAATAAAAAAAATATCCCTGAACCCTATTATGCCTATCTGAGCGACCAGGGCCTTATTGGAAAACCAATGAATGATGAGGCTTACACTGATAACTGGATTGCACGAAATGGTCTCAGACTGCTCCGGGGTGTTCCGGTTGGAGAACCCTGGTTTCTTCAGGTAAATTTCAATGGCCCCCACGGACCCTATGATCCCACCCCTGCTATGTTAAAAGATTGGGAAACCGTTAAATTTCCTCCTGCCACAGCTAATCAGAAAGATGTTAACGAACTGAGACAGAGATATAGTGCAGAAGTTTATAATATTGATCGCTGGATAAAGGTATATCTCGACGAACTTCAAAAGCGTGGCGATCTTGATCATACAATCATTGTTTTCTGTTCCGACCATGGTGATATGCTTGGAGACCATGGCTTCACAGGAAAAGGCAAACCCTATCACGCCTCAGTCGGAGTGCCTTTGATCATCTCCGGACCTGGGATAGGAAAAAGGATCATTAACACAAAACCTGTACCAACACTTGATATAACCGCCACCTTTCTCGATTTTGCCGGAATAAAAATACCAGCTGAAATGGATTCAAAATCATTGAAATCCTACCTCGAAACAGGAACAGGTTATAACCGGAAATATGTAATCTCTGCCCTGGGGAATTGGAGAATGGTTTTTGATGGAAAATACAAACTGATTGATTCCAAAAAAGACCCGTTAATCCTTTACGATTTGCAAAAAAATCCTTCGGAAACAATAAATATTGCTGACCAGAATCCGGAAATTGTCAGGCGTCTGAGCGCTTTGCTTCCACCATGGATTGAAACAAAAAACGGGGGATTATAAATAAATCACAAATTAGAAAAACAAATTATATACAAATGAAAACCAGTCAATTCACTTATTTGGGATTATGCGGTTTATTGACGGCATCATCTATTCAGGCCGAAGAGCCTTCAAAAGGAGACATCAAAAAAGGAGTACTTCCCAATGTGGTAATGATATTAGCCGACGATATGGGCTATGGCGATCTGAACTGTTACGGATCAACGGGCTACACCACTCCAAATCTCGATAAACTGGCATCCCGGGGAATCAGGTTCACTAATTTCTATGTCTCGCAGGCTGTCTGCAGCGCATCACGGGCAGCGCTGTTAACAGGCTGCTATTCAAACAGGGTGGGAATTGCAGGCGCATTGAATCCTTCGTCATTAGTCGGTTTAAATCCTCAGGAAGAGACCATTGCAGAGGTACTCAAAAAAAGCGGGTACAAGAGCGCCATTTTCGGAAAGTGGCATTTAGGCTTCCAGTCACAGTTTTTACCGCTTCAACAAGGGTTTGATGAGTACTTTGGATTACCCTATTCGAATGATATGTGGGGATATGGCATCAATGGAGAACATAAAAATCCAAAATACCGACCCCTCCGGTTAATTGACGGTAACGTGGAGGGAAAAGAGATCGTCACCATGGATGATCAGGCTCAGCTCACAACCAGGTATACTGAACACGCAGTTTCATTTATCAACAGACACAAAAAAGAGCCTTTCTTCCTCTATCTGCCCCAGTCAATGCCACATGTACCAATCGCAGCCTCGAACAAATTCAAAGGGAAAAGCGAGCAGGGCCGCTATGGTGATGTGATGATGGAGATCGACTGGTCTGTCGGGCAAATTATGGAAGCGCTTGAAAAAAACGGTCTTACCGAAAATACATTGGTGATTTTTACTTCCGATAACGGTCCCTGGCTTAATTTTGGGAATCATGCCGGTTCTGCCGGAGGACTTCGCGAGGGGAAAGGGTCAAGCTGGGAGGGTGGCCAGCGGGTTCCTTGTATCATGAAATGGCCCGGCCATATTCCCGAAGGATTGATTTGTAATAAAATAGCCTCAACAATAGATCTGTTGCCCACCCTCGCAACTATTTCAGGGTCGCCGCTCCCTGCGCGTAAAATTGACGGGGTAAATATCCTTCCGCTGATGACAGGTGAACCGAATGCCAATCCGCGTGAGGTATTTCTCTATTATTTCCATGCCAACTGGCTGGAAGGGGTGCGAAAAAACCAATGGAAGCTTGTTTTACCCCATCAATCGCGCACCTATGAAGGATTTGCCCCGGGGAAAGATGGCGTTGGCGGAAAAACTGACAATGTCCAGGTCGGAATGGCACTCTATGATCTGCGACGTGATCCGGGAGAAAGGTATGATGTAAAAGATCAAAATCCTGAAATTGTTGCCGAAATGATGAGGATTGCAGATGCAGCAAGGTTGGATCTTGGCGACGGAATCATGAATATCAAAGGGGCCAACGTCAGGGAGCCGGGAAGAGTGGAGGCGCAATAAATAGTAATCATTCAATGCTCAACATGTTTCGAAAGATCCTTACAAAGTTTTTGTTGTTTGTATTAATATTCATTTTGCCTGCAAGGGTAAATAGCAAGATGAATAATTATACATTATGGTACAACCATCCCGCTGCCGGTTGGAATGAAGCCCTACCGCTGGGCAATGGTTCACTTGGAGCTATGGTTTTTGGAGGGATCGGCAACGAACACCTGCAACTGAATGAAAGTACGTTTTACAGTGGTGAGCCATCACAAAATTATAAGGGGGTAACTATTACCGGTGATTTTGATAAAGTGATAGGAGACCTTCGTGATGGGAAAAACGGTGAGGTTGATGAGTTCATCCGGAAAAACTGGCTGGGGCGGTCACGCGCCAATTATGAACCTCTGGGTGATTTATACTTTAAGATGGGAAATGTCGGAGAGGTAATCTCCTATCGCCGTGAACTGGATATTTCCAGGTCTGTATTAAAAATCTCCTGCCTGCAAAACGGGGTTAACTACACGCGTGAATTCTTTGCATCCCATCCCGACAGTGTGATTATGGTGAAATTCACGGCTTCAAAACCTGTTTTAAATATCGATGTAACCTTTGAATCGGTCCATCCTACAGCAAAATGTGAGGCACATAATAATATTCTGATTATGAAAGGACAAGCTCCGGGATACAGTTCAAACCGGACGCTAAAACAGATTGAATCGTGGGGATACCAGAATAAGTATCCTGAACTATTCAACCCCGATGGGACTAGAAAATCTGACAAGGAAAACCTGTATGGAGATGAGATTGGAGGATCAGGAACCTTTTTTGAAACCAGAGTTCTCGCACGTAATAAAGACGGTGAGCTCACTTCAGGTACTGGTTCTCTACATCTCCGCAACAGCAGCGAAGTAGTTTTTATTCTTGCTGCAGCCACCAGTTTCAACGGATTTGATAAAAGTCCATCCAGGGAGGGTCGCAATCCGGAGAAAATTACCAAACGGATACTGGATAAAGCAGTTTCCAAATCTTATGAAACGTTAAAAAAGAATCATGAGAATGACTACAAACAATTATTCGACAGGGTAAATCTGGATTTGACCATCAGGATAAAACACGATACCGTTCCGACTGATCACCGCATTATTAATTTTGTTCAAAATAACGATCCCGGTCTGGTGGAACTGTTATTTAATTATGGAAGGTATTTAATGATTTCCGGATCCAGAGAGGGGGGTCAACCCCTGAACCTGCAGGGGATCTGGAACGATAAGGTGAATCCTCCCTGGACCAGCGGCTATACCACCAATATCAATACGGAGATGAATTACTGGCCGGCTGAGGTCACCAATCTACCGGAATGTCAGGAGCCATTATTCAAAATGGTAAATGAGATCGCTGAAAACGGAAAAGAAACGGCCCGGAAAATGTATCACCGGCGAGGTTGGGTCGCTCACCACAACTGGTCGATCTGGCGCGAAACAACCCCGAACAATGGTGGCGCAGGGTCAGCTTTCTGGAACATGTCGGGCGGTTGGCTGCTGAGCCATTTCTGGGAACATTACCTTTTCTCGGGTGATGTTGATTTTCTGAAAAACGAAGCTTATCCGTTGATGCGCGGTGCCGCAATGTTTTATGCAGACTGGCTGATTGAAGATCAAAACGGATATCTGGTCACTGCGGCCAATAACTCGCCGGAGAATTCGTTTCTGAATTCAAAAGGTGAAAAAGCCGCCATAAGTTCAGGTCCAACGATGGACATGGCCATTGTTCGTGAACTCTTTACCCGGACGATCGAAACTGCCTCTTTACTTAATTGCGACAAGGAACTGGTTACGGAACTCCACCTTAAGCTTGGAAGGCTGGCGCCATACCGGATCGGATCAAAAGGGCAGCTTCAGGAATGGCAAACCGACTATACAGAGGCAGAACCCAGTCACAGGCACCAGTCACATCTGTATGGGCTTTACCCGGGAAACCAGATCAATTCAGAATCAACACCTGAGTTATTCCATGCAGTAAAGCAGTCGATGCTCTTACGAGGTGATGAATCGACAGGGTGGTCGATGGGATGGAAAATTAATTTATGGGCACGCTTATTAGATGGTAATCATGCTTATACAATAATTGGCAATTTATTTAAACCGGTAGGATTTGGTGAAATCAAACATTCAGGCGGAGGTTTATATCAGAATATGTTCGACGCCCATCCCCCGTTTCAGATTGACGGAAATTTTGGGTTCACGGCCGGGATTGCGGAGATGCTCGTCCAAAGCCATGCGGGCTTGATACAACTTTTACCTGCTCTCCCTGATAACTGGCCTTTGGGAAAAGTAAAAGGATTGCGAACACGCGGAGGTTTCGTGGTGGATTTGGAGTGGAAAGAGGGAAAGATCAGAAAGGCAGTGATCACCTCAACGCGCGGCGGGAATTGCAGGATACGGACTTATCAGCCAGTCAAAGTTCAAAATGCCTTAGCTGTTCAGGCTTCAGGTGAAAATCCAAACCCATTATTTCACATTATTAATCCAGGGAAACCTTTAAATAAAACAAAAGCAGCTATCCCAGGGATTTCGGATTACCATTTTCATACGGTTGATTTCCGGACAGAAAAAGGCAAAAGTTATAGTATAACAGATATTTAAACAAAAAAACTAAAAGAAATGTATCATGCTTTGTAAAATAGTAAATATTGCGGCCTTTGCCTTTACAGGTTTGTCAATAACTGGTTATAACACCTCACAGGCACAAGTCCGAAAATTACCCAACATCCTCCATATCCATGCCGACGACCATCGCCCTGACGGTTTGCATGCCCTGGGTAATCCGTTGCTTATTACGCCCAATCTCGACCTGCTGGTAGCGGGTGGAATTACCTTTACCCATTGCTATACTATGGGTTCCATGATTGGCGGTGTCTGTGTACCGAGCCGTACCATGTTACTGACAGGAAGATCCTGGCAGCGAATCCCCGGCGCATCCGGTGAAGCATCCAATGCCGGTGACCCAAAGACATTCCTGCCGCGTGTCATGGCAGCAGCCGGCTACCAGACGTGGCATATGGGTAAGAAAGGGAACGGTTTTCCGGCAGGCTTGAAGGAATTTGAAACCAGTATCATTGACGATGCAAGGGGTCATACACCATCTGATGACCTTCCGCATTGCTGCCAGCGATTGGCCGACAGTACGATCGTTTTTCTTAAGGGCCGTAAAACAGGTAACGAGACCAGGCCATTCTACATTTACATTGCTCCACCCGTACCGCATGACCCCCGCTCCGCTGAGCCGCAGTTTAAAAAACTTTACGATCCCGCTAAGATCACGCTTTCTCCCGCTTTCCTTCCGTACCACCCCTTTGACAACGGCGAGATGACCGTCCGTGATGAAAAGCTGGCGCCATGGCCACGCACGCCTGAAGATACAAAACAACAGATTGCCGACTATTATTCCTGCATAACAGGGCTCGATCACCATATAGGCCGGATCTTTGCCGAGTTGAAGGCCAGTGGGCAATGGGACAATACGATCATCATCTTCAGCGGTGATAACGGACTCTCCCTCGGTGACCATGGGCTATTCGGAAAACAAAATCTTTATGAATTTGGAGGAATGCACGTCCCCCTTGTTATTGCTGGCCCTGGTATAATTAAAGGGAAAAGCGAAGCGTTAGTCTACCTTATGGACCTGTTCCCAACCTTTGCTGAGTTTGCCGGTGCAAGGATTCCCTCCGGTGTTGAAGGTAAAAGCATTGTACCCATCCTGAACGGGAAGGGAAAGAGAGTACGCAAGGTGCTCTACACTGCCTATCGCGACTGTCAGCGCTCCATCCGCAACGACCGCTGGAAGTTGATCCGATACCCTCTTGTTGACCGGACACAGCTTTTCGACCTTAAAACTGATCCGCATGAATTAAATAACCTGGCCGGCAAAACCGAATACCTTTCTAAAATAAGTGAGTTGACAGCATTGCTTAAAAAAGAGATGAAATGTTATGCTGACACTTTCCCACTCGAGGTTGCCAATCCCAAACCAGCAGAATGGACTCCCCCACCAAAAGGCAGTCAGTCGGGAAAAAGACAGGTCAAATAAAAACCCAATAAAAAAAATATCAGAAAGTATGATCGCATTAAAGGCCTTTTCATCGATTCCATTGGTATTGTTGGCATTATCAAACAGTGGTCAGGTTATCCCAAAAGATCATCGTCCAAACATCATCCTATTGATGGCAGATGATCTGGGTTGGGGCGATGTTGGTTTCAATGGAAACACGAAAATTAAAACACCGGGGTTGGATCAGATGGCCCGGGCCGGTGTTGTATTTGACCGGTTTTATGCAGGTTCTGCCGTCTGTTCACCAACCCGCGGAAGTTGTATCACCGGACGCAATCCCTACCGGTATGGAATCTGGTTCGCCAACCAAGGGATGATGAAAAAAGAGGAGATCACCATTTCGGAGGTAGCCAAAAAAGTCGGTTACACTACTGCACATTTTGGGAAATGGCACCTGGGAACCTTTTCAAAAACAATCCCCGATGGCCGCAGAGGAGGAACAGGAGCAGCTTACAGTCCCCCATGGGAAAATGGTTTTGATCAGTGTTTCTCTACCGAACAGGCGGTCCCCACCTGGGATCCTATGAAAAATCAAACCTTCAAAAATCCAACAAAATACTGGTCCGGTCCTGAACAATATGCCAGTGAAAATCTCGATGGGGACGATTCGAGGGTGATGATGGACCGGGTTATCCCATTTATCCAAAATGCAGTAAAGAAGGATACCCCGTTTTTTGCGGTTGTGTGGTTTCATGCCCCCCACAGTCCTGTCGTTGCTGGTCCCAAATACCTGGAAATGTATCAAAAGTTTGATGCGAATAAGCAACACTATTATGGCTGCATCACCGCGATGGACGAACAGGTGGCGCGGTTGCGGGAGGAGTTAAAAGCACTTAAAATAACCGATAACACTTTGATTACCTTTTGTTCTGATAACGGCCCGGCAGGGGAGGGCGGAGGGACGCTCCAGCATCCCGGTGCACGGCAGCAAGGCGAAACCGGCGGATTCAGGGGAAGAAAAGGGGTGTTGTACGAAGGAGGGCTTAGGGTCCCGGGAATCATGGTGTGGCCTTCACACATAAAGGAAGGAAAACATACCGGTTTTCCTGCAGTAACTTCCGACTATTTTACAACGATACTCGCCCTTTGGGGATTTGAATTACCCAAACGTCCATACGACGGGATGAATCTGTTGCCAGCCATAGATGGAAAAATTACAGAGCGCCCCGGATTTATCGGCTTTCAGATCCCTTCCCAGCAATCAATAGTTACGCAAAACTATAAACTAATTACTCCCGATAAAAAATCATTTGAGCTGTATTACCTTCCGGGAGATAAATATGAGCAGAAAGATATCGCAGCTGCTCATCCCGATATCGTGAAACAGATGAAAAAAGAGCTGTTCCTCTGGATTGAAGCTTGTAAAAACAGCAATAAAGGGGATGATTATAAAGATAATGAAGATTAGGATATCGTTTTATTATTTAATTTGGCTTTTTCTGACCGCCCCCACACCCGGACCTCCTAACCCCTCCAAAGGCGGGGAATAGTGGAAAATAGAAGGGAGAAAAGAGCGGAAGTTACTCATAAT
>JAHEYS010000236.1 GCA_023251475.1 Prolixibacteraceae bacterium
CTGGTGATTCAAAAAGCGGGTGAAGCCAATATAAAAGTTATTGGTATCGGATTTGGATCTCCCGGTATTGTGGATGGCGGAATCGTCCATGGGGGAGCTGATAACCTGAACGGCTGGGAAAATATAAACCTCTCGGACCTGTATTCGAAGGAGTTTGGATTACCCGTTTTTGTGGATAATGATGCCAATGTGATGGGGCTGGGAGAGGCTGTTTTCGGTGCGGCCAAAGGTTGCACTGATGTTATATTTCTTACCGTCGGAACGGGAATCGGGGGAGCCATTATTGCCAACGGACAACTCTACGGAGGGTATAAAAACCGGGGTACTGAAATGGGACATGTGACAATCGATCACAAAGGAATTGCCTGCAACTGCGGTGGCAGAGGCTGTCTCGAAGCCTATGCCTCAACCAATGCCCTGATCGGCCAGTATGCAAAGCGTTCAGGAAAGAATGAGAATGAGATCAACGGCCATTATATTGTGGGAAAATTTCTGGAGGGTGAAGCCGCAGCTGTGGATTGTATGCAGGAACATACCGATTATCTTGGACATGCCATTGCCGGTTTCATGAATACATTTGCACCTCAGAAAGTGATAATCGGCGGAGGTATATCAGAAGCTGGCCAGTTTTATATCGATATGATTAAAAAGTCGGCCTTCAGTTATGTCATGCCTGATTGTGCCCGGTTTACAGATATTGTCGGGGCAACCCTTGGGAATAGCGCAGGCTGCATGGGAGCTGCATCGCTCGTTTTTAGAAATTGTAATTAAAACTATATCAATGAAAAAAAATTATCTGATTGTCGGACTGATCATGCTGATCTTTTTTGTCATCTCATTCCTGACCAATATTATCGGACCTTTAATCCCGGAAGTTATTAAAGGATACAGTGTCAGTAAAGGGATGGCAGGACTTCTGAATTTCTCTTTTTTTATTGCTTATGGGGTAATGTCGATCCCTGCCGGGATATTGACCGAAAGATTTAAGGAGAAGAAGGTGATAACAGGAGCCTTTATGTTGGCAATCATTGGGGCTTTCTTATTCTCTTTGTTTCCCACATTCGGCGTTTACCTGGTATCGTTGTTTCTGATTGGAATGGGAATGGCAATTCTTCAGGTTGCGATCAATCCATTGCTCAGGGTCTCGGGAGGTGAAGAACATTTTGCATTTACCTCGGTACTGGCCCAGTTGTTTTTTGGGGGTGCCTCATTTTTAAGTCCGTTGATGTACTCCTACCTGGTCACCAACCTGACCGCAGGGAATAGATCAAACTGGCTTCTTTCAACCCTTGACAGTATCGTGCCTCCAAATCTTAAATGGGTTTCCATCTACTGGATTTTTGCAGTCGTTGCCATTGCAATGACGGTAATCATCATGATCTCAAGGTTTCCAAAGGTTGTACTGAATGAAGAAGAAAAGGTTGGAAGCCTGGACACGATAAAAGAGTTGCTCAAAAACCGGTATGTGGTTCTCTTCTTCTTTGGTATATTTGCCTATGTTGGTACAGAACAGGGTGTTGCAAGCTGGATCTCCAAGTTTCTATCCGATTACCATGGAATGAATCCTGAAGTGGAAGGTGCAACTGCTATTTCATGGTTCTGGGGATTGCTGACACTTGGGTGTTTCCTTGGACTGGGTTTATTGAAACTAATCGACAGTAAAATCGTTTTAAGAATTTTTACTGTTGGTGCAATGATCTCCCTGGCAACTGCATTAACCACCGGAAACGGAATGACAGCTTATTACGCATTTATCGGGGTTGGTTTCTTTGCTTCGGTGATGTGGTCGGTTGTATTTTCACTGGCCCTTAACTCATTGAAAAATAATCATGGCGCTTTTTCAGGAATTCTTTGTTCAGGGATAATCGGGGGAGCTGTAGTTCCGCTGATTGTGGGTGTACTCGGCGATGCTTTTGGATTAAGAATTGGAATGTCGTTTGTTTTTATCACACTCAGCTACATTCTTAGTCTTACTTTCTGGGCAAATCCGTTGGTTAAAAATAAAACGATCAGCTTCAAAGCTGAAATATCTTAATCCGTTCATTTCGAATAGGGATGGTAATTTAATTCAGAGCATAAAATTTAGAATCATAATTAACAAATTAATTAGAAGCAGATGAAAACATTAGCAATTTTAGGTGGTAGTCCGGTTCGTGATACAAAAACTAACCCCTGGCCCAAATGGCCGGTCTGGAATGAAAACGAAGAGAAAGCTTTGCTTGAGGTTTTAAACAGTGGTGTGTGGTCATACAACGGACCAAAGGAGACCGAGTTTAATAAGAATTTTGCGGAATATTGTGGTGTAAAGTATGCCGTTTCTGCAGCAAATGGTACCGTAACTTTGCAAATGGCCCTCGAAGCGTGTGGTATTGGAATAGGTGATGAAGTAATCCTTCCCGGTTTAACCTGGCAGGCAACAGCTGCCACGATCATCGATGTAAATGCAACACCAATTCTGGTAGATGTTTGCGAAGATACCTGGTGCATTGATCCCAAAGAGATTGAAAAGGCGATCACCCCGCGTACCAAGGCAATTGTTCCTGTTCACCTTTATGGCAGTTTTGCCGATATGGATGAAGTTCTCCGCATCGCCAAAAAACATAACCTTTTTGTTATCGAAGATTGTGCCCACAAGCATGGGGGGGAATGGAACGGCAAAAAAGCGGGAAGTATCGGCGACATTGGTAGTTTTAGTTACCAGTTGTCCAAGCACCTGACTGCAGGAGAAGGGGGTACGGTAACGACAAACAGCTTCGAATTATATGAGAAGCTGGATGCACTGCGCAATTGTGGAAGAAGACCAGAACCGGAAACAACAGTGAAAGCAGACAAGGGTGAAGGGGTTTATTTTGACGCCGGAAATTTCTGCCAGTCAGGAAATTTCAGAATTACCGAATTTCAGGCTGCGATCCTGATCGAAGGTCTGAAAAGATTACCTGCGCAAAACCAGGTCAGGGATGAAAACGGAATCTATCTTAACTCACTGATCAAGTCAATTCCCGGAATTATTCCGATGCGAAGGGATGCCCGCGAAACAAAAGAGGCCTATTTCAATTTCTCATTCAGGTATGATCAGGCAGGATTCAAAGGTTTACCGGTAGCAAAATTCAGGGCCGCCCTGACTGCCGAAATCGGAATTGAAGTAGCAGCAAGTTACACTCCACTGAATAAATGTTCGTTATACGTTCCTTTAACAAAACCGGCACGTCATAAACTGAATGAGGAGTACTGGGCTGCTATTGATCCAACGAGATTTGCTCTCCCAGTCTGTGATAAGATTCACTTCGAAGGTTCTGCCTGTATCCATCATAAGATTCTGATGGGAACAAAAGCAGATATGGAGCTGGTTGCAGCCGCGATCCAAAAGGTATACGATAATGCCGGAAGCTTGTAAATGAAAACAATAAAAATAGCGCTTATTGGCGCCGGATATATTTCCAACTACCACGCACGTGGCCTTCAGTCTTTACCCAATGTTGAAATTGCGGTAGTGGTTGGACTACCTATTGAAGCAGCCCGGGCTTTTGCCGATAAATACCAAATTAAAGAGGCAACAACTGATGTTTCTTCACTCTTTGGAAGAGAGGATATCGACGCAGTGGTTATTGGCACACCCAATAAATTTCATGCCCCGTATGCCATCGAATTTCTGAAAAACGGGAAAGATGTCTTCCTTGAAAAGCCGATGGCAATGTCTGCAGAAGAGGGACTCACGATTAAAGCCGCTGCTGATGCCGGTAATCAACTTGTGATGACAGGCCATATGTGGCGTTTTGATAACGATGTGAACTTTGTAAAAGATACTGTCGATTCCGGGCAGTTGGGTAAGATTGTCAAGACCAAGGGATATGGAATCCATGAAAACTGGGGACCGGCAGGATGGTTTGCACAAAAAGAACTGGCCGGTGGCGGCGCCCTTGCCGATATGGGGGTTCATGCCATCGATACCGCCCGCTATATTTTGGGTGATCCTAAGCCGGCAAAGGTGTATGCCAAAATCGGAACCTATTATGGGAATTATGATGTGGATGACTCCGGAATTATCATGATCTCCTGGGACAATGGGGCAGAATCAATAATCGAAAGTGGATGGTGGCAGCCTCACATGGATGGCCCTGAAGCAGCAACGGGTATTTATGGGACAAAAGGTTATGCCAATGTATTCCCAACCTATTTAAAATATAAAGTTGGAAATATACCAGGGAAATTTGATGCCAAGCTTCCTGCCAAAACAGAGCATTGCGATCAGTCGATGTACACCCGCCAGATGGAGCATTACATCGATTGTATCCGTACACGCAAAACCCCGGTTCCAGGATTGGCTGAAGGACAGATCATTCTTGATATCGTTGATGCTGCCTACAAATCATCACAAACGGGCGAGGTGGTAAATCTGGGTTGACTATTTTAATTTTTTTAAAAGGGCAGAGGTCGTCGGGAAACTTCAAAATTGTTTTTTTCTCTATGTGAAACTCTGGTGCTGCCCAGTGTAACTCTGTAAAACTGTTAATTACACCGATAACCGCAGACACAGCGTACGTATTGACTTGTTTTTGCAAGATTGCCTTGTGACTGCTATAGGATGGAATAAGATACATTGAACTTTTCCACTTTAATGATTAAAGCATATTTGCCTAAAATTAAATAGCTTATGTCAGGAATGAATATTAAAGAGAATGGTTCACCGTGGCTTTTTATCGTTTTCCCGGCAATCACCATGCTGCTAGGATGGGGTTTACGGGGATATATCGGCGGGGGACCTTTTGGAGCGATGATTCCCGGTGCAATGGTCGCCTTAAGTATCGCTGTATTGCTGGACCTTCCCGCTGAAGTGGCTTCCGTTTTTGTTGTTTTTGGTGTGGTCGGAATCGGATTGGGTGGCGAGATGACCTATGGCCAAACTATTGGTTTCCTGCGAAATCCGGATACGATGTGGTGGGGAACACTCGGATTAACGGTCAAAGGGGGAATATGGGGTCTGCCTGGAGGGATCATTCTTGCGATAGGCCTGATTTATCACCGTCTGACCAAAAAGACAATAATCATTACTTTTCTTTTACTGCTTGCAGGTATGCTGGTCGGCTTTAAACTGATCAACCAGCCAATGATTATCTACTTCTCCGATCCTGCAAAACCCCGTCCGGAATCGTGGGGCGCATTACTTGTCGGTGCTGTCGCCATGCTGATCTATCTTAAAAATAAGGTGGAGTCTTCAGTTTTTAAGATCATCTCCCGTTTTGCGCTTTGGGGATTGATCGGCGGCGCGGCAGGTTTCGGTCTTGGCGGTTTCTGGATCGTAATGGGTAGCCATTTTCCAAAGGAGTTTATTTTTCAAAGCTGGTGGAAAGCGATGGAGTTTACTTTTGGATTGCTGTTTGGAGCCACTCTTGGTTATGCAGCCTGGTGTAGCCGGAACGAAATATCGGTAGAAAAAAGTGCAACCCCTGTCGAAACGCACTTTGCTTATCAATCAGCAATAAAAGAGATTGTGGTGACATTCCTCACCGGGCTCTTGATTTTCTGGCTCTTTTCAACACTCCTCGACCCTGTTGTTGATGCAGGCAAAGGTGCAGCCGGATTTACGATGATCGGATTCACAGATATTGCCAAAATACTCTCCAATTTCGCTTTCTTCGGACTGATCCTGATTCTGGTAGTGATGCGTTTTCCTCCGGTTGCGTGGCAACTCTCCATCACCCTGACTTTCTGCCACACCGTGATGGACCTGATGAAAGGTTATTTTATTGAAACCGGTTCATCAGTTACCGGTTTGGCCCTGATCCTGATAATGACCCTTGTTGTTGCAGTACTGACTGCCTGGTTTCAGCGTCGCAAAGATTCATTGCATGCGCTTTTCCTGCTGCTTATTTGGTCAACTGTAATGGTTGCATTTCTTCGGTTGGGAATAAAACCCGAGGTGTTTAATATCTCAGGATTACCGTTGTGTGAAATTGTATGCGGTAGGTTCTTTGTCCATATCGTGTTCACAGCTTCTGCAATTTATATCTCCTGGATTTCCAGGCGGATTATGAGAGGCAATAACACATTGAGAGGCAATTAAGTATACGAATTGTGAAAATTAATGAAATGGTTATGAAAAATCTGTTTGCCGGAGTATTGCTGCTGATTGTGGCACAATTGTTTATTCAATCCAAACCGGGTGACCAGGTGCCTCAGTTAGGGAAAGATAAGATAGAAAAAGTGATTGCGGCCATGACTCCCGATGAAAAGATCGGGATGAGTGTAGGTGACGGGAAGTTCCTCCCCGCGGCAGTCTCAAAAACTACGGAACAGGGGACCGGGATTATCATCGCCAATCAGAATTCCAAACTGGTGATCCCGCGGCTCTCCATCTACTCTTCCGCGTTAACCGACGGGCCATCAGGGGTAAACAGGGATCCTCATCCAGCCGGAGCGACGGAATACTCCTATACTACGGCGTTTCCAACATCGACCTGCCTTGCCGCGACCTGGAACCTTGAAATGATTGAGAATGTGGGTAAAGCGTTTGGTAATGAGGTGCTCGAATACGACTATGACGTGGTGTTAATGCCCGCGCTTAACCTGCACCGTAACCCGATGTGCGGAAGGAATTTTGAATATTATTCCGAAGATCCGTTGCTTTCCGGAAAATTGGCCGGGGCAATGGTCAGGGGGGTGCAATCCAACGGCGTCGGAGCTACCTTAAAACATTTTCTGGCCAATAACCAGGAGACCAACCGCAGGTCTTACAATGCAGTGATCAGTCAGAGAGCCCTGCGGGAAATTTACCTGCGTGGATTTGAAATTGCAGTCAGGGAGGGTGGCCCCAGGGCGATCATGACATCCTATAATAAGGTAAACGGTTATTATACAGCGGAAACCCCGGAATTGCTAAATGATATAGTGCGTAAGGAGTGGGGATTCAATGGCGTTTTTATGACAGACTTTGACGGATACGGAAGTGCAGTGGCCAAGGTCAGAGCCGGTAATAACATGCTCATGGGTGGCAGTCAGGACGAGGTTAATGAACTGACAGCCGCGCTTAAATCCAAAACACTCGACGAAAGTGCCCTGGATAAGAACCTGGTTTATAATATGGAACTTAAATTAAACTCACCGCGGGCAAAAGGTCATATCCCAACGCAAAAACCAGATCTGGATGGTCATGCAAAGATTGCCCGGGAGGCTGCCGGAGAGGGGATGGTCTTGCTTAAAAATGAGAATAAAACCCTTCCTTTTAAAGGGGTTAAGAGAGTGGCGGTGTTCGGAAAAATCGCCTACTACCTGATCGAAGCCGGAACAGGCAGCGGTGGTATCCGGAGTAATAAGTATGCAATATCAGTAAATGAAGGACTTAAGGCCGCCGGCTTTAAAGTGTTGAAAGAGCTGGAGGATGGCTATACCGCTTTTAATGCAAACATTATGGAGCAGAACCTTGTACCTGACTATTTCAATAATCCTGTCATGCTGGCCAATAATGGTGTCAAGGATGGCAAAGCGCCGGGTCACTTCAGGAAAAGGCTGATCCCGTTTCACGATGAAATGCCGATGAGTGAGGAACAGATTAAAAAACAAGTAGGTAGTTCAGATATTGCTGTTATTACCCTGGGTCGCAGTGGTGGCGAAGGGTACGATAACGGCTATTTCCCTACCTCTAAAAATGAATTGGACCTTGTCCGGAATGTATGTACGACCTACCACGCTGCCGGGAAAAAGATAGTAGTCGTTCTCAATGTCGGGGGAGTCTGCGAAACCGCCAGCTGGAAGAATTTACCGGATGCCATTCTAGTTGCCTGGCAGCCTGGCCAGGAGGGTGGTTATGCCATTGCCGATGTTTTAAAAGGAGCTGTTAACCCGTCGGGTAAACTTCCTGACTCATTTCCTGTGAAACTTGAGGATGTCCCTTCAGCCGGCACCTTCCCGGGTGAACCGGCAGACAATCCCGTTAATTCGTTTTACAAAGAGGGGATCTACGTGGGATACAGATATTATGATACATTCAGGGTGCCGGTTTCCTATGAGTTTGGCTTTGGATTATCTTACACCACATTTGAATATTCAGACCTGAAACTGAGTGAGGCCACCTTTTCAGACAAGATCAATGTGACTGTCATGGTTAAGAATACCGGTAAAGTTGCCGGCAAGGAGGTTGTGGAACTTTATCTTTCAGCTCCCGATAAGGAGATGGAAAAACCATCCAGGGAACTTAAAGGGTTTGCCAAAACACATTTGCTCAAACCGGGTGAGCGTCAGCAATTATCTTTTGAACTCAACTCCCGTTCCCTAGCCTCCTTCCGAAGTGGTTTAAGCGCCTGGGTTGCCGACAAGGGTGAATACCAGATTGGTATTGGTGCATCTTCCAAAGATATCCGCCTAAAAGCTGCGTTTGACTTGCCTGAAGAACTGATCGTTGAGCGGGTTCACGATGTGATGTACCCGAATTTTGCGATGGAAGAGTTGAGTCAGCGAAAAAAATAGTTTTAAATGACGAAAAGTAAAGTCCGGATTATCATGCTGCTGCATCTTATTCTGTCTCAGATTTTTCTGTTAAGTTACAGGATGGATAAAGCTCCGCAACTTGAAACAAGGAAATTGGGTGAGGTAGTACCGGCGCTTTCCGTCGATGAGAAAATTGTACTCATTGTTGGCGTTGGAGACACGAATACCCCTTTAATTGAAAAGGTGGGCAAGGCAATCGGGAATGAGGTGCTCGAATCCAATGTCGATATTATGCTTGAGCCGGGACTGAATATTCCGCGACACCCCATGTGCGGACGTATCTTTGAATATTTCTCCGAGGACCCCCAGCTATCGGGGAAAATGGCGGCAGCCTATGTGCGAGGAGTACAGTGGCAGGGAGTCGGCACTTCGATCAGGCATTTTGCTGCCAATAACCAGGAGAGTGACAGACGAAATTATGATGCCACCATCAGTCAGCGTGCCCTGCAAGATAAAAGTTTGGATGGGGCTGATTTTGATAGGAGCGTGGCGTATGTTTTGAAATTTAAAACGAAGACTCCCCTTTCAAAAGGGTACAAACCATCATTTAAATTTAACAAGGTGTCCCACGATTCCTTGTCAGGAGCATCAGCCGGTGAAACGATCGTATTACTTAAAAACAGTAATGCGATACTTGATGGGCGAACAATAAACAAAAAATCTATACCAACAAGATGTACAAATTGCGAAATTATTTGAATTTAATTCTGATCATATTTATTTTTTCTGGATTCAGTGGATTAAAAGCACAGATTTATGACAAAAAGGAGGGTGGAGGAAAACCTGATCCTCAGTTAAGTCAGAAGGATAACGATTATCTCGACCGGCAGGCTAAAGTCTTCCTGGACACCGTTCAGTCCATTCTTTCCAAAAATCCCGCCAAAGTAATCCCGGATAACCGGGAACGCGTGATGGCCAAACTTCTGATGGATGCTGTGTTTCATGAACATTATGCCGTCTACCGGAAACCTGTGCAGGAATTTTTTCGTGCCCGTGTCGATCAGGTGATCAAGGAACTTGAAACCACCAGCGTAGAAAAAGGGATCAGAATATGGAAGATATACAATATGGCATTTATTGCACGCACCAAATCTGTGACGATTGCTTTCGACCTGGTCAGCGGAATCACATCCGGAACTGAGGAATTTGCAATGAGCAAGGAACAAATCAGTCGTTTGGTCAGACAATGCGATCTCCTGCTGATCACCCACCGCCATCCTGATCATGCCGACAAGGGAGTGGCAGAATATTTCCTGGATATGGGCCTTCCGGTAGTTGCCCCTGAACAGGTCTGGAAAAATGACCGGATCTTTTCACGCATCACCCATCTGGAAAGGAGTTCGGATAAAAACCAGCAATTAAAACTTAAAAACAGAACCCTGGACCTGATGATTTTCCCGGGACATCAATTGAAAGGGATAGATAACAATGTTTACCTGGTAAAAACCCCTGAAGGAATTACGGTTGCCCATATCGGGGATCAGATCAACGAGGGGGATTTTATGCCGGACTTCGAATGGATTGATCAGGTGGCAAAAAATCATAAGGTTGACGTGCTGATTCCCAATGCCTGGACCACCGATATTTTCAGGATTGTGAAGGGTTTTAATCCTAAGTTGGTGTTACCTGGTCATGAAATTGAGATGGGTCATACTGTTTGGGACCGGCTCCCTTTCTGGGGTGATGACAAATACCTGGAACTGAACTATGCTGATTTGAAAAAATCAAAATATCCGGTAGCCGTATTGGCATGGGGGGAGTCATATCAATATAATCCAGCCATTGCGAGTCAGCATATTAACAAGTAAACCAACTTCTATAATATTAAAAGATGATAAAGAATGAATATTTTAAAAAAAACAAACACGATACCGGCAGTTTTAATAACCACTATCATACTTATTTCTGCCCTTTTTCATTATTCGATTCATATAGAAAATGCCCTTACCCTGGAGACTTTATCCGAATTCGGGATTCACATCTCCATCTGGAAAGTAGTTTTTGAACCGGTTCTGGGTGTTTTGCTTTTTTTTAAC
>JAHEYS010000237.1 GCA_023251475.1 Prolixibacteraceae bacterium
CGGCTTCTTGCCACCTGCTGATGCAGTTCGTCGCGTAAATCAGGTCTTGCAAGGGGGCCGATGGTTGTTTGAGGGTTAAGCGGATCTCCATAAGTTGCCTGGCTCATTAGCCTGACAAACTCAGTTTGGAAAGCCTCGTATATTTTATCAGCGATAATAAACCGCTTGGCGCCTATACAGCTTTGACCGGCATTCAGGAGTCGGCTGGTTACGCAAAGTTTGGCAGCAGTTTCAATATCAGCATCTTCGAGGATCAGGTAGGGATCGCTTCCCCCCAGTTCAAGTACCGATTTCTTTAAGACTGATCCTGCTGCCATAGCAACTGCCTTGCCTGCCGGGGTGCTTCCTGTTAGTGTTACCGCCTTAATCAGCGGATTTTCAATGACCGATTTTACAGCAGATGAACCTATTACCAAGGTTCTGAAAACGTTGTCAGGGAAACCCGCTTCCTGAACAAGTCGTTCTATTGCCAATGCGCACCCCTGCACATTCCCTGCATGTTTCAGAACTCCGGTATTTCCGGCCATTAAGGCAGGTGCCAAAAAGCGGAATACCTGCCAGAATGGAAAATTCCAGGGCATCACTGCCAAGACTGTACCGATCGGCTGAAAAGAGATATATGCATCAGTAGCTTCAGTCCTGACGGATTCATTTTTCAGAAACAATGGTGCATTATCGGCGTAATAGGTGCAAACTGATGCACATTTTTCGATTTCTGCCAGGGCTTCACGTTGCACTTTCCCCATTTCTGCAACCATTACTCCGGCAAGTTCCCCTTTCTTTTCAAGAAGAATAGCATGTAGGTTTTTCATCAGGTTGGAACGGTATTCAAAACCGGTCATCTTCCATTGTTGGTAGGCCGTATCAACCAGACCAAGAATGGTTTTTACCTCACCGGAAGTATATTCCGAATAGTTATTAATTATTTCGCCTGAACAGGGATTGATCGATTGCATCGTACAGATATTTTAACCAAAAATAGTGCTTATCATTGACTTTTAATATCGGATGTTTCAAATAAACTATATTTGTAAAAACCGTTTAAAAGATTTAAGTCTTGCGCTATTTTCTTCATATCGCTTTTAATGGGAACACTTTCAGGGGGTGGCAGAAACTTCCCGGGATCGTAAGTGTACAGCAGGTTATTGAAACAACGCTGAGTCAGATTTTTAAGGAACCAATCACCATTGTTGGATGTGGCCGGACTGATGCCCAGGTACATGCAAGCCAGTTTTTTTTTCATTTTGATTTGGGGACCGGGTTTGATTTTGATCTGGTTTTCCGGTTGAATAAATGTTTGCCCCATGAGATCACCGTTTATGACGTAATTCTGATGGACGGCCTGCCGCATGCCCGGTTCGATGCCATTCAGCGAAGTTATGATTACTATATTCATCATCAGAAAGATCCCTATCTGATCGGTTTAAGCTCCTATTATCCGATGCCCGGGGTGGATCTGAGAAGAATGCAGGAAGCAGCAAATTTACTCACTCATTACAACGACTATGGCTGTTTTTGCAAATCGCCATTGAAATATGAGCACACGATCTGCCGGGTTACCGAATCGCAATTATTTACGAATCAGAACAGATCAATGTTGAGGTTTCACATCTCCTCCAACCGGTTTCTTGCGGGAATGATCAGGATTATCATGGGAAAATTGCTCGATATTGGCAGTGGTGAACTTAGTGTTCCTGATTTTGAACAATATCTCGTGAAAAAGGAAACCCCCAAAACGATCATCCCTGTATACGCGCAAGGGCTTTACCTCTCGAAGGTGACCTATCCTTATCTTGATCTGCCCCAAAAGTCAGTTTTTGGTAATCTGATTTTACACGAAGTTGATTTGCCGGTGTAAATAATTACCTAATAAATAAAGTAGTAGTTTATTTTTGATTTTGCTCTGAATCTTAGGGTGATTTCCATGTTTTTTGTTATTTAACTTATATTGAGAAACATCATTGTCCGGGGAAATGGCAATCAGCATTAAGAGATTCTTCGCTACACTTCGTTTCGCTCAGAATGACAAATACTTAGATAATAATATTAATGTGTTTTAATCAGCCACACCTCCGATGCCAGGGTGCCCCAGCCTCCCGAATTCCGCCATTGCTCAACGCTTACACGATCACCATGAGCCACATCAGCTGCACGCTCGAGCCTGATGGTCAGTTCACCGTCAGCAGTTGTTTTAGCCGGGATGTCATAGGTGAAGAAGTCGCTCATTTGCAGGGGAAGCGGTACCTCTTTGGCAATGAGCTGATCGTCAGCGTAGATGTTCTGACTTTTTTGGTTCATACGTGTTGCATACCGCTCCTGGTACCAGGGGCGGACAAATGTAAACCTGATTTTGTATAACGCTTTGGTATCGAGGTTGCTGTAATGCAGTGTCACTCCCTGATCTTCATTCTGAGTAAAATGCATCGAACGCTGCGACGGGCGGTTACCCTCTGATAGCATTTGGGATACATAAGGCTGACCATGGTCGTAAGGATACCCAAAATCGACATGTGGGGCAATGTTAGAGGTGCCAAGGTTGTCGTAGAATCCACCTTCACCCGGATTTTCGTAATCAGCAATCATTGAAAGCATTTCCACCATGTCTTTTTTACCTGCAACTTTTGCCCGCTCAAGTTGTCGCCTGAGCCATCCCAACCCAATAAAGTCGTGATTAAGGTTGAAATAGCCATCATTACGCTCTCCAAAAATTTTATTGCTTTCATCTCCCAGAACTTTTGCCTCATCTCTCAGGCCAATCATCTCATGTGATTCGTTTAGATCAAACCAGGTGAGTGCTTCAGAAATTGCCTTTTTCGTATCATCGGTCTTTATTGCAGCTGAAATATATTTTTCGATACGGGATTGTAATTGCATTTGCTGTGCGACACTTAACTGAACATACCTGTCAAGTACCCCTTTTTGCATATACATACGCCACAACCAATCCCTGGATTTTATCACCTCCGGCATCAGGCTGCCTGCCTGCTTAACCAGATCATAATATCTTTTAATTCCCGTTTTTTCAGGTAAAGCGGTGCCTGGTTTTTCTTCAATATTCTCTTCAAGCAGAAAAAGTGCCTTTGCCATTAAAGGGGCGGCTTCGTACCCAAACCAGGTGTTGCAGTAGTCGTTGACCACTGCCTCCAGACTGGTCCGGGGAGACCATAGTAATCTTTGCCACATCCATTGGTTAAAATGGTCGTGGTGGCCGCTGGAATGGGTGATGTCTCCAACTCCGTAGGGCATCAGGTCATTAAAGACCCGGTAATAATTCCGGGGGCAGGCATAGAATGAAAGCCGGTTGTACACCATAGTCAGGAATTGATCGGGACGCCTTTCATAAATGTCGTGACTCCAGTGCGGCGGTAGATTTCCATCTTTATCAGCCCTGGGATACATCTGGACAAACGCATGCTGGGCATATTTCCAGTGAGTTATTTCGTTGTAATACAATAGTTTTTGTTGAGGAGGCAGCTGGTGAAGAATCTCTTTTGGATACAGGCTGTAGGGGCCGTATCCCGGATAGCGGAAAAGATCCATTCGATGTGTTTGCCGGTGTCCCGGTTGCCAGGAGGTTGCATCCGAACCCGGACCATATCCCCAAGCCCAAAGCCAATCCCGGGGTTTTTCCTTTAAGTAAGAAAATATTGCATTATCGTCATCATTCTGAAATTTTTGGTTCGTGAAATAGACCCTGGTTTCAGGGTGGTATTTATGAATGATGGCAGCCATCTTTTCAACTGTGGTAATAAATATTTGTCCGTATGGCTTACATTTATCACACTCACAGCCTCCACCATCACCTCCCTGGAATTTTATCAGATCAAAAGCCGGCTGATCCCTGAAATAATTTTCACATAAATTGAGCATGTATTCATTTCCGGCCGGAACCGAAAGACATACATATCCCGGTCTTCCAATCGATTCTTTGGCTTCCCAGGCTTCAGGAATGTCACCCGCTGCAGTGTTGGGTCCGAATTCACCCTGGGTCATTAGTCCGAATGATTTAATAAAATCGAACATTGGTCCATAACCGGTTGAAAAGATATTGGCCCCGGCAAGTGCGTAATCAAGAATGACTCGTTGCAGCTCTTTATCGGTCCAGTTGCGGACCTTGGCCAGCGTTTTTGATACCCCGCTTTGCTGCACCTGGGTGCCCCTGATTTCGAAGGCAGGGGCGGTCCTTATTTCAAGCTGTTCAGGTAATTGCAAGGTTCCATTTCGAATAGTAATCTGACGGAGGAATTCCCCGACAGCATAGAGGCAACCGCGTTCATCAATGCCTGCAGCGACAACAACATTCTGATTGTCCGTCTTTTTCAATAAAAATCCTTCAGATCCGGGTTCAAGTTCAGTCAGAGGTGGTACATGCTGCTGTTTAAACCAGGAACTTATTGCGATATGATTTTTTGGCATTCCCAGTAAAACAACCAGCTTGTTGGTATTTTCTTTAGAATTTGTGGATTCAGTAATTAATTGAACATCAGTTATTCCTGCTTCGCTAAGCCGTTCTGCCAGCAGGTTTGATATGTTCATTTCAACTTTCCCTGCTTGCTGTGCATGGAGGATCAGTATTGATTTATACTCAAACCCCAACGATTGTTGTGGGATTGCCAGGATTATTATCCCCAGGAATGCACTTAAGATAAGTACTACTGGTTTACAGTTCAGGTTCCGGAGTTTGCAGATTATTGTTGAAAATTTCATCTGTAAATAATTTGTTCTTTAAAGGTCAGATGGAATCGAAGATCAGCGAAGCTACCAGCCATGGTGATCTTTTCATTTCGGTTGTTGATATTCTTATCACGGCTAATTCATGGTTCAATGTTATTATCACAAATATAGTGAGAGAATTCCAATTGGCTTGTTCTTTCTTTTGTCCGCCAAAACCAAAAGACACGAAATCACACGCGGCATTTTAATTATTCGTGTGAATTCGTGTCTTTATTAAAGTAATTCCATTTTTATGGAATTACTTTAATTCATTCGGATCAGACTAAAAGGTTCTGTTAATCCATAATCCATCAAAAAGTATTCTCCAAAACCAGCCGTTTTATCAGGGGCAGTATTCCAGTCGCCGGGACCATTGATCCATTGATTATTAGCCTTATAAAAGTAGCCAAATGTGTTTTTTAAACTTCCGCATACCTTTAAAGTAATTTCATTCTCCCCTTCCGTGATGAATGAACTGACATTTAATTCATAAGGGGGATACGCAATTGAACCGGCCCTCTTCTTATTGACATACACTTCGGTTACAATCCCTTCCTGTTTATTGACTTTTACCTTAAATTGTGCTTTTGGCTGATTTACAACAAAGGTCTCAGCATAGGAAACTTTTTGAGAATAAAAAGGATAACCCATTGATTTCCAGGAGCCAAGTTTTGAAAGTTTCCCGGGAGTGATTTCAAAGCCTTGTTTTAACGGATTGAGGATAAAGTCCCCAACAATATATGCAGGCATCAGTTCGGCATGAACTGACATTTTGGGCGCCTTAAGTGTGATTGTATTTAAACCTTTCTTAACTTTTTCACCAATTGGAATTTTAAAAAATTCGCGGTCGATCCACCATTTGTCACTTTTTTCAACTTTCTGATCATTAATAAAGACCTCCCATAATTCAGTCCGCTCAACAACTGCAGACAATTTTTTAATGGTTTCTTCGTCAGCTTTATCCGAAATATTAAAGTGATATTTAACTTCAAAGGCCGAGTTGGTTTTGAAAGTATCCAGGGCAAGGTAATCCTGCTTAAACTGAATTTTATGCTGCCAGGGATTTCCCATCGGGAATCCGTTGCTGTCGAATAACTTACGCATGGCATTCATAAAATAGGTGTCTTTTAATTCAAGATTATGGGATTTTACATCGAGAAAATCAAGTACCAGAACGTTTTCACTTTCGGCATTTACCTTTAAGGCGCCCGATCCTGCCACTGGTTGCTCCTCTTTGGTAACCGCAGGAAGTGGCGACTCATTCACATTTTTATTCACAAGGTAGTATAATGCGCTTCCGACCGGTGGAAGTGAAACCTCAAAGGTCAGCTGCCCTTTTTCCTGTTTTGCCGGAACGGAGAAACATTCGCCAGTAATCAGATCCATTTTAACTAAACTCTCACCTTTGGCATTTATTGTTGCGGAAGCACCCTGATTGGAATCGGTATTAACCACAAAAATAAGCTGACCATCGTCCATTATTCTTCGCTGATAATAGAGTTCGCCTGCAACCGGAGCGGATTCCCGAACCGTGAAATCAGAAATTTCAAATAGCTCTTTAACAATTGGTTCATTTGTATTTTGAGCCATAATCCACTGTTTTGGGAAGGTGGTTTTTAATTCATTTACGGAATTCGATTCAACTCCGTCGAGATACGCGATTCCTTTTGTGAACGACAGAACCTTACCACCCTGATCCAAATATTTTTTTAGCAGGGCAAAGGTATTCTTATCGACATTTTGCATGGTTTCCGGAATAACAACCAAACTGTAGGCCCGTTTCCCGATAATCAGTTGTCCTTTTTTTACGGAACCAATTGTTTTCATCACATTTTCAGAACCAAGGTCGTATTCAAAATGGTTGCGTTCGAGCTGGTAAACGAATGACTTGAAATTCTTCTGGATAGTGTCGGGAGTTGGGTTTTTTGTGGTCCTTGAAAAATACATCCAGGCGGTAGTATTTGGCTGAATAACAAGCGATTTATTAATTTGTTCGCCTGAGGCCGTTGCCATTGAAATACGTCCCAGGTAATCGCCCATCTCCTTGTAATCGGTCCACCAGGGCTCATGATAGGTAAAGGATGGTGGATAATCAAATTTGCGCACCCCTTTTATGGTGAAGTAGGAGAGGTGCTGATTCACAAAATTCACCCCCATAACACCTTGCCAGTCAGCTAATTTTTTGAGGTTTGCAAATGTGATTTCCCAGCCTGCTCCTCCGTATGTTTCGCTGAGTGTCCGTTTATGCCCGGTCTGGTTTGCCGAACTGCCTAACTCCCTTATTGCACGAGTGTTCCCGAACTGACCACCTTGTCCTTTTGGAATGTAAGCATTCCCAAGCATATCGACCCCAGGCTGCTGGTGATACATATAGAATGAAGCTTCATCGGAACCGTCAGTTGGTTTTGGCCACCCATGTTCCCAGTAATGACCCGTAAACTTAAGTCCGTTATCTTCACAATATTTCCCGTAAGGTTTTGCCCAGCGATCCACGAACATCTCGAGCAGCAGTTCAAAGTAATCATGCCGCACCTTTTTCCAGTTTCCAATTTCAGCTACCACCGAAGGGAGATTTACTTTAAGATCGTATCCCCACCTTTTTTGAAATTCATCATATAAATCGGATGTCCACCTCATTGCACTCTGAGGTCCCATTGCAGCTTCAAGGTTTGGCTCATCGGTAAAGCTACCCATCAATGTTTTTCCAAACTCATCTTTATCGTATTTTTCGTATCCCTTCATGGTGATTTCCAGAAATTTTTGGGTGACCCCTTTCTGAAGCAGATCGACATAGGGGAAATTTCCCATCCAGTAAGATCTTTTGGCAAAGGTTTTCTGAAAGAGATAAAACACCCCCTTTTTACCGGTATAAGAATCTTTGGTAGAAGTAATATCCACGAACTTGCTATTCTCCAGGGCCAGAATTGCCTCATATTTAACCGTATCTGGTTTAAAGATCTCCTGTACTTCATATTTCAATCCAGTTCCATGAATATACGATTCCGGCATCTGGGCAGGCACATGGCCACCTGCAAAACCGCTTGGATACGAATTCTCATCATAAATCCACACTTTCATCCCTAATTCTTTACCCTTTCTGACCGTATAGTCGAACATGTGATTCCAGTCTTCTGAAAGATATTCGGTCAGCAATCCCGGACGCGGATGGATAAACACACCCCCTAAACCACCTTCTTTGAATTTTTTCATGTGAAAATCTATCCCTTCCTCGGTGATTTTATCGTTCCAGTCCCAAAGGGGGGCGCTACGGTAATCAGATGGGGGATCAGCAAACAATTTTTTCAGTTCCTGATAGGTCTGGATACCCTCAGTTGCTGGTTTCCTGGTGCATCCGGTGATTAAACCGATCAGCAAAATGGCAGAAATGATAACCACTAAATGATTTTTTTTCATGGCGATGATTAATTTAATATAGTTTTTATTGTTGGAGTTTATGTTTTTGAACTGATCTTTGTTTTTGAACTTTATACCTGCTTTTCAAATAATACCTACTCTTTTAATAAGACAACTGCGACAGTATATGGCCTGAGTGTGATATTATTCCCTGTTAACCGGCTCTTCATTGGTGGATTTTCCCTTGTAGTTATATCAACAATGCTAACCGGAGCGTTTTTCGCCTCATCAGGCAGTTGAAGTGGTACCTCCGTATTTTTTTTATTAATCAATAATAATTTTTTACCTTTATTTGTTATAAATCCCTGAACATAAACGCCTAATGCATTGTTGTAGGTCGCATTTACCAGTTTATCACCTGGGACAAAATTGTCTTTTAGAAGTTTCAGTACCCAAAATCTTGCATTTGGATTTCCATTTTTCCAGTTCATCATACTTACGTCGGGGAATTGGGTTGGATAACCCACCATTTGCGACTCACCCGCGACCTCTATTCCTATCTTTGTTAATTCGAGGAAAATATAGGCATACATTGCGCCTGACAGATTCCAGTAATTATCCGGGATTTTGTATCCCGATTCTTTGGGGGCGCTAAACATTGTCCCAATCTCGTTAATCATTGTGATGGTGTTTGGAGAAAGCCGCTTTCTGATATTTTCGATATAACGAACACGATCAAACAAGGCCTCTGCTTTCTCGAAATAGGTATACTGGCATATTTCAATGGGTTGATCGCTCCACGTCCATGATTGTTGAGAATAATGGTGATACGAAATACAGTCTAACGGGATGCCCGGCCGATGATTTTTTGGATTCAGAAAATATTCAAAAAATTCCGGATTTCGTTCGTGCCCCGCTGATATTCCGACAAATTTGGTTTCAGGCGAAAGCTTCATTATTTCTTCAACGATGGCGTCATACATTTTGGTGTACATCCGCGGTGTGATCTTGTGTTCCAGATCAGGCTCATTGAGCACTTCCCAAAAGGGGATTTTGTAATAATGCCCCGATTGATGAAACTTACCTAATTCATCGGTGAAACCACCTTTGGTATACCAGCTGAACAATCTGGCAAAGTAGGCGGAGAGCTCCTTCATGGTTGTATCTCGCAGTTGAGTACCCTGGTTATAATTCCAGCAGGGTTGATAAGGATCAGCCGGATAGGTTACGACGGAATCGGTTTCCCACATCCATGCAGGTGTTGTGCTGAAATTGATGACTACCGGATGCCCCTTGGTCGCTTCCATAACAGCCTGCATGGTACTGTCCAGGTAAGTGAAATTCCATGAGGTTTTGTCTTTTCCCGGTGGATCTAATTCGGCTACGGCCATTTTGGGATACGGGAACCAGGGAACATACCGGACATAATCGGCCCCCAATTCTTTTAAAGCTTTAAAAGTTCCCTGATGTATTGGGGAACTATTCCGAACCATCGGATTCTCCACGATCTGTAACGTTGGGGTCATTTTGGAAACGGCAATAATATTGTTCCAGTTTATGGTAACTACATTAACCTTGTTTTGGGCATGAAGCTTAGAATCAGATAGTAAGATAATTGCTGCCGCCATTAAAAGGCACCGGGTAATAAAAATAACTTTTTTCATCTGGCTATAATTTTAGGATTGAAAATTAACATATTTTTATTGTATTGATATTTAGAATCTTGCCTAATTTGTCAATCTTCTCTGCGATATGCCCAACCCCAATTGCGCAATGGTGGGCGGGCCCCTGTTTTGACCAGTCATTCATAAATTTTTTCGCTCCGTCCGGGAAGCGGTAACGGCTGTTGGTATTTCCGATTTCGAGGATCGGGCCCGGGACTGATTCCCCCTGGGCAACCAACAGAAACAGACCATCATTCCCTTCTACGACCGAAAGTAGTGTTACCGGCCCATGTTTTACCGTCATTTGAATGGATAAGCCTTTGCCGGGTTTCCCGTGATAAATTGGCAGGGGAACAAGTTTCACCCGCCCTTCGGCAATTGCAAAGTGGGCGGGCCCGTCGTGACCAAGCATCACCACATCATCTTTGAAATCCATAAGATAAAATTCAGAAAACGACCCTCCTACGCCAAATTCTGCCATGATTTTCATCGCCTGCGCATTTTTTACTTCGCATTCGCCCGCTACGGGTATATTTCTGCCTGTCAGTAAAGTATTTCCGGCAATGATTGAGGTGACCATATTTTCATATTCATTACCCGGTTCCCCTTCGTAATAATAGGCCAATGAACCCAGATTTCTGGTTTTCACCATTCGGTCAAGTGCGACTGACGTTTGTGCAGCGCGCTCAACCTCTGTATTTTCACATTCAGGCGCCACATCAAATGCTGTATGGAATTCCTGAATTTTAGACCGAATCTCGTCTTCTGTTACTTCATCCCGGTAT
>JAHEYS010000238.1 GCA_023251475.1 Prolixibacteraceae bacterium
CGAAAGCTGCCGATGCCGTTTTATACAATCCGATGAACGGTGAATTCGGCAGGTCGATATCCAAAACATCAGGAGTAAACTGTGAGGTTTACCTGCAATTGGTTCCTGGTGAGAGTTGTCTGGTTCAGCTGTTTAACCAAAAAACCGAAGTAAAGGAATATCCGTTATTGAAAGCTTCAGGAGATCAAACAACGCTAAATTCCGGCTGGAACCTGAGTTTTATTTCGGGTGGCCCGGAACTTCCCCAGCCTGTAAATCTTTTGGGATTAGGTTCGTGGACAGATCTTCCCGGTGAAAGTTATAAAGCATTTTCCGGTACGGCAGTTTACAAAACGACTTTTGCAAAACCGATCAGCAAGAGTAATCTGTATCTCCTTGACCTGGGTAAAATTGCTCATAGTGCGAGGATCAGCCTCAACGGGAAGGAACTGGCTACTCTGATCAGTCCGCCATATTCAGTAAAAATTAAGAGTGCTGATCTGAACGTTCAAAATACCTTCGATATTTGGGTCACTAACCTGATGGGTAACCGCATGGCAGATATGGAACGCAAAGGTCAGCCCTATAAGATTTTTTACAATGTCAATTTTCCGGCTCACGATGCCCAAAACCGCGGAGCTGATGGCCTGTTCACCACCAGGGGCTGGCAACCGCAGGAATCGGGGTTGATCGGACCGGTAACATTGACTCCGCTTAAACCAGTTCATTAACTATCATAGGCCTGTCAGGTTTTAAAAACCTGTCAGGGCTGAATAAAAATACGATATGCATCTTTCAAAACTAATTTTCAGTCTACTGTTATTATTGATTTCAGGACTGGTCGCCACAGCATCACCTGCAACAAAAGAGGTGAAGTTCTTATCGGGAACCGACAATACCCACACCAAAACCTGGGATTTTTTCTGTACTTCAGGCAGAAACAGCGGAGCGTGGACAAAAATTGAAGTCCCCTCACAGTGGGAACAACAGGGATTCGGAGAATATGACTACGGCCGCGACTACCGGACCTATGGCAAAAAATTCAGGTTTGCCGATGAAAAAGGGATGTATAAATATGCATTCGATATTCCGGTGAACTGGAAATCCAGGAAGATCTTTATCGTTTTCGAAGGCTCAATGACCGACACCGAGGTAAAGATCAACGGAAAACCGGCAGGTGAAACACATCAGGGCGCTTTCTACAGGTTCAGGTACGACATTACCGATAAACTTAAGATTGGACAATCCAACCTGCTTGAAGTTACGGTAAGTAAAATGTCGGCCGACAGATCGGTAAACAGCGCAGAACGTTTTGCCGATTACTGGGTATTTGGGGGGATATTCCGTCCGGTTTATCTCGAGGCTTTCCCTGCGGAATACCTTGAACATGTAGCCATCGATGCCAAATCGGACGGTACCTTTGCAATGGATGTTTTCCCAAAGAACCTGAAAGGAAATAGAACAATTACCGCACAAATACTGGATGCTGCTAATAAGGAGGTCGCAAATTGCTCATCAGTTGCCAATATCAGCGATTCCCTGATCACTTTAAACTGCAGGGTGATTAATCCGGCATGCTGGACCGCAGAGACACCAAACAGGTATTCGGTTAATATCTCCGTTAAAGAGGGGAAAAATGAGTTGTACCACACCTCCCAAAAATTCGGTTTCCGGACCATCGAAATCCGCCAGGGTGACGGTATTTACCTGAACGGGACCAAAATAAAGATGAAGGGAATCAACCGTCATGCGTTCTGGCCCGAAACGGGGCGTTGCCTGAATAACCAGATCAACCTTGATGACGTAAAGCTTATCAAGTCGGTGAACATGAACGCGGTACGCTGTTCTCATTATCCCCCGGATCAGGTATTTCTTGATTATTGTGATTCCCTTGGATTGTACGTCCTTGATGAACTGGCAGGATGGCAAAATGCCTACGCCACCAAGCCTGGTGAAAAGCTCGTAAAGGAGATGGTTTTACGTGATCTGAACCATCCGTCAATCATTTTCTGGACGAACGGAAACGAAGGGGGAACCAATAAGGAGCTCGATGACGATTTTGCACGTTATGACAAATCGGCCCGTCCTGTGATCCACCCGCATCATAAACCTGGAAACGATTTCAACGGTATTGATTGTAATCATTATGAAACCTACTATAGCTCGAAAAAGATATTTGCCGAAGGGAAAATTTATATGCCCACCGAATTTCTCCATTCGCAGGATGATGGTGGCGGTGGCGCCGGTCTTGCCGATTTTTGGGAACTGTTTTGGAAGACACCTAATTCCGGTGGCGGGTTTATCTGGGCTTTACTTGATGAAGGAATCGTCCGTACGGATCTCAACGGATTTATCGATGCCAACCGTGTGAATGCACCCGACGGAGTTGTCGGACCGCATCGCGAAAAGGAGGGGAGCTATTATGCCATCCGCGAAATCTACTGCCCGGTAAAAATTGACCTAAAGAAATTACCTGAACAATTTAACGGGAATATCCCGGTCGAAAACCGGTACCATTTTACCAACCTGAGGGATTGCCGGTTCGAATGGCAGTTAATCAATTTCAACCATTTGCAGCAACGTCAGACTGGTCATCAGGTGATGAAAAGCGGAAAAGCGGCAAGCCCCGATGTTAAACCTGCCGGCAGCGGAACCATAAATCTTGAACTTCCAGGCGATTTTAAAAAGTACGATGCACTCTATCTCAGGGCATTCGATCATTCAGGAGAAGAGATCTGGTGCTGGAGCTGGAAAACCGGAGAAAACCAAACCTGGGTGGATCAACTGGTAAAAAAGGATGTGAGTGAAAAGGAAAAGCAGCAGCGCGAAAAACTGAAATCAGCTGGGATTCAAGAGGATAACATCCTCCCGATCGAACAGCAATCAGCTGATCTCTCCAAAGAAAATGGGGTAACGGAATTGATTGAAAACGATTCGCTTTATACGTTAAAAGCATCGGGTATTGCCGTCACTTTCAGTAAAAAAGGGGGGATAATCCGCAAAGTGACCAACGATCTGGGACTGCCCATCCCTTTTGGAAACGGACCGGTGCTGGTGAGCGGAAATGCACAGCTTGAAAATATCAAACAGCTAAAGGGGGCCAAAAGTTGCTCCCTTGAGATGACTTATACCGGCGACCTGAAAAAAGTGATCTGGACCATGTTCAGCAGCGGTTGGCTGGCAATGGATTACGAATACCAGGTCTCAGGCGAACAGCTTTTTACGGGCGTCAGTTTCGATTTTCCTGAATCAGATATTATAGGTGCAAAATGGCTTGGGAAAGGTCCCGCCAACGTCTGGAAAAACCGGATGCAGGGTGGCTTGCTTGATGTCTACCAACGGATGTACAACAACAAACTTCCTGCAGACAATAATTGGGGATTGCCCCAGTTTAAAGGTTATTTCCCCGGGATTTCGTGGATGGAATTCAATACCGTTGACGGAAAATTTACGGTAGTAGCCCAGGAAGAGGATCTTTTTGTCCGCCTGTTCAGTTTCTACGGAATATCAGGTCCGAAAAATTATCCGGCTTTGCCCAAAGGAGATATCTCTTTTCTCGATGCGATACCCCCTGTCGGGACCAAACTGGCCATGGGAATCAGCAACGATACCTGGAACATGGGGCCCGCCGGTGAGTTGAATAAAATGGAAAAACCGGTCAGACGAACCTTGTATTTTTATTTTGGGTTGTTGGGAAATTGAAAGATAAAATGGGTTGAAACAGATGGAAATAAGTTGACTATGCAAAAAAATAAAATATGGTGGCTGCTAGTTATTTTTATCGGATTGTTATCCGGATCACCAGAATTAAATGCTCAAAACCATGCTCCACCCTGGCATGGAGTCTCACGCCAATTGCGCTATCAGCCAGATGGAACCGATTTCGTGATCTCCAACGGGAAACTGCGGTTTAACCGGGCACTTTATGGTACTAATACCGCTTTTCGCGTGGAGGCGGGCGACCTGCCCGAATTTGCCATGTATCTTCCGGGCATGGGTGGAAATCTCCGTTTTGGACTGAAGGATGGAAATGGTGTTAAGTGGCTCAATGATGCCAAAAATATTACCGCACGATATCGTCCGGGCGCCATGATTTACAAGATCACCGATCCAATGCTGGGGAAGGGAGATTTGCAAATAACTGTTTTGGCTTTGGCTGACGCCGAGGGTTTAATTTTACAGCTTACCGCGGGAGAAATTCCACAGAATATCACCCTTTTATGGGCATTTGGAGGTGTAACAGGGAAAAAATTCTCACGGGATGGTGATCTGGGCGCCGATCCGGAATCCTCTTTTTATCTCAAACCAGGGTATTGCACAGATAATGAATACTCGATTTCAGGAAATTCCTTTACCGTGTATTATGGATCCGGTCGGGATAAGTCAGAAGCTGAACGGTACGAAAACAATTATCAGCCTTCAAAGGCAGAATTGGAGGCTACCCGCCTGAAAAGAAGAAACCAACTGATTGGCGTGTTTCCTCCCGGGAGTCAGCTGAAAGTGTCAGACGCCGGAAAACTTGACTCCCCGGCCGATTTTATGGTTTCTGAACCTGCAGGGAGTCCTGCACTAAACGGAAAACTACGGTTGGAAGCCAATTCCAGACATTGGATGGTGATCGCAAATCCAATGACGATTAAAGTTCCTTCCTATAACGAGTTACCCGGTTTATTCGAAAAATCGGAGGAGCAACGAAAAAACATTGCCAGTCGCATACAGATTAAAACTCCCGATATTTTTATCAATACCGTTGGAGGGGCGCTAAGTGTTGCAGCAGATGCAATCTGGGAAGAACCTTCCTATCTGCATGGCGCCAATGCCTGGAGAATGCGGCTAAATGGATGGCGGGGGGCTTATACTGCCGATGCTCTTGGCTGGCACGACCGTGCGAAAATGCATTTCAGCGAATATGCAAAATCCCAGTATCTTGAACCAGCGTCTGGACCGGTTGTTCCTGACCCAAAAACTAATATTGCCCGCCAGGAAGAAAAAATGGGTAATGCCCTTTTTACTGAAGGTTATATCAGCCGGAATCCGGGTAAAATCTCCAATCCGCACCATTACGATATGAATCTTGTTTTCATCGATCAGGTGCTCCGCCACTTTAACTGGACCGGTGATACGGCATATCTTCGCGCGATGTGGCCCACGATTGTACGTCATCTTGCATGGGAAAAAAGGTGCTTCGACGGCGACAACGATGGTTTGTACGATGCCTACTGCTGCATATGGGCCAGTGATGCGCTTCAATACAGCGGAGGGGGCGTTACCCATTCCTCTGCTTACAATTACTTTGCGAACAAAACAGCCGCTCATTTTGCAACCCTGATCGGAAAAGATCCATCCCCCTACCGTACCGAGGCAGCTAAAATATTGAAAGCAATGAACCGGCAATTATGGATGCCCGAAAAGGGATGGTTTGCTGAAAATAAGGATTTGCTTGGTCTTCGGAAAATTCACCCCTCGGCAGCCCTCTGGACCATCTACCATGCAATCGATTCCGAGATTCCTGATCCTTTTCAGGCCTGGCAGTGCCTAAATTACATTGACCATGAAATTCCCCATATCCCGGTAACAGCCGCAAACCTGGCCGGAAAATATTATACACTTTCAACGACCAACTGGATGCCTTATGCCTGGTCGATAAACAATGTCGCATCAGGCGAGGTGTTTCATACTGCCTTAGCCTATTGGCAGACTGGCCGTAACGATGAGGCTTTCCGGATCACCAAAAGCGCTTTGCTCGACTATCTTTACCTGGGTAAAAGCCCGGGAAATTTTGGTCAGCTTTCGTTTTATGACGCTTTCAGGGGGGAATTATACCGCGATTTTGCCGATGGAATCGGGGCTGCAAGCCGGGCCCTGATTGAGGGGCTATTCGGGATCCATCCCGATGCGACGAACGGAAAATTGCTGATCAGGCCCGGTTTTCCACCGGAATGGAACTTCGCCGGATTGAAAACTCCCGATATCTCAATTGAATTTAAAAGAGACATTAATAGAGAATCGTATATTGTTGATCCAATATTTTTCAGGAATTTAAAACTGGTGCTACGAATAAAAGCACAACGCGATGAAGTAAAATCGCTGACTGCCAATGGTCGGCCCATCAAATGGAAAATAGTTCGCGAAGCAATCGGACAACCTGAAATTGAGATCGAATGCGTGACGGCAGGGGAACAAAAAATTAAAATTGAATGGGGTGGTGAAAAACCGGAGTCATTAAAAGCGAAACCATTTTATGCCGAAGGGGATCCCCTGGTTTTGAAAACAAAACTTGCCGTTTTTTCGGGATCGTCCGATCCGCAGAATATCATACCCAGGGCCATGGTCACCAAAAATTCCCTGAATTCCGTTGTTTCAGGAGAAACCGGAAACCGGATGGCATTTATTCAGCTTCGGCAAGGTGAGATGGAGTGGTGGAGTCCGGTCAGTTTTCAGGTTCGTCCATCCATTGAAATAATCGCACCAAAAAATCAGTTACCCCGTGTGCTGAATTTTACGGTCAGAAACAATTTTTCAAAAATGTTTACCGGAACAGTTAATGTAAATGGATTTTCACAAAATCTCTTGTTGAAGCCTTTTGCTGAATCGTCAAAAATATCAGTTCCGGAGAACTACCTGACTATTGGTAGCAATCAGGTGAAGGTCATTTCGGGAAATGCCGTCTACTCAAAAATTTTAATCAACTGGGAAGTAACTAAAAAAATGAATGCCGGATATGTAACAGTTGATTTGAGTAAACAGTTTAACGATCAGGTTTCCAATATTTTTAAAAACAAGTATTTATCTCCGCGATCCCCTTATCCAACACTGGCAATACCAACACAGGGCATAGGTGACTGGTGCTCCTTCAACGAAACGGAGGAGATCGATGACACCGGGTTGCGAACCAAAGCAGGACTGTCGAACCAAATTAGGTTGCCGCAGGGAATTCCCTTTACCACTCCTGGCAGCGCGGTTGTTCCAAATATCCTTTTCACCTCCCAATGGGACAATTATCCCAGAGAAGCAGATGTAAAACTTTCGGGAAAAGCTTCGCATGTGTATCTGCTGATGGCAGGATCGACCCACCATATGCAAAGCAGGTTCGACAACGGGGAGGTAACGGTGGAATACGCCGATGGTACCTGCGAAAAACTCGTTTTGCGTAATCCTGAAACGTGGTGGCCCATTGAACAGGACTATTATGATGACGGTTTTGCGTTCGATCCGGGTGGATCGAAACCTATTCGGGTGTATTTAAAAACAGGTGAAGTTAAAACCGAAGGATATGAGGTGCTGAGTAAAAATAAGGGAAATAAAATCGTTGGAGGGGCTGCTGTCGTAATTGATCTGCCCTTAAATGCAGACAAACAATTAAAACAATTAGTTCTGAAAACCCTTGCCAATGATGTGGTGATCGGGTTGATGGCAATTACATTGGAAAGATAGTGAAACAAGACCTGACAGGTTTTTTTTAACCTGTCAGGTCTGAATAAAAATTAAAAATTATGAACCGAATTTTATTTCTGATGATCATGTTTGGATCATTCATCAGTATGAATAGTGAAGCCAAAAAGAAACCGACCGTTTTTATTATTGGCGACTCAACCGTAAAAAATGGTCAGGGAAACGGCGCCGGCGGTTTGTGGGGTTGGGGTGACCCGATTGCCCTCTATTTTGATACGGCCAGGATTGACGTCGAAAATCATGCTTTGGGTGGGACCAGCAGCCGTACTTTTCAGTCAAAAGGGTTATGGAAAGTGGTATTGGATCAGATCAAAAAAGGGGATTTTGTCCTGATGCAGTTTGGTCACAATGACGGAAGCGCGATCAACGATGACAGCCGTGCCCGCGGAACGATCAAAGGTGTTGGGGAAGAGACACAGGAAATCGATAATATACTGACCAAAGAACACGAAATCGTCCATAGTTACGGGTGGTATCTCCGGAAAATAGTTCGTGAGACAAAAGCAAAGGGGGCTACCCCGATTATCATTACCCCAATTCCGCGTAATGACTGGAGTGAAGGAAAGATTAAACGTTCTGAAGGAAGCTATCCCGAATGGGCCATCGAAGTTTCCCGGCAGGAGAAGATTCAGTTTGTGGATCTGAACAAATCGATGTCAGACAGGCTCGATACCTTTGGAGAAAGCCAGGTGACCGGGAAATATTATTTTAGCCGCGACCATACACACACCTCAGCTGAAGGGGCCAAACTAAGCGCATCACTGGTGATTGAAGGTGTCAGATCAATCCCCGGATGCAAATTGAACGGATACTTGCTGAACGATCCTAAAATTGTCTTTCCTGTGAAGAAAAGGGTGTTTATCATCGGCGACTCAACTGTTGCCAACGGTAACGATTCCATTGTTGGGTGGGGGAGGGAACTGCCTGCATTTTTTGACACCAGCAGGGTTGTTATCCTCAACAAAGCCCGTGGAGGTCGCAGCAGCCGCACTTTTCTGACCGAAGGTCTTTGGAATGATGTTTTTTCGCAACTTCAGAAAGGAGATTTTGTACTCATGCAGTTTGGCCATAACGATGGCGCCCGGCCGGAAGCCGAAAAATCGAGGGGATCGCTTCGCGGATCGGGTGACGAAACACAGGTGGTCACTAAACCCGATAAATCTCAGGAAACGGTTCATACCTATGGCTGGTACCTGAAAAAATATTGCGATGAGGCTAAATCCAAAGGGGCCATCCCGATTGTGTTTTCGCAGATTCCACGCAATGAATGGCCGGGCGGTAATGTCGAACGTGTTGCTGAATCGTTTGGAAAATGGGCGAAAGAAGCCGCCGGACAAACAGGCGCATTTTTTATCGACCTCAATGAACTGGTCGCTAAAAAATATGAGCAAATGGGAAAAGACCGTGTCAAAGCATTTTTCCCTGGCGATCATACCCATACCAACAAGGCCGGGGCGAACCTAAATGCAAGAACTGTGTCTGAGGTTATCCATAATCTTCGGGAATGTGAGCTGCGGGCATATGAGAATGAATGAACATCTTTAAAAAGAGCTTTATAGACAATTTCGAAGCAACGAATATCATAAGCGAAAATGAAAATCACATTATCCTCCATCCTGATGCTGTTGGCGACCTTTAGTCTGCAGGCACAAAAAGTAAATGATGCGACAACACCCCTTCATTTGCTAAAGCCGGCCTACGAAATCCCTTACGGGAAACCGGAGATCAAAAGCATCACGGAAGTACTGGACCGGATCTATAACTATCTCGATCAGACCACTCCGATGGCGCTGATCAATAAGGAGACCCAAACAGAGGTGACCGATTATTCAAAAATTGATCAAACAACCATTTTCAAACCTGGTGATTTCAGGTTGGTGAGCTATGAGTGGGGTGTGTCTTATGCCGGTATGTTGCTGGCAACCGAAGCGACAGGAGATCCGAAATTTGCAGCATATACCGCTAAACGACTGGGATTTCTGTCTGAAATCCGACCTTCATTCGTGAAGCTGGAGGAAAAACAGCCGGGTGTTGTACATGCATTGAGCAAAGTGCTTCACCCCAAAGCGTTAGATGATGCCGGGGCCATGTGTGCAGCCATGATCAAGACGCAGCGTGCCGGATTCGAGGGTGATCTGAATCCGATGATTAATAATTTTATCAGTTATATCAGCGCCCAAGAGTTTCGCCTTGACGATGGGACACTGGCAAGAAACCGGCCGTTGCCCAACACACTTTGGCTCGACGACCTGTTTATGAGTGTTCCTGCCCTTGCTCAAATGGGTAAATATACAGGTGAAACCCGCTATTTTGACGATGCCGTCAAACAGGTACTGCAGTTCTCTGAACGGATGTTCAATTCCGAAAAAGGACTTTTCATGCATGGCTGGGTCATGGGAATGAACGAACACCCGCAGTTTCACTGGGCCCGTGCAAATGGCTGGGCTGTAATGACGATGGTCGAATTGCTGGAAGTTCTCCCTGAAAAATATGAAGGTCGTTCCAAAGTGCTCGATCTGCTCCGAAAACACATTCGTGGTCTGGCAAATTACCAGTCAGGCAATGGATTCTGGCATCAGTTAATTGACCGCAATGACACTTATTCTGAAACATCGGCGACTGCGATTTATACTTACTCCATTGCCCGCGCCATCAACCGCGGTTATGTGGATGCAGCTGTTTATGGTCCGATGGTCTGTCTTGCATGGAATGCTGTAGCGAGTAAGGTCAACATAAAAGGGCAGGTTGAAGGGACGTGTGTCGGAACGGGGATGGCATTCGATCCCGCATTTTATTATTACCGTCCTGTCAGCGTTTATGCAGCACACGGATATGGTCCTGTTTTACTTGCCGGGGCTGAGATAATCCTGATGGTGAAATCTCACAAAATTGAGATCAACGACAACGCATTACAGCTTTACGTTGAAAAGGATAACCCGACCAAAGTGCGGAACTTCGACTTTGGCGTCTCGGGGGCTAAAGCCGGATATGAACAGATTACCCCGGAATCGGTCTATTCCCCTCAAAAAGGGTTCGGATT
>JAHEYS010000239.1:0-7327 GCA_023251475.1 Prolixibacteraceae bacterium
AATTTAATGTGCTAGTCAACACAATCTGGTCGAAGAAAACTACGTATGATAAATCCGACTGGATGAAGATTTATTCGGAAAACAAGATTAAAAACGACTTACTGATTGGTAACCGGACCGACATCAGTTTTATCCATCGAAAAACTGACAAGGAAGATTTCTATTTCTTTTTTAATCCCGATTCGGTCCCACAAACGTTCAATTGCCGGTTCAATGTGCAGGGTAAAATACCCGAATTGTGGAATCCTATGACCGGTGAGATTAACAAACTGGCTCAGTTTGTTGAATCGGAGGGAATGATCACGGCAACCATTTCTCTCAATGCCGAAGCTTCAACCTTTGTTGTTTTCCGCGAGTCATCAAATGGGATTAGATCTGTATTGCCATCCGAAGGGATGAAATCGCAGGAAGCTATTTTCAGTTTTACTGAAAACAACAAAATAAAAATGACGGTTGCGAAAAATGGGAGTTATCCTTTTATTCTAAGTCCAAACCAAAAGAGAGAGGTTAATGTAACTGATATCGATCCGCAAATCTTCATTGCCGGCCCGTGGCAGGTGAAATTTGATAAAAAATATGGGTACGAAGGGACGGCGGAAATGCCGCTCCTAACGGATTGGAAAGACTCGCAGGTGGATGGTATTCAGCACTATTCGGGAACTGCAGTTTACCGGAATTCATTCGTCCTTCCAGCCGGATTTTTGAATCCCGGCAAACGGGTTAAATTAGATCTTGGAAAAGTTTCAATTGCGGCAAGGATTTTTGTTAACAATAAGGAGCGGGGAGTATTATGGATTGCCCCATTCAAAACAGATATTACGGATGCGCTTGTTGCAGGTAAAAACAATATCCGGATCGAGGTGACGAACCTGTGGTCGAACCGGCTGATTGGTGATGAACGATTCCCTGACACAAGCGGGTATGAAAAGGCTACTCATGTTCCAACGAATAAAATGGTGGATTGGTTTGTACAAAACAAACCGATGCCTGCAAGCCGGCGTACCACATTTACTACCCAGAATTTTTACAAATCGACTGACCCGTTGGTCACTTCCGGATTGATTGGACCGGTAAGCCTGTCGGTCGAAAAGGCAACTACAATCACAGAATAAACATGAAAAAACTGATATTGATTGTAATAACAGGCCTGATCGTTGCGGGTACTTTGACAGCGCAGGAGATCAAATACACCCAAAAAATCCTACCCATCGATGTGCGTGTGGAGGATCTGCTGTCGCGGATGACCCTTGAGGAGAAGGTTGCCCAAATGCGTATTTTTCATTCTAACTTAGGGGTCGATATTGATGAAAAAGACAGCCTGGTCCTTCAGGAGGCAGTCAAAAAGCGGCTGACCAACGGAATAGGCGGAATTAAAAGTGTCGCATTTAATTATTCGCCGGTGAAGGCGGCAATGCTGACCAATCTGCTTCAGACCTATATTATTAAAAATAGCCGGCTTGGAATTCCGGGTTTTTTTGTGACTGAATCCTACAATGGGGTTGATGCAGAAGGGTGCACGAAGTTCGGCAGGCCCATTGCCATGGCAGCGACCTGGAATACCCCTCTGGTTAAGAAGGTTTATGATGTGGTTGGCCGTGAAGCACGTCTGCGCGGGTTTCATCTGACCCATTCGCCGGAGGCTGACCTTGCACGTGATCCCCGGTTCGGGAGGATGAGCGAAACGTTTGGCGAGGACACTTACCTCACTACTGAGATGATTGTGAATGCAGTAACCGGACTTCAGGGCGATTCTTCAGGACTTAACAGTACACATATCGGTGCTGTTACCAAGCATATGGCCGGGTATGCACAGGTGGCTGGAGGTAAAAACTTTGCATCCATTGAAATGTCACCCCGCACTTTGGCTGATGAAATACTTCCCCCGTTTAAAGCAGCAGTGCAACGTGCCAATACCTTGGGGATCATGGCTTCACATGGTGATATCAACGGAATTGCCAGCCATGCAAATGGTGATCTGCTGACCAAAATTTTACGTAAGGATTGGGGCTTTACAGGTTATGTGGTTTCTGATGCCAATGATATCTCCCGTTTGTATTCTTTTATGAAAGTCGCCGAAACACCTCAGGATGCGGTGCGTCTTGCGCTGATGGCAGGTGTTGATGTCGACCTATACGGCGAAGATGGTTATGCACAGTTGCCCGAAATGGTGAAGAACAATCCGGAGCTTCAGAAATTCATAGATAATGCAACACGCAGGGTGCTAAGAACCAAGTTTATTCTTGGATTATTCGAAAACCCGTATGCCAATGTCGGGAAAGCAAAAGACGAAATCAGAAACAAAAAGGCGATGGATTTAGCGCAGGAAGCTGATCTGGAATCCATAATCCTATTGAAAAATAACAGGAATATTTTGCCAGTTGAGAACCATAAAAAGATGACAATTGCCCTGGTTGGGCCAGTCCTTGATTCGAATGTAAAAGCCAGTTTTGAGAAAGTTGCTGGCTCAAACTTTCAGTTTATTGAAGAAAAAGGTTTTGAACTGACTAACCGCAACCCTTCGGTTCCGGTTTTAACTGCTGAAATCGAAAATCAAAAAGGTATAAATCGGATTCTTGATAAATCAAAACAGGCAGATTTGACCATCTTATTTGTCGGTGATGATGAGTTTACTTCCAAAGAGGCATTTTTTAACGGTGCTTTGGGTGATCGTGATAATATTGATCCTGTAGGTCAACAGGATCAGCTTTTGGTGGATTTGAAAAAGCCGGGGAAACCGGTAATTGTTGTGTTGAAACATCGCCGTACCTTATCGGTTAAAACAATTGCCCAAAAAGCGGATGCTGTTCTTGATTGCTGGGAATTAAGCGAATTTGGTGATAAGGCAATTGCCAATATAATTTTCGGGAAGGTCGTACCTTCAGGAAAACTGCCTGTTACAGTCCCCCGCTCTATCGGTCAAATCCCTTTTCATTACAGTCAAAAGGAGATCAATTTCAAAAAAGGGTACCTATTTTCCGATAGTACCCCCCTGTATTGCTTTGGTTATGGATTAAGCTACACCACTTTTGATTATTCAAGCCTTCAAATTTCAGACTCTCTAATGAATTTAAAATCTTCAATTAAGGTGAGCGTAGTTATCCGGAATAACGGAAACCGGACAGGGAAGGAGGTGGTTCAAATGTATCTGAAAGACCTTTACGGCTCGGTGGTACGGCCAATGAAAGAGCTGAAAGGATTTGAAAAAACCGAGCTAAAAGTTGGAGAATCCAAAACTGTCTCATTCACGATAACGCCTGAAATGCTTGAATTTACCCGACTGGATATGAAAAAATCTGCCGAGCCAGGCAAATTTGAGGTCACCATTGGATCCTCCTCTGACAAAGGATTATCCGGCAGCTTTAGACTGATTCAATAATTGGATTTATCCAATCGGGTAAGGATGGCCAAAGTACTGCAGCTGACTACCTGCTGCCTGACACATTTAAAAATGTAATTGTCATATAAACGTTTTAAACATTCACCTTATGAGCGTATTTAAATTACTACCGATCATCATTTCTGTTATTTTTTTGGCAGAATCGTGCAGGACACTTTCAAAAATTGACAGGACTGGTATTGAAGATTCAATGATCAGGGCAATGGATTGGCAGGAAGCGCATCCAATTTATGCAAAGGGTCCCGCGGACTGGACCAATGGGGCCTATTATACCGGGGTGGTAAGGGCGCATCAATCCACAAAGAATAAAAAATTTCTGGATGCCTTGCTAAAGATGGGGATCAGAAATAACTGGCAGCCCTGGGAACGATTTTTTCATGCCGATGATCTGGCTATTTGCTATTCGTATATTTATTTAAAATCGTTAGGATTACATGAAGTAAATCTGCGGCCAACTGAAACAATCATCAATGATCATTTAAACAGACCTTATCCCTGGAAGACCGGAATAGCAGATGGGGATCAGAAGATTTTATGGTGGTGGTGCGACGCGCTGTTTATGACGCCTCCGGTAATAACCGCTTATGCTAAACTCAACAATGATCAAACCTACCTGGATCAGATGCATCATTACTTTCAGCAAACCGATAGCCTGTTGTTTGATAAAGATGAGAAACTTTTTGCTAGAGACCTCCGGTTTGTATGGCGGGGAAATGAATCAGACATAAAAGAGAAAAATGGAAGGAAAATATTTTGGTCAAGAGGAAATGGTTGGGTAATGGGTGGTTTAGCATTGATTTTGGAGAATATGCCTGTTAATTATTCGCACCGGAAATATTATGAAGATTTATTTAAAACAATGGCTGATCGCATCAAAAATATTCAACCAAATGATGGCATGTGGAGAACGAGTTTATTATCTCCGGAATCTTACATGCATGGTGAGGTAAGTGGTACAGGGTTCTTCACTTTTGCCTTAGCCTGGGGGATTAACAACGGACTCCTGGATCAGACAAGGTTTAAACCCGTGGTACTAAAAGCCTGGGACGCGCTGAAAAATTGCCAGCAGTTAAATGGTAAGGTCGGTTGGGTACAAAGTATTGGGGCTGAACCCAAACCGGCAGATCAGGATAGCTGGCAAAATTACGGAACCGGAGCCTTTTTATTGGCTGGAAGCGAAATAATGAAATTTAAATAGGCCTCTCCAGTCGGCACACTTTCATTCGAAATTATTGAACAAATGTTTCAAAATAGGACATGTGTTAAAATCTGACTCAAAAGTTCAACAATCTGGTTCAAATATTAAATTGGTTGATGGAGTATTGATCTAAACTTGCATTGACCAACAAAGACTTATGATGAAGAAAAAATGCAACTCCAGGACTAACTATTCGCCCGTTTTTATGCACAATCAAATAATTTATTTGGAAAATCCTCTAATCCGGCCTACCATGGCAATTACATTTTCCATGATTTTTTCAGAGGATTTCCTTAAACTTTTACAGTGTTAAATTTAAAATATCAATCTGCAGAATGTACAATTATTAACTTATAAATCTATGAGAAAAATACTGGTTTTTATTTTCTTAATCCCAATTATCTTAGGCAGTTGTAAAAGAGATTTTGGTACATATTATGACCCTCCATCGGGTCAGATGATGATTTATGACCAATTGCGAAAAGATTCGGTGAGGTTCTCCACATTTATCGCTGCCGTTGATCAGGTGCCCGGGTTAAAAACCGAGTTGAGCAGTTCGGGGCTTTATACGGTTATGGCGCCCGATAATGGTGCGTTTGATGCCTTTTTTAGCAGTCATCCAAGATTTAAATCACTTAAGGCAATTCCTGCGGATACCCTCGAGATGATTGTAAAGTATCATATTTTGAAATTTATGTTCTATCAGGATAACTTTTTAAATCCTGGGGTAACTCAAACTGAATATGATAAATTTAAATATGAGACCAGGGCTAATCTGGTTTACAAAGAACGTGGCCCAAGCGGACAAATTAAGGCGCTTTACTATCAAAGTAAACTGCTTAATATTTATACCGCGAATTTCTTTAATTGGTATGGTGTTACTTCACAGGACTATACTGACGTTTATGGTGCAGGCAGTGCAGTTGCAACAAAAACAGGCGTCAATGTAAACGGTTCCGCCTTTACCGAAAAGGATATTTCATCCGGGAATGGGGTTGTCCATATTATTGACAAGGTACTTATGCCTCCTCCGACCATTGCCCAGGAGCTCGATAATAATTCGGAGTTTAGCCGGCTGAATACGATTATGAAGAAGCAATTTGTCACCTATACCTATAACAGTGCGGCGACTAAGGCTCAGGGAAATAACGGTGACGTTGATGGCGATGGTCGTACCGATTCGTTGTGGAATAGGAGCTACGCATTCAGCAGTTATATTGACAACGAAAATCCAAAACTTACCACCCAGGTCATCTCCCTTTCGGCTTATATTCCATCAAAATCTGCTTTCGACGATTATGTTGACAATAAATTGGTTCCTAATTTTGCGAATAATGTTGACTCAATTCCGAACCGTACATTTAAACTCCTTTACCAGGCTTTTTTCTCGCATATTGCCTATTGGCCATCGAAAATTGGCGCAGGAAGAATAACCAATTTACTTGGCGATATCTCTTTAATGACCAAAAGTGATATTAGTAACGTCAAGATGGTTAGTAATGGAGTATTCTATAAAACCAACAAGGTACTTGAACCGAATGCTTTTACGGGTGTAACTGGTCCTTCGTTTCTAAATTTAAAGTATTGGTATTTTGGAGAAATGCTCCTCCGGTCAGGTGTTTTATCGGGCCTGACAAAAACGGGAACTAAATTTACAATCTTGTGTCCCACCAATAAGGCATTTCAAAATCATGGTATATTTTATGACCCGGCCCCTGGAACCGGCGGTGCACCTGGATTTTTCAGGGTAATCCCTCCAAGTTCGACGGCGGTACAGCTTTCAACCTCACAAATCGCTTCGATTGTTAATAATCATATTATCTACAATAAGGATCTGTCATCGACTGCAATGGTTGACGGGTTTTATACCACGCTTAACAATAGCATTATTATTGTAGAGGCTGGCAAAGTGCATGGCTTTTATCAGGATACCCTCGCCACAATTAATGTAGCTAACTCCAACAAACAAGGGTTTAACGGATATTTTCACGAAGTTGACAAAGCAATTCTCAATCCGCAACAATCCATCTACGACATCATCAATTCGGCCAGTCTTTATAATGCAGTTCCTCCGCTTGTAAGGCCGGAATATACAAAATTTAAGGAACTGGTCAAGGCTTCAGGGTTACTTTATAAAGATTTTCTTGGAACTACTGCTGTGGATGCCGACAAGAAATTTACACTTTTTGTCCCTTCAAATACGGTCATTACCGATGCACAGGTAGCAGGTATACTTCCAAAGACTGGCGCCGTTCTTCCAATACTGGCAGTCGATGCGGTTGGAAGGATTACAGATCTTGTGATCCGGGCAAGACTTGCAGAATGGGTCAAGTATTTCTTTGTCCAGGATAATCAGGTGCTTACGAACGGAAGTGTCACAGGTACTTTACTCACGTCGCGTCTTGATCCGATTTCTACCACTACCAATCCTGTATTTGTTCCTGTTTCAGTGACATATTCGGCAGGTACGATAAACTTTAAGTCGTTTGATACACCGTCTGTGACAGGCAATGTTCTTGTCTCCAACAAGGTATTATATCCTTATAATACAATTGCCAAAGATGGTTTATTACAGATTATAGACAATGCATTTACGTCGAAATATTAAAAAGCAGTTAAAATGATATTGAGAAAATATTTTTGCCGTGGTCAGCTGATTATCGGATTTTTGTTGGTTACACTTCAGTTAAGTGCTCAACAATCAATCGTGGTGAACGGAAAAGTTACCGACA
>JAHEYS010000239.1:7427-10457 GCA_023251475.1 Prolixibacteraceae bacterium
GCAGTTAAAATGATATTGAGAAAATATTTTTGCCGTGGTCAGCTGATTATCGGATTTTTGTTGGTTACACTTCAGTTAAGTGCTCAACAATCAATCGTGGTGAACGGAAAAGTTACCGACACTGGCGGGTTACCGCTTCCCGGCGTTACCGTTGTTGAAAAAAACAAAGATAACCGGCAGGTAAACGGGGTTGTCACAGGATTAAACGGAGATTATCAGATCCGGGTTTCGGATAAGAAAAATTCGCTGGCTTTTAGCTTTATCGGGATGAAGCCAGTCGTAAAACCGATTAACGACCAATTAGTTATAAATGCGACCTTAACTGATGATGTTCAGGAACTTGCAGGTGTTGAAATTACAGCATCGGCCAAACCCCGTGTGGACGGCGGTGGCTTCCTCTCCATCGCACAACGTGACCAGACTGCCGCAGTGGCCTCAGTTGCCATGAGTACGTTGGAACAAATTCCTGTTGCGTCAATCGATCAGGTCCTTGAAGGACAGGTTTCGGGTCTGATGATCAACATGAATTCGGGCGACCCCGGTTCAGGATCTTCTATCCAGATTCGCGGGGCGACCTCACTTGGACTGGGCTCAAAACCCCTTATCGTGGTGGATGATGTTCCATTTAAGACCAATGAGATTGTGGATGTAAACAACCCTGAAGGGTTAAGTGAGCTTGTAAATATCTCCCCGTCCGACATTGCAACCATTGCTGTTTTGAAGGATGCAGCAGCAACAGCACTTTACGGTTCGGACGGTGCAAACGGGGTCATCGTCATTAAAACAAAACGCGGCGATAATATCAAACCGAGGGTAAACATTACTTCCACCACCACCATAAGGTATCCGCAGCGGCCGATACCGCTTTTAAACGGAGATCAGTACAAGACCATGATGCTTGAAGCCTATCAAAATCAAAAAGGAACTGATTTTGACTTAACAACTTCTCCAATTGGAAAATTGTTTCTCGAACCATCTGCCCTGGATTACGAAAACTACAATAACAATACCTACTGGCCCGATAAGATCAATATGATTCGCGGTGTCGGACAAAATCTGACCGGTTCCATCATTGGCGGGGGCGAAGCGACCAAATATAACCTGAGTCTTGGTTACCTCAATGAGACAGGTCCAATTCTGGGGACAAAATTTACCAGGGTCACCAGCCGGTTCAACTTTGACTACAAAGTATCCGATAAATTGACTTTCCTAAGTGACATATCTTATTCATCTGAAAAAAAGACCAGTACCTATTCAAATGTCGGAAGTATTGCTTTGACGAAAGCACCGGTATTGCCTGTATTTACACAGGATATGTATGGTAATCCGCTTTCAACCTTCTTTTTCCCGGGTACCTTGGGGTTTCAGGGTGGAACCTACAATCCGGTCTCTTTAATTTATAATGCATTAACCGAGAATGGCGCAAACAGGCTCAACGGCAAAGTGATGGTTCGTTACAATCCAATTTCGGGTCTCTTCTTTAACAGTTCGGTTTCCACCGAATATGAGGCATTGACATCCGATAAATTCTTGCCCCGAAGTGCCACCGGTTACGATTTTTACAGGGAAAATAACCTTCTTCTGAAAACGCTGCCAACGGTTAATAACGCTTCCTTTATCCCGCTCAGTTCATTTCAGTTGTATATCAAAAATGACCTGACTTACACCATCAAAAAAGGAGGACATACCTTTCAGTCACTTCTGACTTCAATTTACCAGGATAACAGTACCCGTTCAATCACCCTTGAAGGGACAAACACCCCCTCTGAATATCTGACATCACCCTATTCAACCAATATTCAGAATACTATTTCGTCGAGCAAGAGCCTTTCGCGCAAGTTTTCCCTTGCGGGTCAGGTGTATTATCTCTACGATGATCGTTACTCAATCTCAGGTTCAGTCCGACGAAATGGAGATTCAGCATTCGGTAAAAGAAACCGCTATGGGGTCTTTCCTTCGGTTTCGGGCTTCTGGCGTCCATCCTCCGAAGCCTTTATGAAAGATAAATACGATTGGATCGATCAGCTAAAATTCAGAGGAAGCTGGGGGATTTCAGGTCGTGCACCCGGTTATTCAGCTGCCAATGCATTTACATTCAGCTCAAATACATCGTTTGTTGATATACAAGGTATTACATCTGACAATATCGAACTTGTAAACCTTCGTTGGGAAAAAACTTCTCAGACGAACCTGGGAGCCGATCTTGCTTTCCTCAAAGGTCGGATCAGTTTTACCGGCGATTATTCAAGGTCGGTCACACGTGACCTTTATATGTCAGTGCCATTGTCACCAACCTCAGGTTTCGAATCGTATTACAGAAACTTCGGAACCATCCGGGGTAATGTATTGGAAGGAGCGTTAATGATGATTCCTGTGCAAACAAAAAAATGGGATTTTACAGCTTCGTTCAACATCTCTTCAGTGAACAGTAAAATCCTGGAACTGCCCAATAACGAACCGGTTATTCGTGACAACGTACTCGACAATGGCAAGTTTATGACCCTGATTAATGTGGGAGATGCAACCGGTACATTTTATGGCTTGCGATATCTGGGGGTTTACAGCAGGAATGCAGATGCCTTCGCAAAAGATGCAAATGGTCAGTTTCTTCTTGATTTTGCCGGAGATAAAGTGCCGGTAAGATTCAATAACCTGTCGGGAACGATTTTTACAGGTGGTGATGCAAAATATGACGATATCAATCACGATGGTTTAATTAATAAACAGGATGTGGTAGCCATCGGGAATGCCATACCTGAATTATTTGGTGGTTTTTTACTCCGTTTGAAATACGACAAAGCATGGGAACTCTTTGCAAATTTCACCTATCAGTATAATTTCGATATTGCCAATATGGCTAAGATTGCGGCTTCAAATATGTACACGACAGATAATCAGTCGGTCGCAGTGATGAGAAGATGGCGCAAGCAGGGTGATGTCACCGATATTCCAAGAGCTTTGTATGGATCGGGCTATAACTGGGTAGGGAGCGACCGCTTTATTGAAGATGGCTCGTTTCTGAAATGCTCA
>JAHEYS010000519.1 GCA_023251475.1 Prolixibacteraceae bacterium
TCAGACCGGTAATGGTACCGGATCCGGTATTGCGAATGATAAAGTTCTGCGCCGGCAGTTCACCGTAACCTTCTGCCGCCGTATTAAAATACGTGCAGTTCGGGGTTACTTCTACCTTATAGGTTAATACCACCGTCAGCGTGAAATTCAGCGTCGTGTCTGGCGAAATACCATTGCTGGCTGTTAACGTAACCGGATAGCTGCCCACCTCAAGCCCGGCGGCAATGTCCAGCTTCTTTGTACTACTATTCCAAGTAATCCTGGCATCACCTGCTGTTTTGCTCACTGTTACCGAATCCGTACCCGTTATGGTGTACCCGCCTGTAGAGGTAGCGCTGTATCCCTTACCCAGGCTCATCGCAGTTGGACCGGTGACGGTCGGAGCAATGCTGTATCCCGGGGTCAAGACCGTGCCCATCGCGAGGGTGGGTGTTGTTCCTGGTTTATAAAACTGGCTTCCGACATACCAACCGAGGGTACCTGTGCCTGAAGGCCCCGAGTAGTTAAACCCATTCGCTTCGGTAATCGCCGGTAGGGTCAGGCTGTCACTATATACCACTTTAGCTGAGGTTGTCGTTTTCTTGTCACCGATCGTGCCCTGGCTGCCCATATTAAAGGTGATATATTTCAGTCCGTCCATTCCCAGTGTGTCAGGGTTCTGGATTTCAAGAACCGGGCGAAAGCCGCAGGTGTCGAACTTAAACCCGGTAGAGGCCGTCCACACTCCCCGGGGCGAGCTTTGATACCCACGGAGATACCGTTCCAACCCTACAATTAGATTCGTATCCTGCCCCCAGGAATACATTTCGGAGGTGTTCTTGATATAGTCACTATCCTTATTTAATATTTGATCCCACTCATTGGTAAGTGGTAGCCCCCGTAGGCTGTCTCCGCTTCCCATGATGTTGCTTCCCGCGGATAGGGAACGGAGGAGGTAATTAGCGCCGTCTTTGCTGAAGGTTTTGCCGAAGATGAGACCGGCGTTGTTGAGTTCGTCCCAGGAAACCGCTTTTGTCACATTGTAATCGGCCACGAACAGGCTGCGCTTATTGACCGATACCGTTTGATCCGTGCTGGGGCCCGCCGATGTACGGGAATAGGCATTCACCGTTCCGGCATAGGTGAAGGGTACCCATTTCAGGCTGGAATCTGGCTGGGTGGTGTTCTTTGTGCCGGGAATATTCTGAGCCGACAAATCGAAATAATAAGTGCCTAGAGGAAGATTTAATTGCTCGCTTTCTTTACAACCGGCCTTTAATACCGCACCGGAGGGAAGGTCTACTTCTGTTCCCGGTTCATAAAATGTATCCCCGTAATACCAGCCCGGCTTGCCTGGGCCTGTATAATTAAAACCGTTGGCTTCGGTAATTTCGGGCAGGGTGAGCGTGATGTTCCAGCCGTTATTGATCACTGTGGCGGAGGTAAGGGATTTGTTGCCCAGCGTACCATTGCCATCCATATCGAAAGTGACGGCTCTAAGACTGTTTTTGTCAGCAGGCATACGTTGTGTTACCATCAGAGCGGGGCGCAAACCATTAATATCTTCACGACTGCTATTAAAGCTACGATAATAAGAGCGGGCCGAGTCCTTCCCCCGCTTAGAACGAAAGGTGGCCATATCTGTTGAGGTATCCTGACCCCATGAAAATGTTCCTGAATTTTTAATATAGTCCATATTCTTATTCAGTATTTGATCCCACTCATTGGTTGCCGGTGATCCTTGACCATCAACGGAGCTGTTGCCGGTGCTAAGGGAGCGAAGGTCATATGAAATATTACGAGAGTCGTATTGTTTTCCAAATATGAGACCTGCAGAGGCATACTCTATCCAGGCAGCATCTGTTGACACATTGTAATCAGCTACAAACAGGGTTCGCAGAGAAGGGACGGCAGAATCAGAAGCGCCGGCATTGTCGTTGGAGCTTCCATCCAGAGAATAGGCACGCACCGTACCCGCATAGGTAAACGGCACCCATTTAAGGCTGGTATCTGGCAGATTAGGGTTTGTCTTCCCCGGGATCCCCTGCGCCGACAGGTCAAAATAATAGGTGCCTCCCGGCTCAAGGCTGTATATGAAGTCTAAATCCTCGGCGGCAAAAACAACCTGCGTCGGTATTAGTATCAGGGTCAGCAGCATGGCTGCAGTAATGAATATTGCACGGATCTTTTTTGTAATCGTCATCTGAATTTTCTCCTTTTACTCTGTTGGAGCCTTTCATAAAGCTCCTTCTTCACAAAGTTCTACCGCAACGCAAATAAAATGTTGTCTACGGTCATCCGCAACGGCATAACTTCCGGCTTTCCATCCGGAGCGTCCCAGCAAACCGCTTTGTCCTCAAATTTGACATCTTTGAATACTTCCAGATCCCTCAACCTTAAGAAAGGGATGGTTTCAACCATTCGCTGCATATTAAAGTTAACCTGATTGCCTTCTTCAAAGTCGATCAAAAGCTTATAATCATCCGTCGCATGGACGTTCGTTATTTTCATTTTTCATCTGCCTTTCTTTAGATAAACATAATAAAAACTGTGTCATATTATATTTTAAAGTGGATTTGACAATAAAAACATCTCCCAAAAGGGGTATTTTTTTCTGCAAGTTGTGTGATTTTTTGAAAAGATATCCGAACCTCCGTCAGGTCAAGCCCCTTTGAGAGGTCATCCCCCCACTATATCTTCCCGACCAAAAGGATCATTTATAAAACTAATTCTTGCATATTTAGTGCCACATATTTCTACTCGGAACTGGATTTTTGATACATTGTATGTGTTATAATATGATAATGATTGTAAGACTATATAAACGGTTGAGGGACTTCAAAAAAGGTCAGCTTGACAAGCCACTTAATTCGATTGCTCGGTTCTCCACAAGTATTTCCTGTGTAGAGACCCCAAATGAGAAAAAAAGAAGAAATCTGCTTGCCAGAATAGAATCAGGGTTATAGTATCGCACCGGATTTCAATAATTCACGTTCTGAGATAAAATAATTTCGTAATGGAGTAAGAGATTGAAAAATAAAAAGATTTTAACCAGAGATCGGATTGACACGATGCTGTCCGCTGTTTATGACTATCCGCTCACCATTTTGGAAGCCCCCATGGGATACGGAAAGACGACCGCGGTAAAAAGATTTATTACTAAGAACGACCTTCACACCTTCTGGTTTACCTTTTCTGATTTCAGGAATTCGGAGACAGCTTTTTGGGATAGCTTTACCAACGATATCATAACAATCGATGCACAAGCGGGAACCATCCTGAAATCACTGGGGCTGCCGATGGACGCCCCGCAGATGGGTACGGTTTTGCAGACCCTCGATGCGGTGGAATTCGATGGAACCTTTTTAATGGTTCTGGATGATTACCATCTGGCACGAGATATACGGCTGAACAGACTGTTTTTGCGGCTTGCCCAAGAGGAGCTGGACGGATTTTCGATCTTGTTGGTCACCAGAGATA
>JAHEYS010000520.1 GCA_023251475.1 Prolixibacteraceae bacterium
GGTCGGGATAAAGCCCTTACCCATACTCCTGCCCGGGCTGCTGACATCATAAACGGCCAGACAATTGTTGTCTGCATTGGCGATATACAAAGTTTTTTCATCGTCGCTCAAAGCTACACTATTGGTCGTCGATCCCGTAGGGGATTCAGGATAAAGCGCAGAATTCAGTGTTTCGATTACACGGTTCATTTCCAGCGAAATAACCGATACTGAATTATCATTTGAATTGCAAACATACAGATATTTGCCATTTTTTGTGATGCATAAGTCGTTGGGATTATCCCCGACTGGAATCGATCCGGTGACACATTGTTTCCGGGTATCATATAAAATCACCCTATTGCAACCCCAGCAGGTGATGTACAACATTCTGGCATCACCCGATAACAGACAGCCATATCCTTCTCCACCTAGGGGGATCTGCTGTTTAATTTTCCCCTCTTTAATGTCGTAAACGTAGAGTGAATTATTCTCCTTGGTGACTGTGTAAAGTAACTGACGATCATCATCTACCGCAATTCCTGCGATTGAAATTTTTACCGGCCAGCGTTTACCAATCACCAGAGTATCATGCGGAACAAGTTTCTTATCCCTGATTTGATACCTCATGATCCAATTGTCGTTCCCCCCCGATGCATAGAGATACTTTCCGTCCTTAGAGAAAGTGAGACCCAGCCATCCCTTGGCGATCACCACTGAATCGAGTATTTGCATTTTTTGGGGATCGATCAGGTGTATGTTCTGAATACTCTGACCATTATTGGTTACTGCCAGCATTTTTCCGGATGGAGAAACAGCAATGTTCAGGGGGAGATCGCCGACAGGCAGCATTTTCCCCACAGGTGATAATTTCCATTTATTGGGCAACGTGATCCGTCCCGATTCAAACTCTTTCAGACTCTGCCCATTTGCCGGCAGTACTGTAATGAATAATAGATTCAAACAAATCAACGCAATTACAGCCCCGATTCTGGTGATAAACATCGTCTTCTCCATGTTTGTAAATAGTTAAATTAAGCTGGCCCAAAGTTCGCTAATTGTTCAGGAATATCAAATTAAAAAATTATTCATTTGATCAATAGAAACGGGAACCATTTACGCGAAAGTGGTTTATCTGAAATGATTTGATTGTAAATGGATTGCCTTGCAGGGTGGTTGAAGAAAAAACTTACCCTAAAAAAGAACGGAGCATCCGGTTTTTATATTTGTTTCTTAATTTTCGAAGGGCCTTCATTTTTAGTTGTCTTACCCTTTCTGAAGTAAGCCCCATTATCAACCCAATTTCATCGATCGACAATGGATTTTGTTCGTTTAATCCATAATTATAACGCAGAATATCAGCCTCCCGTTCGTCTAATGAAATCAATGCCCTTTCAATCTCTATTTTTAATGAGCTGTTAATCAGTGATGTATCCGGACTGGGTTCGTCATTGTTGATTATTGAGTCGTAAAGCGTATGATCTTCGGCATCACTCTCATGAATGGGCGCATCAATCGAAATATGAAAATTTGCCGTTCGCATTGCCTCCTCAACAATTTTAGTTTGCAGCTGAAGTATTTCGGCAATCTCTTCGGGTATGGGTTCCCTTTGATAATTCTGCTCCAGTTTAATAAACGCGCTGTTGATTTTTAGGATCGATCCGATCTTGTTTAACGGAAGCCGTATAATTCTGGAGTGTTCAGCAATAGCCTGCAGGACAGATTGCCTGATCCACCAAACGGCATAGGAGATGAATTTAAACCCCCGGGTTTCGTCAAAGCGTTCAGCCGCTTTTATCAGACCCAAATTACCCTCGTTGATCAGATCAGATAATGTTAAACCCTGATTTTGGTATTGTTTGGCAACTGAGACCACAAAACGAAGGTTGGACCTGACCAATATCTCAAATGCATTCCGGTCACCGGCTCTGATTAAACGGGCAAGATTAACCTCCTCCTCTGGAGAAATCATGCTTAATTTGCTGATTTCTTGAAGATAAAGATCCAAAGATGGCGAATCTCTATTCGTAATTTGCTTTGAAATTCTTAACTGCCTCATAAAAAAAATCAGTTTAGGACTTTTCCAGACAGATCAAAGATATAATATAATTCCACACAAATTAACCATTTTTAGCATGAAAAATTTCTTGGAGCGTTTTTTTTAACATTAGTGTCCGCTAAAATATTGCTGCACCAATGATAATGATGAATTTCTTCAACCTCCTGGAGGTAAAATTTTCGTTTGTGGTTGTTTAAATTATAAAACAGTATCCGGTACACGGGAAAAAGCTCAATCGTTTACCAACTCATGACAGAAAAAATGTAACATGCTGTAATCCAACAATAATTGTATCTCTTCCTTGGGGTGGATCCGGTATTGTAAAACAAATGAAAAACTCCGGTCTTTTTCCTCATAACTGATAAAGGGTGGTTTTAATCAGAACCGTATACGAATGTATTTTTATCTGTCCCGGGAGATTTAATTGGAAATACCGGAGAATTTATTAACTTTGCTGCACAATTGATTAAATCAAAAAAAAAGTGCGATAGTTTGTAAATTCAAATCTAATCCCTATTTTTGCAGCGGATTTCGATTTCAATATTGCACGTAAACTTCTTTTAAATCCTGATTTACTTCCAAAATTTTAATAGAACTTAGCTGTCAGCTTTTGCAATATTCGTATTGACATAAGTTAAGCGATCAATAAATAATCAAAAAAACAATATGTACGACATTCTTGAATTAAGCAAGAAATTATTGCCCGAGTTGCGCGACATAGGCAAAGAGTTAAATATTAAACGGGTTGAATCTTTTAAGAAGCAGGAACTTATTTATAAAATACTTGATAATCAGGCTATATTGGCTTCTGGTGTTAAGAAACCCGAAAAGAAGGTATTCCCCAGATTAACAAAACCTGAAGTCATAGTGAGTGTTCCGGAAGTTGAAAAAGAGTTAGCTGCAAAAATTCCGGAGAAAGGGGCGCCGGTTGAAACCGTTGAAGTTGCCCCTGAGATTACACCTGCTGAGCGGCAGCCGCTGATCAGACCTTTTCCCAAGCGGATTGAAAAACCGAAATTTGATTCAAACGATTCCAAGGAGAGGCGTCCCAGAGTGTTACGCACTGAAGCTGCGATTATAACCTCAACCGCAAAAGTCACACCGGAGGTCGAGACCGAAACGAAAATTGCGGAAACGGAGATCACAGAATCTGAGGTTGCAGAAGCGCCAAAAGAGGTTAAGAGTGAGCCTGAAGTTACAACACGTCCAATTTTCCCGAAGAAAAATAACCATACGGCAGGGCAAAATCAACAAAAACCTGTTCACCAGCAGCAGAAGCCCCGCGAGGTAGAAAAATCGTATGATTTTGAAGGAATTATCAGTGCAACGGGTGTTCTGGAGATCATGCAGGAGGGTTATGGCTTTTTACGTTCTTCTGATTATAACTATCTGACTTCACCCGATGATGTCTATGTGTCG
>JAHEYS010000521.1 GCA_023251475.1 Prolixibacteraceae bacterium
AGTATGTCGCTTTTTGACAAAACACCCATCAGAGAACTCTTTCATAGAGTGGAGGAGGTGGATTCTATAACAAATAACAGGCATGTTCAATTATGCTTAAATTTTTAGTGGACACTAATGCCCCCATATACATAAATGCCACATAATCGGCGATCCTTTTTGCCTGACGCAAAGTATGTGTAACCAGGACTACCGTATATTTATCTTTGATAGAAAGGAATAACTCTTCAATTTTCTTTGATGAGATTGGATCCAGGGCAGAGGTCGCTTCATCACCGAGAATAATTTCGGGTTCAACAGCCAGTCCTCGTGCCAGGCAAAGCCTTTGCTGCTGCCCGATGGAGAGTTTGGACGCCGGGGATTTTAACCTGTCTTTGACCTCATCCCACAATCCAACGGCATTGAGTTGATTCCTGGCAATGGCGTACAACTTTCTCTTCCCCCTTACCCCATGGATTCTGGGACCATAAACGACATTGTCAATAATCGACATGGGTAGGGAACATGGACGCTGCGCCAATAACCCCATCTTTTTCCGGATATGGGTCACTTCTACCCCTTTTGAGTAGATGTCCTCACGATCAACATAAAGCTTTCCTGTTATTTTCACATCAACAGAATCGTCGTGAAGACGGTTGAACGATCGGAGCAGCGTCGTCTTCCCACATCCTGAAGGGCCAATGATGCAGGTAATACTTTTATCAGGGATTGACAGGTTGATGTCTTTAAGAATGTGATTCCCCTGAATAAAAAGATTCAGATGTTCCACCACGATATGCGGTGTTATACAAGGTTTTGTATCCATCACTTCTGACGTTGACTGGTCCTGAATATTTTGAACGATAGGTTCTGCAAGCAGTGCCATACTATTAGATTTTATTTTTTGACAATTTACGACTGAAATAACGTGCTGAAAAGCTTAGGGTCAGAATGATAACCGTCAACACGACTGCAGCGGCATAAGCCCTGTTCTGAACCTCTTCAACCGGGCTGCTTAGCTGAAAAAAGATGGCTAATGGCAGTGTCGCCGTTGGCTGCCCCATTGACGTGGGAATACTGTCGGTGTATCCTGCTGTGAATAACACGGTTGCAGCATCCCCGATTCCCCTCCCGACAGAGAGGAGTATTGCGGTCGATATTCCCGGTAATAATTGACGGATGATCACTTTGATCGTCTCGTAGTTGGTGGCGCCAAGCGATTTTGTCGCTTCGACCAGGTCGTTTGGAATCAGAAGCGCTACTTCATCAATTGAACGGATCATCACAGGGATGATCAGCATGCTGACCGCAATAATTCCTCCCAGCAGGGAGGCCTGCAACCCAAAGAAGATCATCACCGTAAATCCAAAAGCGCCATATACGATCGAAGGAATCCCAAACAGTACATCAAATGTCAACCTGGCAAAAGCTGCAAACCGGCTTTTCCGCCGAAGGGTGAAATTCAGGTACATCACCACTGGAACACTGATCATCAGGCTGATTATTACAGAGAAAAAGATCAAAAAGAGTGATCCCATGATGGCGTTCAGTATTCCACCCTCCTTACCCAGATAGAATCCTCCACTGGGTAATTGTGAGATCATCTCCCATGAGAGTGAAGGGAGTCCCTTCTTCATGACGACATAAAGAATAAACAGCAATATGCTCAATATCATGACCGTAGATCCGATCATCAGTATTTTGAAAAACTTCTCTTCCAGTTTTTTCATAATTGATATCTTTTATCGATCTGGATCAGTACCAAACGCGAGATCACATTAAAAACGACGATAATAAAGAAAAGGAGAAATGCGGCAAACATCAGTGCCGATTCGTAAGATGGAACGGACATCATTTCGCCGTAGTTATTGGCAATTAATGCAGGAATCGGATAACAGGCATCGAAAATTGATTTGGGAAGATCGGTGAAATTGCCGCATACCATAAGTACCGCAATCGTTTCGCCAAATGCACGTGAAATGGCCAAAACCGTTGCCGCAACAATACCGGGAATTGATTTTCTGATCACCACTTTTTTCACCGTTTGCCATTTTGTAGCCCCCAGCGACATTGATGCTTCACGCATCTCTTTAGGCACAGCCGAAAACACCTCCATTAATATGCTTATTATCAATGGAATTATCATAATTGCAAGCACTATTCCGCCAGCCAGAACGCTGTATCCGGTGGAGAATTCCACAAAATGGGGAGCCAACTTTTCAGATATAAACGGAACAATAGTAAGTGTACCCCATACGCCATAAATTACGGGAGGAATTCCGGAGAGCAAATCGACTACCGAACTAAAAGCCCTGAGGACCCTGGGTGAGGCATATTCGATGATATAAACTGAGGTCAGCAATGACAAGGGTAAAGCGATAATAATTGCAATACCAGTGACATACAAAGTACTTAGGATATAAGATGCAAAACCAAAATCACCTTTGAAAGGACGCCAGTTACTGGTGGTCAGCAGCGTCCATAGGCTCTTCTCCTGCATAATGGGCAACGACTTGTACAATAATCCCCCACCGATCAGGAAAAGAAATAAAATTGATAGTAAGGTAGCAAACAGCATGTAATGCCGTGAAATTTTATCCTTCAGTAATCTTCCTTTAAGCATCTAATTCAAATTTTTAACCCCTTTGGAAATAATTTCGTCTGTTAAATTAATATATCCGGTTTCATTTACAAACTTCTGACCATCAGTTAATACCCATTTTAAAAACTCAATAACCAACAAATTCTTCGGTTTTCCGTTGGTGACAAAATAAAGGTCACGCGCCGGAGGTGAAGGGTATTTCCCTTTCGCAACGGCATCGATCAAATCATTCATGGAATCGTAAAAATTCTCATCCGGATCAATCTTTCCGTTTCTGTTCAGATCGATGGGAAGCACCCTGATGCCCTGGATCTGCTTTTTGGTATTAAAATCGTAGACATAACCAATGTTATTGAATCCAATTCCGATCGGATCTTTTTTAACCGCCAGCGCGAGGCCAGGGTCGCCAAACACCCCGCTTCCCAGGAGGTCTTCCTGTTTCATCCCAAAATACTTTGCCCACACCTCTGCCGCGCCGCAGGCATCAGAGCGGGTATAGACATGGATCTTCACCTTTGAACTGAGATTAAAAGCCTGCCCCCAGGAGGTATATTTACCGGTAATCCAGATACTATTTGCAGCGTCAGAATTTAACCCTGATGCAAGAATGTCTTTTAAGGCAGGGTTCTGAGCACTGACGACCGCCACAACAGCGTCTTTGGTGACTGCAAATCCAAATGCCCCTTTTTTTATCTCTTCAGTATAGATTTCACGCGAGACCATCCCAATATCAACCATATTATTTAAAACGTCGGTCATCCCCTTTCCTGCCCCACCGGCAGAAATATCAATTTTAACATCAGGATTGACTTTTTTGAACTCTTCGGCCCATTTGACTGCCATTGGATAAAGGGCGAATGCCCCGGAAA
>JAHEYS010000240.1 GCA_023251475.1 Prolixibacteraceae bacterium
ATATTTCCCGTCACCAATCCATCCAGGGGCGCCCCATTCCAGGCAATCGAGATAAATACCGGGATTTCGTTTTTTTGCCTCTTTCATCAGCCACCATTCATAACCACGCTCAAAATATTCCGGTTTGGGATTTTCAAGCTCTTCCCGTGTGCGGGCATGACTTGGTTCTGTTCCGCAGGTGGAGTTGACATCACCACCGATCTCAACCTTCAGGTGCTGAAGGCTTGCCCCGTATTTTGGTTTAAACAGAAAATCAAGCACCTGACTGCGGTAAGGTTCAGGATAATCCATCAGCAGGCGCGAGGAGGCGCCGGCGCTTAAAGCCCCAATCCCTTCATAGTTACGGCCCGTCTTTGAAAAATCCAGCACTATCGATTGCCCTTTTTCGATTTTAAATGATATTGACGTGAATACCAAAGAGTTAAGCAGTAATAGCCAGAGCAATCTTTTCAGTTTATTCATAAGTACTTTTTTATGACAGACTTTTTTTTGGCAAACAGGTAACTGAAATAGTTAAGGTTGAACAAAATTATGTTATTTCACTATCATTACCGAGACTCCCATTAATCCAACTACCACTTCCTGTGAAAGGGTTTCAAGGGTAATGCTTTTCAATTCAACATTTTTTCGCATTCTTAGATTCAGTAACATGGCACGGCAATTCTCTCCAAGTTGTACTGTTTCAGGTAATAGGGAAGGCATACAGAATCGGTCAGTTACCGAATCATAATCTGTGCGGCTTCCCTGACCGGGCGCTGTGGCATGGGAGTCAATCGGGCATAAATTCCAGTAATTCACAGGAGGTACCAGTTCCAAAGAGTCAGTTTTACCATCGGCATAATTCAGTGTGATTACTGCGTTTGCAATATGGCATTGCATGACATTGGTCGATCCGCAAACCAGGAAATAGATAGCATCACCTGATTTATTGACAGGGAAATCAATTTTTTTCGGGAAATTATCCCACATGGAGGTAAAGGCGATATTCTTTGGTTCGCCATTCCATCTAAAAGGAACCTTTTGAGGAGTCAACAGTTTATTTGTATTACTGGTTAAGTTTGGAACCTGATCGAGTTTAATGGTCGGAGGTAAACTTTTCCAGTGGGGGAAGGTCCAGGGCGAATAGCCGTCGGTTCCCAGGCGGAGAGGGACGGTATTGGGACGGGGAGAAAGGTATTGTTGCTGGTAGATGGTCCGTATATCTGAATTCAGTTGTTGGTGTATATCCACATTCTCCCAGAAAACACCGGCAGGAATTTGATGTACAACTCTTTCTTCCTTTTGTTTATCTCCTTCCGGATCGTTTACCCTGATACGGAATACCCTCCATTGGGGAGCCTTACCTGCAATGACTTTCGTTACAATAGTATGGAAACCCCTGGTGGCTGATAAATTGGCTGTAAGGACCCCCTTCACCATGGTTTCATTTACAAGTACCCCCTGAGGATCCTCCAATTCGACAATCATCGCAGCTTTTGTACTGAGATGGATCTCCTTGCCCAAATCACCTTCAATTGTTTCAGGTGGGAAATAGGGCAGGGGCTTACCGGTTTCGATGGCGACAACTGCTTTCTCAACCTCAGGTAAAGTTAATTGCAGGAGACTTCTGCCCGCACCAGAAAGCAATTTCCAGGTTATTGTTTTCCCGTTGGCTGTTACTGATTTAATTCCTTCACATTGAACGGGTAAGCAAAGTTCAAGATTGGCTGTACGGGCCAATTCAAACGAGTAATTGATTGTATTTCCTTTACGGCTGAAGGCAATCTTTACATCGGGGATTTCGATCGAGGCATTGTTCCAGCCGGTGGGGAATTGAGGTGATATGGTAACTTTTCTGTTTGGGTAATCGGGGTTGTATCCAAATAAACCCGACACTAAAGTCCTGGCAAAGGTATGGACACAATCGCCAAAGTCGATACCACCCTGTACGCCACCAAGATTACCCGGGGAAAGATGGTTATAAGCAGTGCGTAAAAAAGTTCCGCGCATAATATCATATCCGTCATCGGGAAGGCCAGCCTGAAAATAACTCAGCGCCAGGTGGTAATTGTCTCCCGGCCACAATTCACGGACCGACCACATCGCAGGAACCCAGTTTGAAGTCCATACCTGCCTGCCACCGCCCGGCAGGCGATCGTTCTGTAAGGCCCATTCCGAATAATAAACCGATTCGATCGCCTGAAGCGGAGCGGTTAAACCTGCATCAACAGGCAGAAAGATGCTGTATAACCAGGGGTCTTCGTGCAGACGCCCATGCCCGCCCTGCTCACGATAAGCGGCAGAATGCCCTTTCCCGGTAATCCACAACTTTTCAAAAAAACCTTTTTTGATCTTTGTTACCATCCCGCTGTGGTATTTTTCGGCTTCTTTATCACCTGCATTTCGGGCCATATCCCTGGCAGCCAGGTGACCACGGTAGGCATAAGACGTTTCCTCAGCTGAACCGCCCCCGTTGTACCATTGCGAATCGGTAGGCCAGACATTAATATAACTTTCGTATACACCATCACCGTCGGGATCGAAGCAGTCACGGATCCAGATCAAATGCAGATCCAGCGCTTCGCGGAAGAATTTTATCAGCATTGGATTAGCGGTCCAACGAAACTCTTCAATGATCTGATCAAAAAACTGCGTCTGCATATCGTAGAATTTCTGATCATTACCGATCCGTCCAACCCCGTAATACCTGGAGTCGGCATGTTGTTCGGTCAGCAGAGTTGCAGGATCGGCTTTAGCCTCACTTTTGTCAGACACCCTGATCTGGGAATCGGTGTAGAATCGGGCTTCGTCTATGACCCTGTCGTGCCAGCCGTACATGATCCCGCCAAAAATGGTGCGCCATCCGGGAAAACGCATGTTCCACTGCAAAGCTCCGTGCACAAACACAGGAGGATACCATGTTCCATCGACGGCGGCCACTGATGCAGCAGCCACGGCATTGAGGTATGGATCAGGGGTATTGATTATTAATCTTTTCTGAAAAGATTCAGCACGTTTAATTCCTTCTGCAAATGCATTTTCAGGATTCTGAGATTTTTTTAAAAGGGTATTTCCGGACTTGTCATGTGCCTGAAAACTCCAAAAGATGGGTTTTCGGTTTTCGATTAGAACGGTTCCCTTAGTTATTGGAAACTGATTTGGCTTTGACCCGTTGAATAGAATTGGATTATTCCATGCTGAGGCTTCTCCGGCGTCCACTTTAGCAATTGAACTGCAGCTTTCTTCCACAGTGAAAAGTTTTAAGTTCCTGGTCGTATCCAACAAGCTCACAAAATTAGTCTGATCTGATATTTCAACCTGATTGCTTTTGCTCTCTTCCGGGACGAATCCCCAGGTGAGTAATTCAGGTTGACCCATCACATCAAGTTTCCAAGAAAGATTCTGACCCTTCCGCCACTGAGCACCACCAAAGGTCCAGATTAACCTGTCGCCGGGTTGTACACCATCTGCACTGACGCGAACTGCCATCCCGGTAGTGGAAGCCATTGGCACGATATCAACGGTAACCGTTAAACCGGGATAATCTTTATCAGCGATTGTCCATTTCATCCTTCCGGGGCGATAGAAAGAGCTGATTTGATTACATTGCTGGAGCCATTTAGCCTTGACGTTGCGTTCGACTGCCACCATAAAGGTACCATACAGGTACTGATCTTTTACCAGCCTCGCAATTGGCTGATCGCCTGCCAGAATAAAGGCATTGGTATTATTGATATAAAGTGGTCGGTTATTGTAACGTCCTGTGTTATTACCAACAATGGCCCCGTGATCAGCTGTGTAATTTTTTGGCTGTTGGGCGAAAAGAGTAAATGGAATCAGGATTCCGATCAGCAAAAGGTGAATTGCGAATGAAATTTTCATCTTTCCCGGTTTAATATAATTAGAATATATGGCTCTAAGGCGAAATGTTTGGTTATCAGGATAAAAAGAGGTTATTTTTTAACAAATTCAAGCTTCTGCCCCTTGGTTGTATGAATCTGCACCACACCCTGGGAATCTGGATAAAGAGTCATAAGGTTACCGTCAGCGTATTTGACTTCAATTGAGCTCCAGGGGCTCAGCAGTTTCAGATCGCCTCCGATAGTTGAGGTTATTTTAAGATTTGAGATCGTTCCATTATTCTGTTTGGCAGCAACCAAAAAACCACCCTGGGTCCTCAGATTATTAAATTCAGCAGTTTTATTTTTGGGCCAGGCAGGGAAAATCCGAATAATATCGTCAACACTTTGGATTAAAAACTCGGTTATCAGACCAGATACTGCAGTTTGCTCAGTCATATAAAACCCATGTGATTTCCAGTAGAAGAGTCCGTTAGGTTGTGCCTTTCCCTTGAACCATGTTTTCGTATCATTCCACGCATCATCAGTCATAGACAACCGCGCCCGTGCTACATTAAGCATCACTACCGAATTATTTAAGTTATACCTGCTTTTTATCCATTCGATACTTCGCTTAAATAAGGCTTTCTCACTTTCAGACGAAAACCAGGATACCTGCCCGGCAGGAAACAATGGGACAATTGGGGTAATAATGTTATAATCATTTTCCCTTTCACCAACCTTTACCACTTCGCCTGAAACCGGATAATAAGGTAATTTGTTTAGACTGTTAGTCCAGCGTTTAACCAGATCCGGGTCAATGCCCAGGACTTTTGCACCCTGAATGGCAGCCTTTAACGTATGTTTTGACCATGCGAGATCATAAGGACTGTTATCCCATCCGTAACCGGTATGTTCCGGATCAACGCTGGGACCGAGAACTACTTTGCCATTGTCGGATTTGCATTTTTCAATAAATGAAGCATAGAATTCGGCATAATCTCTGATAACCGGGTAGATTTTTTCTCTTAAATAGTTAATATCGCCACTGTATAAATAGTGCAACCAAAGATTTTGAGCCACATGACCGGCAGTTCCGATCCCATAACCCCAGGGCATAAATGCAAATTGCCTTTTATTCACACTTACAGATTTCAGCGGATCTGTCTCAAATGGCCACAGGTTATGAGGTGTTGTGGCGCCTTTGCAGTTAAATACTGTTTTTGCAAACCATTTGGCCCGTGGATGAAAATCATTCACCAAATCAATGTAGGGTTCTGCAAGCTCAATGTGATTTGAACTGAAGGCAGTCCAGAAGGTTTGTTCGGCATTGTAATTCATCGTCCATGTACCGTGCCATTTCGACCTGGTATTGTATCCTCCCTGAAGTGCGATCGCATATGCACCGGGTTTGGAGATGCAACGGAAATAGTACAATTCTCTGTACCACCAGTTCTGTAAATCATTATCATCCAGGCTGACGCCACTTCGGGACCAAAATTGCCGCCATTGTTTTTCATGTTCCTGAGTGACTGCCTTTGGTTCCTTTTCCAGGACATCTTTCACTAATTTAATGGCGTCGTCTAATGCATTTTTTGATTCTCTTGAGGTTACAACTGCAACTGCATGGAGGTTCCCTTTGGTTTTAAGAACAGAATACACATCCATCCCCGCATAGTCCGGATCTCCGGGAAGATGCTGTTTAATAATAAACAGGCCATTCTCCTCGATCTGTTCTGCTTCAGGCAAAAAACTCTGGGGAAATCCTTCAAGTCTCACCTCTCTGTCTGTTTCAATATAATAGACGTTTTTTTGAGACAGCGCCCGGAATGAGAAGTTACCGGTAGTTGCTTTTACTGTTGCCAATCCCTTCCTCAAGTCTATCCTGGATTCTTTCACATCACCTGTTGCTAAAATCCGTATGATTGCAGGAGGTGTCTGGGTTGGATAAGGATTGTTCCAGCTGGGCGGCTGTCCCCCATCTTTCCAGGAATGGTTCACAACATCAACTTTGAGCAACGGCATATCCTTTTCTGTAGTTAAACGCGCATCCCAGACATCATTTTTTGCCAGGTGCATGATCAGCTGATCTTTTCCGGAATAGATCAGCGCATTAATGTCGCCGTTGCCTATGATCATTCCATTGGTATCCACATTACAGATGGAAGACTGGATAATTGCGGCGCTGTTTAAGGCACCGGGATATGGAATAACCTGAGCCAATATTCCCATTTTAAGGAGAAGAGTGATCAAAATGGTTAAACACACTTTTGTTTTTAACAGGGAATGTAAATCAGGTCTCATTTTAACTTTTATACTGGTTTCAATTAGGAATCGTAAATATAGGTTTTAGTAAGTTATAATTGTCAGTTTCCTTTCGGTGGATGCCCTTTTTTGTCACCCTGGTAGCTGTTAAGGGCTGCCCGTTTGGTAGGGGGCACCATTTCATCCCAGGCCATCAGTGGTATTATCTGTTCAACGGAGGTTGCAGTGTGGAGTCGCATTGTAACAATCTGCTGGGGGCGCACGGCAAATGAGTAGCTTCCTTTTCCATTCAGTGGTTGGGGATGATCGCCCAGTAGATCAGTCAATGCAGCTGAGGTATGCGGCAGGTTGATGGTGATTTTTGCGTTACCCGCTTTCCCCAGACATTCTGACATTCTTAACTCGATATCAGATCCTTCACGGCGAACTGCTTCTACTATAACATTACCGGAGGTCTGAATGAATGATTGGGGGGATTTTGCGGCGCAGCCGGAAGTGATCACCACGGGACAGTTGTACTCCCAGGCCATCTGCGGGATCCGGGCATTATTCCAATCCTGGGAGTGCGGAACAATTGCATATTCCAACTTGTGTTTCCCTTTTCCGCTGAGCCACGGATTTACGTAACCATAGTATTTCTCAGTAGCATTGTATAGATAGATCACCGGCGTATTGTTGTTTATCTCCCGTCCACTCAGTCCGCGGTCGAGAATGGCTAACCCGCTGCCATCGGCAAAGGAATAATCACTCCAGCGCACTGCGGGTTGAATCCCATTGGGCAATCCATATAATTTATCATTTGGCTTTCCCCATGGGGCATGTGAGAAACCATACGGGATACCGCGACGGATTTCCAGAGGCATTTCGGACAGCGGAAATTCAGCTACTGCAACTGTAAGATCTGGAATGTCGTTTAACTCGGTTTCGAAATCAATACGCTGAAAATTTTTATAGAAGCGGATCAGCCTGACTGAAGGGGCTCCTCCATAAAATTCGCTTTTAATTTCAACAGTAAATGCCAATGCACCCTCCTTTATGGTGATCACAGGCTTGAAATCATTTGAGGTGGCCAGCTTCGGACGTTTAGGGCGCGGGTCGGTGAAATCACCCGGATCACCCTGACCTGTCCTTTTTTCGGCGACCAGTACATTTGCCGGTCCGCTCAGCATTTCCCGTCCTGAAGGTTTTATTTTTAAACTTGAAATCGCACCTGTGGCCGGATCAATTTGTACAGAATAATATTCTGTTTCAATGGATTTGGGCATCTTAATTTCTACCGGATCAGGCGATGCCTGGTTTTGCACCTTTAAACTCTGGATTCCGAGTGACGGGACTGGAATCCGGCAAATCGTTGTTCCATCTGAAACCGCTTCCCCGGTAATTCCTGCTAAAGTGGTTCCTGACGGAAGTTTAATGCGTAGAGGATCAGTTCGTTTCCAGTTTGCAGCATTGAACAGGCCAATGGCAGTTCCTTTATCCAATAGCTGACGGGTGGTGTTTTCATTGATCTCAGCTGTTTTCTTTTCCACCCACTCGAAACGATCGCGGGCATCCCATGAAGTTTCGTGTTCGAAAACCATCCCGCCGGCTGAACCCCAAAGGGTGTTGCGATCCATATTGAGTAACATCAGCAACCAGGCATGATAGAGATCCTGGACGGGGTATTGGTACCCGGACTTCAGGGAAGATATTGCCGAGAGTGCCTCTGCAGTCTGAAGTGAATGTTCATCGCGGCGATACCAGGATTTAACCCGCGGAGATTCGATCCAGAAAGAGTCGAAGGTGTATCCTGTTCCACCTTTCACAACAGGTAGTACTGATTCATCTGTTTGAAGGGCTGATTTTACAGCATCAAAATACTTTGAAAAGGTAGAGATCTGAATGTTGCAGTGGGGACTAAATGTCTTCCATTGTTTCAGAAAATCGGTTGGATTGGCATGGTTGAGAGGCGCAAGTGAGTAGTCGCCATAGCCCCCTAAAACAAGCAAAGGTGCGCCGGCAGGAGTTTTCCCGGTTTTTTTAATGAGGTTCTGTTGCAGTTCATCCAATTGTTTCTCAGTAAGGGGCTCAGTCGCATGGAAAATTTGTCCGAAATCAGAATAGTGACCCGGTACAAAAGTCATCACTTTTGAACCATCGGGTGATTCTGACCAAAAGATACTCTTATCTGAACGGTTACATCTTGTGTAAATCAGCCCTTCCAATCCAAGTCCGGCGCAAATCTGAGGCATCTGTTCGTGGGTGCCGCAGACATCAATTGTCCAGCAGAAACGGGGGCTTACTCCCATCACCTGCTTTTGCCATCTTAGCCCTTCAATACCCATTTTCACCAGCGCTTCACCGCCAGAAAGATTGATCGTTGACTCAAGGAAAAAGGCATTTGGCAACTCGACGCGTCCCTCCTTAATCCGTGTTTTGATCTCTTCAAATCGCTCAGGTGCGAAGTTCCTGATGGCGATCATATTGTTGCATTCCGAAAGGACGAACTGATAGTTGGAATCCTCCCGGACCCGGTCGAGATGATCAAGATAGGAGTTGGCACAATAGTTACGTTCGGTTGACCAGTTGGTCAGCCATCCGCAGCTTGCCGGATGAAAATTGGGGACGATGTAAGCCGGCGGAATCTTTACCTGCAATGCCGGATGTTTTTCCTGACAAAAAACTGGTATGCCAGCTGACAATGCAACTACCAGAATCCCAAAAATGTACTGCTTAAGGTGGTAAGTTAAACTCATAATTCAGTTACTGGTTTTTAAGTTTCCTGCTCAAATCGGGTATGATGGCTTTCATTGCTTTTTTTACGTGGAGATATTTTCCCATATCCCTTAAAGCAATTACTTTGAAATGATTATCATACAGATATTGAAGATATTCACGAAATTTTTCAGGCGGGGTATTTACCCAGGGGTGCTCGAGGTCCGGGACGCCATGAATGGTCAGAACCACTACTTTCCCATTGTGTGCTTCATTCAGGGCTTCCTTCATTTGGGGTATATTATTGCCATTCATGGCCCAGCTTGGCACCAGAAGCGGATGATCTGTTTTTGGATCATAAGCCCGGCTTCCACCGGCACGTGCAAATTTGTAATCTTTTTTTTGCAGAATATCAATTACAGCGCGGCTCAAATCGTATCCAGGGTAGGCAAATGTTGCAGGGGTGCTGATCGACAATGAATCGCATTTGTGTTCAATATAATTGAGCTGACCGATGAAGTCTGCTGCGGACAACCGGCTGACTGATGGATGGGTCCGTGTATGATTGGCCACTTCAAATCCCATATTATCCAATTCCTTGATTTGTCGCCAGTTCATATATTTTGAGCTATCCTTAAAATTCGGAGGAAATTCGCAGATAAAAAAAGTTGCGCCAAAACCATATTCTTTGAGCAGCGGAGCGACAATCGAATACTGGCTAGCCGTAGCATCATCGAAAGTGAACACAACCAGTTTGTCCGGAATTTTTTTCTTCACTATCCTTGTATATCCCGACAGTGGAGATGAAAGTGACAATATTAAAATTAAGAATACATAAAGGTGTATTGGGTTGAATTCTCCCTTTTTCATAGTTTATTCATTTGAATTATTTATCTTTTTCTGATGGTATAAGAAATTGTCAATAAATTATGTTCAATTTTCAATGCCTTTTATTATTGATCTTATGCAATTTATAAAGATCCTAGTACGACATTAAATTATTCCGGTTACTTAACTGATGGCAAAGACTGATTTATAGTTATTTTTGCATTGCCCTGGTTGCGGATAACCACTAAGATATGGTGTGTATCTGATTGATGTGCATTTATATACTCCCTTAGGTTTTGAATGGTCTTTATTTTAATGTTGTTGACCGACTGTACCAGGTCTCCGCTTCGAAATCCAAGTTTTGAAGCCTCAGAATGCTCAGGAACAGTTTGTAAACCAACTCCGCCGGATTCGAAACTGACTCCATACGCCGATAATTCATCACCTTTTGGTTCACTGAGCAAAATATCGAACCATTTATAGGCTGCCTTTAATACCTGCACGTCAGCCTGATCGATGTTGATACTGATCACCGGGATTTCAGGCGTTTTTGCAATGGCTTTTAATAGAGTTTTGGTTACCCCAAACTGATCCATTGGAAAATTGACAAATCCTGTTTTAAGTGCAGGAGAATCTTCCTTCACACGAAAATCACCCTTGACAGGATCAATAAAAAGCGGATCACCATTCCCGGAATTTTTATCGCAATCATTGGTTGAAAAACGGTTCATCACCTTTTGGTTGGCTACGAAAAAATTGTAATTGAGA
>JAHEYS010000522.1 GCA_023251475.1 Prolixibacteraceae bacterium
CAGTTATCTTTCCTCCCCTCCGCAAAAGCCAGTACAGTACCTTTACCTGTGGTGATAACAGCCGGAATCCTGAAGCACTGATATCCCTCTTCACCACTTTTATACAGGTGAGTGAGTTGCTGAGCAAAAGAGTGTACACCCGAAAGTATAAAACCTGAGATTAAAATTGGCAGGAATATTTTTTTCATTTTTTATATTATGTAATAGTATTGACATATAGTTTTTGTTACCTACCATACTTTTCATCTTACTAATTGATAATCGCCTATTAATAATTCCGGAGACAAATTTAATTTATGGGTTAAATTTCGTATCATCTCCACTGTTAGCTTTCTCTTGCGACTAAGAATCTCTGATACTCTACTTTTACCACCAATTGCATCAACTAAATCAAGTTGCTTTAATTGCATCTCTTCCATTCTAATCTTAATTGCCTCAATTGGGTCTGGTGCATCTATTGGATAATGCTTTTTTTCGTATTCATCTATCATTAGTCCAAGGATATCTGCTTCATCGCTATCTGGTGTCCCATTCTCCGCATCAAAAATTAACTCAAGACGTTCTAATGTTATTCTATAATCCAATTCTGTCCTTATTGGCTTAATGTTCATAATCATACTTTTTAAATTGTGTTTGCATCAATTTTATCATAATCACTGTGCGTTCCTATGAAACGAACAAAAATCCATTGTTTCTCAAAGTTAAACTTTACTACCAATCTGTAAGAGTTACCTTTTATATTGAAAACAATTCGACTGTCTTTCAATATACTCGCATTTATATAAGTCTGTTTAACTGCATTGAGTGTTTCCCAGCCAGAATTCATGGCTGTATCGTACCATGTCTTTAAATACTGCTCAATATCAGGGTGTTGCCCCCAATACTCTTTCAACGTACTTTTTGCAAAAATTCTCTCCATTCAAATACTCTTATCAATGCAAAGATAGAAATTAATTCGCAATTTGGGAACTTTTATGCGGAAATCTTTTTTTGTATGGTTGTAACTTTTATGTTCCCTCAGACTACAAATAAATTCCTCCACCGATCGAAATAAAATCATAGGTCGCTTATGTAATTTCCTGACAGACTGTTATGGTAAGGATAATTCGTTAATTGGTTATGCAAATGATCTTCAACTGTATAATCCCCAATTGCAGCATAGTAGGTTAAAAATAAAAAATCTTATTAATTGTTAATTAATCTTTTATGATCAGATTCTTCATAATATCTTCATTTTGGCTGTGATATTTTTGAACCATAAACAATATTAAAATCCACTATTATGGAAAAGATTAAAAGGTATATTTCGATGTTTGCTGTCGCATTTGCGGGAGCAGTATTTGCAGTTTTCCTCCTTGCAAAATTCAACACTGGCAATCAGCAAATGATAGTGAGGGAAACGACGCCAATACATCTGACGAATCAGGTTGTAAATGATCATCCCCAGGGGCAATTGCCTGATCTGACACAGGCTGCAGAAAAAAGTGTTCGTGCGGTGGTCCATATTGAGGTAAAAATGCACGAGCAAATGGGTGAAAACGAGGATAGTCAGCTTTATAATTTCTTCTTCGGACCTGGCCGTCCCGGGGGAAACCACCCAAGAGGCTTCAAAGAGGAACCGCATTTTGCGATGGGTTCCGGTTCGGGGGTCATTATCAGTCCTGATGGTTATATTGTGACGAATAATCATGTAGTTGATGATGCAGTGGATGTACAGGTCATTTTGGATGACAACCGTAAATTCTCTGCCAAAGTGATCGGGCGGGATCCTAATACCGATATTGCACTGGTTAAAATCGATTCCAAAAATCTTCCAACCCTTGAATGGGGTAATTCTGACGCACTCAAACTCGGCGAATGGGTCCTGGCAGTCGGGAACCCATTTAACCTGACCTCCACTGTTACAGCAGGGATCGTGAGCGCCAAATCGAGGAGTATCGGAATTATGAGCGGACAAATGCCAATGGAATCATTTATTCAGACCGATGCTGCGGTAAATCCAGGGAACAGTGGCGGCGCATTGGTAGATAGTCGTGGCGAACTGGTGGGAATCAATACGGCCATTGCTTCCGAGACGGGCTCCTATACGGGTTATTCGTTTGCCATTCCAGCCACCATCGCCCGTAAAGTGGTAGAGGACATAAAGAAATATGGTGAAGTTCAGCGCGCTTTACTGGGGGTAATGGTTCAAACGGTTAATGACAGTATTGCCAAAGCAAAAAAACTGGATAAAACGGAAGGAGCCTATGTCAGAAGTACTTCTGAAGATGGCGCCGCGCGTAAAGCCGGGCTCAAAGAGGGTGACATTATTGTATCAATTAACGGTAACAATGTCAACAGCAGTTCACAGCTACAGGAACAGGTCGGAAAATACAGCCCTGGAAATGAAGTTACTGTTGGCTATATCCGAAATGGTGAAACGAAAGAGGTCAGGGTTACTTTGCGAAATACGAAAGGCGACACTTCCATTGTAAAAGAATCAGCATCTATGCTAGGCGCCGAATTTGGTCCGGTGTCGGAAAAAGACAAGGAAAGACTGCAAATTGAAGGTGGAGTTCAGGTAATCAGTCTGGCCCAGGGAAGGCTAAAAGATGCGGGGGTGAAAACTGGCTTTATCATCACCGATGTGAATAAAATATCCGTATCGACAAAGGAGGATATCGAAAGGGCCCTGATGAAGTCAAACAATAAAAAACCGATTCTTATCGAAGGGTTAAATCCGAACGGAGAATATTCCTATTACGTGATCAAACCGATAGGATAACGGGAGGACAAGGCTTATTCGGTTCTATGACGTTTAGTATGGGTAATATAAATATTGCACTTTTAGCAGCTTGCAATTGGCAACTGGCCACTGGCAGATCATGTGAAAATAATTTGTTTTAAGTGGCCACATAGCTTGCCCCGATCCATCGGGGGAACCCTCAGTTATTTTCATCTTCTTTAGCGAACGAGAGCTCATGAGGGTTTCATCTTCATTTGCAGGATTATATATATCACCAAGAGGCCGTCTCACAATTTAGGGAGATGGCCTCTTCTCTTAACCGGCAAAGCATCTGCTATTCATTAATTTATTCCATCTGATTTGAAAGCGCTCTGGATTTTCAGACTTATGATTTAATGGTTTATTGCAGGTAGGAAATTGCTTGTTCCGGAGAAGCAACCATTAAATTCTGAGCAATGGAATAGGCGACCCTACATTCGGGAACAATAAAAAATGCCTGATTCGATTTCAAATTGAATTTCATCAATGATTACCGTTTTGTCCTGAACCGTCTGAATAAATTCAACAGGATGACCTTCCCTAAAATAGCTTGACAGGATTACCGGGTCCTGCGGTTTGTAACCAGGGGTGGTCGGAAGATTTTTTAGTTAAAAAGCAGGGAGAATTGTGAGGCTTTTGAAATTTCAGATACTATTAACAAAAATGGTTATATAGTGTT
>JAHEYS010000009.1 GCA_023251475.1 Prolixibacteraceae bacterium
TTTGACGGTCGTAAAATGGATTATTCATATGAATTTATCCCTTAAGACCCGTGAAATCCTGTGGTTCCTTACCATTGCCCTGGTAAGCTATGCGGTGATCATCCTGGTTTTTGCCTGGTTATATTATTCGACCTACAGCATTGGTTTTTACAATCGTCCGGCAAATACTATGGAAATCATCACTTTTGAAAAAGCGATTTATTTCAGTGTCGTTTCTTTCCATACCATCGGATTCGGGGATATTTACCCTGTCACACCCCAGGGACGGTTCATCATGATCTGCCAGTCGTTCCTTTCACTTTTCTTTACTGCGATCTTTTCAGGGTTCCTGGTCTATTTTGTGATCCACCGGCCGAATGATATGTTCTCTACAAAAAAGGTTTATATCCGTTACCGCAAGGACCAATGGTCATTATCAATCCGGCTTGGAAATAAAGGAAGAACGATCATTGACCTGAAAGGAAAATTTGAAGCATGGATCGTAAAACACAATACACGGGTCAGGATGTTCCAGTATGAAGAGGAGATGGCCGATCTTGAACGGATCCTTTATTTCGATATCAACCTCGATGACCCCGCTAACCTGAAATTAAAAGAATCCCTTCAACGTGCACTTTCAAAAGATATCAACCTGCATATGAAATTTGCCTTTATTGGCAACGATATCCGGACCGGCGACCAGGTAGCCCATGCGGCTTTTTACAGTTCCGATGATCTGCGTTTTGGGACCATGTTCCTGAATGTGTATTCATGGGATTCAGGGGGACAGCGGAGCAACTTTCAATGGAGAAACTTTGAGAAAATTGCTCTATTAGATGAGGAGATGACGGAATCGTTTAAATTGAAAATTCCTGCCTGACGTCAGGCAGGGAAAATTGAAAATGGAAAAGGGAAAAATTGTTAAAATATTGGTTTGGATATTAGGAATTGTTATTGGTTTGATCCTTCTCATTTTAATTTTTATTTCCCCCATTGCCAAATACATCATTGAGCACAACAGTGAAAAATGGATTGGCCGTCAGGTAATGCTCACACAGCTCAGCATCAATCTTTTTAATGGTAAAGTGAATGTCGGGGGACTTAAGATCCTGGAGAAAGACAAGAAAACCCAATTCATAGGAGTGCAGCATCTCCTCGTCGATATTGATGAAGGGAAACTTTTTCATTCAGTATACCGCATTGAGCATCTTCATATCGACGACCCGGAGGTGAGGGTGGTGCAGGAAGGAATGAAATTCAATTATGATGATATCCTTACAAAATTTCTTTCGGATACAACCAAAAAGGAAAAGAAATCTGCCGATACGGTACCAGCTAAATATTTTTTAGAGGACGTAGCTATTACCGGGGGAAAGATCGAATACATTTATGAAGATTACCAGCTCGATGCAAAAATTAATAAGGCATCTGTTTCTACTCCAATGATCGCTTGGAATGATCCCCGGATGAAATTTCATTATGGGTTTGAACTTGAAACAGGGGGAGGAGTATCAGGTGATTTTGGGATCGATATCCATTCACTTGATTTTAACATGAAACTCGCTCTTAAAGATTTTGACCTCACAGTGCTTAAACCATACCTTACGCCATATCTGCAAATCAAAGGATTTAAAGGGTTCTTTTCCACCGATATTGCAGCGAAAGGAAATTTCAATAAACCCAAAGCGATAGCCCTTAAGGGAACAATGGATCTCAATAAGCTTTTAATCCTCGATGATAAAAACGAAAAGGTCATTGGTGTCGGCTCATTAAGTGTTAAGATCGATTCACTTGACATCGGGAAAAATATCTGGGCATTTGGTGATATTCTTGTGAAAGAGCCTTACTTCCGCTATGAAATGTATCCCGAAACCAATAATTTTTCACGTCTTGTTATCGCATCTTCTGCCTCAGATTCCGCAAGGATGGATACCTCGGCTTCTGTGTTTCCTGCCGGTAATAATTCGAATCCATTCATCCTTCTGGCAAATTATGTCAGTAAGCTTGCCAAAGACATTATTATCACCGATTATAAAGTCAGCCGTTTCAGTATTAATGAGGGTAAAGTTGAATTTATGGATCATACCCTTGATGAAGAGTTCAATCTCCGTCTGTCATCGCTTGGACTGGATGTTCAGCAGGTCAATCCATCGAAGGGCAGAGCAACTGTTGAACTGAACACAGCCATCAATCAAAAGGGATTCATGAAAGCAACGGTTGATGTAAACCCGCTTGATCTACTGGATTTCGACATCACCTATGAGCTTAAAAACGTTGCCGTTGTCGATTATAATCCTTATTCGGTATTCAATATTGCCTATCCGTTTACAAAGGGCAAATTCAATTATTCGGGTACCTGCTCGGTCAAAAACCACCAGATCAAAATGGACAATAAAATCTTCATTGAAAGGATCTATGCAGGAAAAAGGGTTCAAAATAAAACTGCTGTCAAGCTGCCAATTAAACTCGCATTGGCAATCATGCGTGATAAGGATGGCAATATAAACCTCGTGGTACCGGTAGAGGGTGATCTCAGCGATCCGAAGTTCAACTGGTGGAAAGTTGCCATGCAGGTGCTGAAGAACCTCCTTGTAAAGGCTGCTGCCGCCCCCGCTAATTTATTTGCCAGCGTCTTCGGAGGAAAGGAAGAGGATTTCAAGGAATTAAAATTTGATTACGACCAGGTTGCATTAACTGAAAAGCAGGTTGAGAAATTCCAGGCCATCACAAAAGTCCTTGAGGAAAAACCGGAATTAACCCTGGAGCTTAAACAGGTACTTGACAGCACTAAGGATATTGAGTTCATTTCATATTTCGAAGCGAAAAAAAGGTATTATTTCGAAGAACAGAAAAAGCTGCCAATTCCGGATTCCCTGGCCGATGAAGATAAAGCCGCAATAAAAAATATTGATTTAACCGGGCTTGAATTCCGGGCATGGCTTGACCGGAAACTGAACAACCAGGATCCGGAAATGTCAACTTTCGAAAAATGTGTTTTGCTGATTGGCGATAAGCAGCTTCAGGCGATGCATGCATTGAGGATGAACGGGAGGAATCAATTCCTGGAAAGATATTTCCTGAATACACTGAAACTGTCAAAGGAAAAATTTTCTATTTCAAACAGCTCCGATTCGACACTTATTCCGGAAGATAAGATTCCAAGATATTTTCTTTCTTATACCGTTCCGGAATAAATGGTGCCATGGTGAATTGGCGAATTGGAGAGTTGGTGTTGCTTCGCTTCGCTCGCAATGACAATTTGTGAACTGGTCAAATAGTGTTGAAAATTAATATATCCTTTAAAAATAGATGGTAACTAACTAAAATCGATATTATGCAGCAATTCATTAAAGTAACTCTTGTAAAGGAAAGTGATGAAAATCTGGATAAAGATACTCCCGTTATCCTTAACACTCACTATATCCTGAAAATTTCAGATCCGACCGAGGACG
>JAHEYS010000241.1 GCA_023251475.1 Prolixibacteraceae bacterium
AGACCGACTATTTTATCCGGAAAGCTTCCAGTGAAAATAGTCGGTCTCCTTTTTAAAGGTCATGGCAGTTCCCTGTTCGGCAAAATTTATCTGCACCGCATTGAGCTGACAGTCAGCACCAAGATTCATGATCAACCATTCACCTTTGTCGCCCGAAACTGCGGACCACCAGGTACGGATGTTTTCATCGGAGGCCAGATCCGGGCCAAATTCAGGAAGCGATGTTGATGAATAACATTTTGCCCCTTTTGAAATCAGCTGCCATTCAGGGCGGACCGGATCGGCAAGGGCATACTTTTTTTGTGGCATAAAATGAGGATAATCACCCCATTTGGTATTGGTTAACATCCGGTCCTCCTTGTCAAATAACATGGGGAAAAGTCCTAACCGACGTTCAAAAGCATCTTTAACACCAATCCACATCGTAGTGACCCGCCACCAGTTTTCATACTTATCCTGAAAAACACAACTATGCCCCGCACTACCGATAAATCCACCAACTTTCATTGAAACAGGATTATAATCGACCATTTTAAATGGGCCAACGGGGGAAGTCCCAACCATTGCCACATCACAATACCATGTTGAAACGGTTCCGGGAGTGGCATATTGCAAATAATAGTTATTCCCATATTTAGTCATCCACGACCCTTCGGGACAAGGGAGCATTTTAAACTTACCGATCCACTTTTGCGGGTCAATATCCTCCCACAATTCCCGGCGGCCTCTTTCGAATCCACCAGCCAGCTCTTCGAGGTTCGACACCTTCGATTTCAAAAAAGTATTGGTACCCGGAATTTCAGTGAAAGTTTTTGGATCCAGTTCAAAACACTGTATCGGGTAATCGGCCCCAAGTCCGTGGTATAAATAAAACCTTCCATTTTCAATGTACAGCGATGGATCTTTTACATTTCTGATTTGTCCGCACTGTTCCCAAATTCCACCTTCCGGGTTACGGGTTCTAAGAACGGCAGTAAAGGGCGCTTTATCAAGATTTAATTTTATAAAATAGAGGTAGTTGCCATCAGTAGCCACGGCGGGGGCACAGGTCCATTTTCCATTCAGGGCCAATGGGGCCGATTTGGGATCAAAAAGCACCACCTTCCAGTCTAATAAATCATCCGACATCCGGTATCCGGCCAGATCGTTCGTTGTAAAAAGGTAATACCTATTTTTAAACAGAACGATAACCGGATCGGCGGCATGACGACGATCATTCGCAAGTCCATAATTGATATCCAATGGATTGCAATACATTTTTGGGGATTGCCCCCGGGTAATTAATAGTAACGCGAAAAAAACTGAAAACAGACTAAATGCTTTCATATGTATATAATTTGTTTTTAGTTTCCATGGTTCCCCTTTTGGTTACTTTAATACATCCACGGGCCGTATATAAGGTGGATTGGTCCATTGTTCCGGGGTGGCTGCTTTCATAAAATCATCATACTGCCAGAATTGATCATTGTATTTTGCCATCCACTGCTGTGTAAGTTTCCACAATTTTTCTTTCACATTGGCCATTTTAGGATCGGCAAAAAGATTGTTTAATTGATACGGATCATTTTTCCGGTCAAACAACACACTATGCAACGAGCCTTCAGTGGCCCCCTTTTTTGTTGAAAAAGTATAATCGCGGGTAATCACACCACGAAAACTATTTTTTTCATAAAGCCATATTGGAACGTATGCCACGGCATCTTCATCGCGGGAAAGTATGGCTTTGGCCAGATTTTTACCCTGGCATTCTTTCGGAACATCCATTCCCATTAATCCCAGGATGGAGGGCATCATATCCAATGCGCTGAATAACATTCCCGTAGTTGATCCTGCATCAAGCTTTCCGGGCCAACGGACCATAAACGGAATATGGCAGGAGTAATCGTGGGGGTACTGTTTAGGTACAATGGCATCATCAAATTCGAGCATATCACCATGATCTGAAGTGAATACAACAAGGGTGTTCTTATCGAGTCTCAGTTGCCTGAGTTTTTCCATCAACTGACCGAATGCAATATCAACGCCGGAAGCCATTGCCATTTGTCCGTGGTACATCCGCCTTCGGTCAGGCGTACTTTCCATCCCCGGACGCACCCTGATGCTGTCGCGGTTATACATGGCCATTAACTCATCCGGTGCATCATATTTATAATGCATCAACCCATCTTCACCCTGAAATTTGCCCCAGTCATGCGGTGGATGCCACGAGACAAACAATGCAAAGGGTTTGTCTGCATTTTTGCGGCTGTCAAGGTATTGCAGCGCCTGATCGGTTTGTCCATAGACTTCCCACTTATTGAAGAAGACTTTTTGACCCTCCTCATTCCAGTAAAAACACTTTCCGGCACGAAAATCGACATGGCAATTGTTGCTTTCAAACAGTTCATCAAATCCGTAACGCATCTCACCTTTGGGAATTGGCCGGTCACGGTCTCCACCCAAAAGATGCCATTTACCAACATAGGCAGTGTTATAACCGGCATCTCGCAACACCTCGGCAAATTTCTTTCCGTGTCCCGGGACAAGCGGCTTGTCGTTGACAAAGGCGCCGTTGTAGAGCGATTGCTGACCACTCATGAGCATCCCGCGAAATGGTGTGCAGATCGGAGAGTTCGAAAAACAATGGGTAAAACGCACCCCTTGTTTTGCAAACTTGTCCAGATTAGGCGTTTTGATCTGCTGATTACCGTAACAGCCCAACATATCAAAGGTCTGCTGATCGGAAAAGATAAAAGCCAGATTCGGCTTTTGGGTTTCTGCAGCTGCTGACGACAATAAAAGGATTCCCGATACAATACCAATTCCGTTTATTAAAGATTTCTTCATTATCCTATTTATTGAATTCTTAACTTTTTACCACTCATCTCAGGTGTAACCTTTAGCTCAATCTTCCCATTTAATATCCTGAAAGGAACTTTTTGATCATCTAATGTGGAAACAGTGAGCACTTTCCCGGTGGTAAACGGGTTCGGAAGCCAAACTGTCCCTTCTCCTTTGAGGATTGCAAGATACTGGTCTGTTTTATCCTGATCGGGCGCAAAACTTATTGTTTCAAACGGATTTTTTGCAAACTCGTAACGGATACCATCAAGGGTTACCTCTTTACAATTATGTCCCTCAAAGGCAATCAGTTTGTTCATGGAATTGGTCCGGAAAGTCATGGTGAGTTTCCCATGATAGGAGAGCTGATGGCCATTTAATTTCAGGCTGCTCAGTATCATGGTATCCGAAGGCATCGGGTTATTTTGGAGGGCTTTTTTATCGGCTTCACTACTTCTCGAAAATCCACCTTCCCAACTCTCGGCATGGGTACAGTAATGCCTGACAATCATATTGCTACCATTTGGAAATTTAGTCGCGAGATAGTCGGTGGTCCGGGAAACATAAGTCGGGTTATCATTAACATTTTGAAATTTACCGCTCCCGGGATAGGCACCACAGGCACTGAGAATTTCGAACATCGTTCTTGTTTCATAACCCAAGCTGGCCGACTGGTCATCACGAGTCCGGAATCCGAAATAGAAAGCTTCGCCTTTTCCTGTTTTTAATTCGGTTCCCAATACTTTTCCACCTGACAATGCAAGTATTTTGCACTGTTGTCCAGGATCAACGGGATAAATATGGTCCACGAGAAAATCAGTCAGAATGGTTTGTTCGGGAACTTTGGAAAAGCTGTTTTTAAAAGTAATCTTTCTTCCTGACGCAATTTCTCCCATATACTGGTCAAAAGGATAGTTCACCCCAAATAGCTGTTGCCATTCGGAGCTGCAATTTTTACCTTCGCCATTGATCATTGGGGGTGGTCCGCACCAGATTACATTACCCCCCTTTTTGGCAAAGAGGTTCATCATCTTCAACAACCCCGCTGCTGGAAGTGGTTCAAAAACGGCAACCAGCGTCCGGTATTGCTTTTCTCCGACCTTAAGGTAGCCATCGTCGGTGATCTGCCCCATTTCGAGCAATTTTTCGGAAGTGAGGTAGTTGGCGTAGGCATATTGGGTCATCCAGCTGCCAAACCGCTCCTCAACTGCGACCAGGTTCATCGGGTAGAGCACCAGTACTTCAATATCGCGATGAACTCCGCCTGTAATCTCCAGTTTGCCTCTCTGGCGTTCACTGGCTCCAAAGGCAAGGTTGGTGGCCATTTTCCACTTTCTTGACTGGTCAGGCATTCCCCATGCAGCGATGTAAGCACTGGGAATTTTATTAATTACACCAATTGATGCACCCATCGCCGCACCATAATAATTACGGTCCAGCCAGCCACACTCTGCAAAATCGTTCCCAGTAGGTTCAAGATATTCGCCCCACTTAAAATAATCGTAACAGGCGGCGGAAGCCTGCTGTACCGTATTTCCCCATACGTAATTGGAGGTATACTCGTACTTGAATGCATTTTCCTTCAGCTTTTCAGTATCCCAAAGATCTATCGTCGGACTTTCGGCCCAGGAAGAATGACCCGTAGCGGTCAGTTCCCTTCCAAACAGAGCCGCGCCGTAATCCTTTGCACTTTTGAAAAGATCAGTCACTCCGTGATTCAACATTTTATAGTAGCGGTCACGCAACAGGAAGGTCTTTTGGATCGCCTCCGGTTGGGTCCCCATCACATACTGAATATTTCTTACCGCCTTTGCACCGGTTTCAAAATTAGGGGCGCCATAAGCAAAATAGAGCAGATCTTTATCCTCCAGTTCCTGTCCGAATTTTTTACGGTAAACATCCGAAAAATTCTTCGTCAGGTATCTGCTATTGAATTGCCCGTTCTGATGGTGTACAAAATAATACCAGTCCTGCTGGATATGCATTTCATCGGAATAGAGTGAAACAAGATTGATCCCCTTGTCATGGTATTTCTTCAGCAGATTTTTCAGAAATGGCATGGCCTGCGGACTAAAATAATCCATTTCGGGCGTTTCATATTCCAGCAGGACCATGACGCGGTTGTACCCTTTCAACTGTTGGTCCCCGTCATAAAAAACCCTCAGGTTTCGCGATTCAAAAAACATATCCCTCGCTTCCGAAGAGTTCGAAACCACCCACAGCTCACCCGATGGTATTGTTCTGACGGTATCCAGGGCTTCGTATTTAACCCCTTTAATCTCAATAATATCATTCTGTGAAACAGCTTTATAGGGACTATTCCCTACCGGAGACTCCCGGAAGGCAAAAGCCCTGACATTTTTCAGTTTGACCTCAAATTTCCCTTTATTGTTGGTCCATGACAGCTGCTGCCACATCTGCTGGCTGAATTTACCGGAAGTGGGGTCGCGGTAGCCCACCTCATAATTCACCCACCGGCCACTCTCCCGGGTATATTTTTTATACGCCGGACCCAGTTCGAGCGGGCTTAACAGACTCAGGCCAATACCCATCCGGTACTTCGCTGCAAAATCGGCAATCACCTTGATTTTATCAATATACTCATCCATGTCAGGTGTCAGCAGGCGTTCTGTGCCAGCCTGCTCCCGGTATTGCCTGAAGAATTCATCAAAAGCGATCGTCAGTGTTTTATCGCCGCTTTTTTGCGCCGATTCACAAATTTCCCTCAGGCTGGCAGATCTTTTGTTTCTCCCGGTGGAAAGGTCAATCTTCTTATCCGGATCGAGAAGATCCTTCAGTTGCTGATCACTTGTCAGGATTATCGTGGCAGACATGAGAGGGGATACCGCCACAACGATTAAGAATAATACAGTGATTAATAAGGTTTTCATATCTCGGTTATTAGTAAAATTTCAACTAAGTTGCAAGGACGAAATAATGATGATTAACAATTTACATAAGACCCGTTTAAGCTTTCAGAACAAAGGCTTCCATCCCTGAAATTACAAACAGGGTCCTGTTTTTATTATCGACCCAATATACGGTTGGAAGTACGCCATCGCCGCTTAACTCAAAGACTTTAAAATCAATCAGCAGGTCTTTTCCGCAGTCGATTTTTACGTTTTTGAGTAACCTGATTTTCTGATTTTCATGAATGGCATCAAATTCGTCCAACGTAGCAAACTGAAGCTCATTTACTGATGATTCTGACATATTCTGCACAACTGCCACTAAACCCCATTTCCAGCTCAATGGCATCGAACCAAAAGATTTCTTAATCTGTCTACCTGAAATTTTATTAATTACTTCACCATTTCGTGCAGCCCCTTCATTTAAAAGGCCGGTATTGGTAAAGGCAGGGCCATCTTCTGAGGTGGCTATCCTGGAGCAGACCTTCCATTTCTCCGGTGTTAATGTAGCATCGGATTTGCATTCCACCTTTCCGGAAACGATATACTTAAATTCCGGAATCTGATTTTTTTTTATCCCGCTGTTTGCCATCCGCCAGATCGAGAAATCGACCAGGCGATTCTTCCCCTTTATTTCTGACTTTAAAAAAAATTCACCTCCAAAAACAGCGTTTCCTCCATACAGGTTATACAATTTATATCCTGAACTAAATGAATCTGTCGTAAATTTCTCTGCTACAGGATATTGATAGCCGGAAAGCAGGTTTTCCAATTTCAACAATGAAAATTCGCCGGAGGGATTTACCCCTTCACTTAACAATGCGGAAAATCCCTCGGCCCAACCCATTAAAGGCAACTGGGTCAAACCGGCGATGGTGCCCATTTTTTTAAGAAAATCCCTTCTGTTATTTAAATTTTTCATCAATGTATCAGGTTTAGTTTCTGTCGAAATGCGTTCCCGGAATAATTTTCTTCTCCCATTCGTCGGCCAGCAATGTATCCATTTCACCCATTTTTGCTGAAAAAGCCGGATCCTCCGATAAATCTTTTAACTCCCACGGATCCTCTTTTAGATTGAACAGCAATTTATTGGGCAGCGTCTCGTATCGGCTGCTTCCTTCACAGGGGATAAATTTTTCAGGTTTGCCATCCCCTGTCCGGATAAACGGCTGATCAGGATTCCCTGAATATTTATAGATCTTCACATATTTAAAATCACCTTTTCGCACAACACGACCTGTATGCTGAAATTCTGCAAAGGCATAATCCATCGTCTCTTTTGTCTCACCCGTTTCAACCAGATTTTTAAGTCTTCTCCCTTTACAATTCGGCGGAGCGGGAATACCGGCATATTCGCAAACCGTGGTCATTATATCGACCCCAGATACCATGTGTTTCTGATCAAAAACATTGCTTTTTATATGTCCTGGCAGATAGGCGATAAAAGGGACCCTGACCGATTGCTCGAACGGATGCCATTTCTGGACTCTTTTATGACGGGCAGCACCTTCGCCATGATCGGAAGTAAAAATAACCAGCGTTTCATCGGCTCTTGAATCGACGGCATCGAGCAAACGGCCCAGGTCGGCATCCAGTTTCTCAATCATCCGGCAATAGTCGTGGAGGTAGTTCTGCCATTCTGCCGGTGTAAAATTAACCTGTGACCTGGGATACGGGTCTTTAAAGCCGAAGTTAAAATTGGGTGGCAATGGAGGAAGGGATTTCCCTAGTCCGAAAATATCGGATTTCGGTACCAGTTTATCTCCATGAAGTTGGGGTGTCCAGTAGCAGATATCATGCGGATTCATCAACCCGGCTACTGCAAGAAATGGTTTCTCCTCCTTATAGTTCATGATAAAACCTTTCATTGCACCTGAAACCTGAAAATCATTAAAATCGCCGGTTCCATGCATACCCACCGGAATGGTTTCAAAACCGGGAATTTTGCGGGAGCCCTCCACATCCGGATAATTCCATGCCCCGCCGGCATGCCATTTCCCGCAATATACCCTGGTGTAATCTGAGTGAGATTCAAACCATTCACCCATATTAGGCACCTTTTCATCAATCCCAACATTATTGTAGGTCACCCCTGTTTCAGAACTGTACCTTCCTGTAAAAACAGTGGAGCGGGCCGGACAGCAGACCGGATTTGTACTGTTTGACTGCAGAAAGGAGTATCCGCCAGCGGCCAGCCGGTCAAAGTTGGGAGTCTTCAGCCAATGACATAACCAGGCTTCATGACTGAAATAATCTTTATACGCAGCAATCGTATCAATTCCCTGCTGGTCTGAGATAATGATCAGGATATTTGGTTTTCGCTTTTCCATTTTCTTTCTAAATCATTCTTATTGTGCATTGACAACTTTTCTCTTTTTTTCTTCGGACCTGGTATTTACAGGCTTGTTTTGCTGTGTCATTTGGCTGAATTCATCGGCATGCCTGATCCATTCCTTTTCCAGTTCCTTTACTTTTTCAGGATACCTGGTCGCCAGGTTATTTGTTTCCGAACGATCCTTGCTCAAATCGTAAAGTTCCCATGGTGACCGGTGATCGGCAGTTATTTTCCAGTCGCCAACGCGGAAAGCACGGTTTCCATCATGATTCCACCACAGATAGTCATGTCTGACCATCCCATTCCGACGGAAGGCAGGTGCCAGGCTCTTTCCGGGTAAAACAGGAACTGCCACTCCCTCCGGCATTTCCGGTATTCTCGCATGAGTAATATCCAAGATTGTTGGTACAATATCGATAAGATGTCCCGGATCTGTCCGTAATTCGTTTTTTTTCTTAATTCCGGTCTGCCAGCTGACGATCAGCGGGGTGGAAATACCCCCTTCATGGTTCCACGATTTATGAAGACGGAAGGGGGTGTTCGCCGCACTCGACCATCCCGGGCCAATCCCAAGATAGGACTGAGGCGATCCAACAACCGACTTAGGATCATGACCACCTTCGCGGATGATTTGCTCAGCTGAAGCACCATTATCGGAAACGAAAAGAATCAGTGTATTTTCCAGCTCACCCATTGCGCTGATCTGATTAATTACCCGGCCAATTTCAAGGTCCATACGATGGATCATAGCAGCATGGACAGCCATCTTGGAAGCCTGAAATTCCTTTTGTACTTCGGTCAGGCTGTTCCACGGAACGGCGTGGCCCAGCTCGCCGGGACCGATTCTTTTCTGCAACTCCTCCTCCGGCAGATTCCAGCCGGGGATAATTGCCGGATCAAGTGGTGAAAGGTTACAGTTGATGATTCCCAGTTTCTTCATCCGCTCGTACCGTTCCTTCCGGATTTCATCCCATCCCGGTTTGTACCGGTCTTTGTAAATTGCAATATCCTCAGGAAGTGCCTGGATAGGGAAATGCGGACTATTAAAGGCAAGATATTGAAAGAAAGGTTGATTCTGGTATTTTGCCGCATGTTCCTTCAAAAATTTGATGGCGTAGTCAGCCGTCCTGACGGTCGAGTAAGAGCTGCCATCGGGCAATACAGGCGGTAGTTTTACCCCGTCTTCCGTATGGTTCACCGCCCCAAAATAGCCTTCCGTATTCATGTACAAATAGGAGTGGTCGAAACCATTTTCCTCCGGTTTGCCATCGACATGCCATTTACCTGAAACATAAGAGCGGTAACCCAACGGGCGCAGATACGCTGACAGCAACTTTGCCCATACAGGGCGCACACCGCCAGCACCACCAGTGGGTGGTTTTGGATTTTCACCGTTTGACTTTGTCAGGTTATCTCTGCGCACCGACTGCGGGTAATATCCGGTCAGAATACTTGATCGTGATGGCCAGCATCGTCCTGTGTTATAAAACTGTGTAAAGCGAAGCCCGTTCAAGGCCAGCTTATCCAGGTTTGGAGTTTGAATTTCACTGCCATAACACCCTGCATCCGAGTATCCCATGTCGTCGGCTACAATAATCAGAATATTGGGTTTTTTAACGGCGCTATGTGCCGGAAATATTCCGCAGGTAAGACCGGCAAGTAGTGGTAAAATGGTGTTATTCATCATTTTATATTTTTTACGGTAATGTTTTTCATATCCATGGAAGTTGCAAGCGCGATAACGCGGCCCTGATCGCCTACCGCACAATAATAATGGTAGACCACCCCCTTATGTTTGATCACCCAGGGTTTGTGGGCAAATTGCTTATCCCAGGGCTCTGATGGTTCAATCAGATGCGGCCCTGTCCATTTGGTCCAGTGTACAAGGTCTGCCGAACAGGCGAAAGTATCAAACGCCCCCGGCTCCCAGAAAGCTCCAAAATAGAACATCACCCAAAGGTCTCCCATTTTTACGATCTGTGGATCTCCGCTGATCCCGCGCTGTTTATCTTCCCCGTTGGCAATCACAGGTTCTTTTCCATAGCGCTTCCAGTGCACCATATCGTCGGAGACAGCCATGCCGATACGCTCATAACCATTTTTAAACTTGCCGTTATAAAACATAACAAAGGGATGACCCAGGATATTGTCCTTATCCCTGATAATCTGACTTTTGTAAAGTGTGCGTTTTTCAAACTCGCGTACATCAGGTTGAACGATGCTCAGCACCGGGTTCTCTGCGACAGGGATCCACTCTTTAACCC
>JAHEYS010000242.1:0-635 GCA_023251475.1 Prolixibacteraceae bacterium
TCCTGGGATACCTGATGGCTCTGAGTCCGGAAATGGTATCAGCACGGGATTTTATGGGCGAAGGTTATACATTAAACTTAAAAGCCAAACATAAAAATAAAGGTGTTCCGACTTATATCAGTCCAAATCAGTTTGAAGGGAGCGATATTGACCGGATTCAGAAAGCGATTGATTTTGCAGCTAAAACAATACACAAAATGGTCATTCCGGGAATAAACTCAAATGGCACCAATTGCTGGGTAATCGACCGTGCAATTTTGTTGCCCCCCAACGTGACGATTATTCTGGATAATTGTACCATACAGCTTTCGGATCTGTGCAGGGACAATATGTTCAGAAGTGAGAATGTTGGCGTCGGAATTGAGCACCCTGTCAGAATAAAAAATATAAATATTGTAGGAATCGGAAATGTTATTCTGAAAGGGGCCGCTAATCCACGCGCTACGGGAGATGGATACCGGGTTTTGGTCGCCGACAAAGAACCAAAGGGGAGAAAAAGCTATGGATCAGATGCGAATAAACCGGGAGAAAAACAGCGGGGAGATTGGCGCAATAATTTAATCCAGATTGCCATGGTGGATAGTTTTGTACTGAGAAATGTGACAATTGAAAACTCCCATGCCTGGGCGATCAGT
>JAHEYS010000242.1:645-10328 GCA_023251475.1 Prolixibacteraceae bacterium
TCCTCCGTCCGTTTTAACAATCCAGAGTACATAACTATCAAAGGTGAAAAGTTCAAAATCTTCAACAAGGATGGAATCAACCTGAGACATGGCTGTAAATATTTTCGGATCAACGATATTTCCGGCGTAAACGGGGATGATTTAATTGCCCTTACCTGTCTTGATCTAAATTCATCCTTCCCTTCAAAAAGTGATACCTCAACCTATCATCGAAACGGTGATGTAAATTCGTACCAGGTCACTTCAACCCAATGGAATGGTCCTGAGGATGATACCGAACAGGTGTATATCACAAACTGTCAGACCAATTATTGTGGTGTGGCCTTACGTGCCGGCGGCAGTGCCGGAATTCATCATGTCTATGTGAATGGGGTAATCACCAGCTCCAGGCCAGATACCCCTCCGCCATATCACGGAAGCCCATATACTTTATGTGTGGGTGGCAAAGGATATGGAGAGCCATCCATACCCGGTAAGATTCATCATATTTATGGAACAAACCTGACTGGGGACGGTCTGTCGTTGATATTGGTCGAAGCGCCTATCTATGATTGTCAGTTTTTGAATGGCATTTATTCGGGACAAGCTCCTGCCGCAATTACTTATAACATGAACAGGGCCGAAACTAAAAATGTTATTGAAGTCAATCTAATTAAGATACCTGCAGAATAATGATATTAAAACAACTACTAGTTTTTGGGATATTCCTGACGATGGTGACGCCGGTAAGATTACTGGCCCAGGCGGCTGTACCACTTATTGCAATGAATAAACGCCAGGTTATTTTTACCTATCAGGGACAGAAACTGGCCGTATCATTGGATAGTCCTTCTTTTTCGTTTGATAATCAAATTATTGGCGGGTATTCGCCAATGAGGAAATTTGGCGATATCAACAAATCTGAAAAAGAACCTTTCCGGGTATCGTATGCCCCTGTTAACCTTCAGAGTGGTGGGAAGCTGGAAATTCAGCTTTTTATCCAGTGGTCGCCAAAAGAAAAATTGCTTCATAAATGGGCAAAATACAGCTTGTCAGGGATCGATCGCCCGGTGTTGTTAAAGGAAATTATTTTAGACAGGCTGGCAGTAACCGATAGTTTAATCAATTTGCCTGCATCTCCTGGTCAGACCTACCCGGTATTTTTGGATGGATTCTTTGCAGGTATTGAATATCCGGTCTCTTCCATGCGGAAAGAATCAGGGAAGATCGTTATTGCTCATCAGCCTGGAATAAAAATGCAGGCGGGCAAATGGTACGAAAGCCGTAAAGCGGTTTATGGTGCAGCACAAAAAGGGGATGAAAAAGAGGCGTTTTTTACGTACATTTCAGCTAAGCGTCCTGGAAACAGGGAGATACATGTAAATTACAATTCATGGTGGAGTTCTCCGGTGCCCTATTCGGAAAAGGAAATACTCGAATTGATGAAGACTTTTGAGGAGAAAATGTTCATTCCATACGGGGTATCGTTCAATTCTTTTTGTATTGACCTGGGATGGTCTGATCCCAAAAGTATCTGGGGGATCGACACCCTTTTGTTTCCCCAACGATTTGTTAACATCCGGGAAGCCGCCAAAAGGATGAATACAAAGCTCGGTTTATGGATATCGCCCAGCAACATGTATTCCCCGAAAAGCCTTGATTCTGATTGGGCGGAACAACATGGATACGAAACCTTCGTGATTGACAGTACCAAAAAGGCGGGCAGATTGTGCTGCCTTGCCGGCCCTCATTATTTATCAGCATTAAGAAAGAATCTGGTAGAAATGGTGAAAAATTATGAAATTAAACACCTTAAGTTCGACGGATTTATTTTCACTGCAAACCCTGCGCTTCTTTGTAATGAACCGGACCATGGCCATGAACCCGGCTATCTTTCCATAGAGCCAACTGCCGGGGCGTTAATTGAAACCTGCAAACAAATTCATGAGGTGTCGCCTGATACCTGGATCGAAACCACCTGCATGGGTGGAGATCCGAGTCCCTGGTGGCTGTTTTATGTAAATTCTGTGATTGGTACATTTGGCAGTGATTATCCCGAAGGGCGAATTCCCTGTCCTGTTTACCGTGAGAGTTACACCACTTCGCGTGACTTTTTTAACATTCAGGGTGCGACTTATGGGTTGGCTCCAATATCTGCCCAGGAGGTTCTGGGCGTCGCTCATCAGACAATGGAACCATTTTCGAATGATGCGGTTACGGCAATTATGCGTGGAAATCAATTCCTGCCGCTCTATATCAACCCGGTTTATATGGATGGAACCCGGTGGAAAATGATGGCAGATCTGATTAGCTGGGCTAAAAACAACGGTTCAGTAATTCAGAATACAAAAGTTCTTCTTCCTGAATCATGGCAAAATGGAAAGGTTCCAAAGTTTAAGCAGGATCCGTCTGCAATGCCGCGCGAACCCTATGGCTATGCTCATTGTGGAGATGATCGTGCCCTGATTGAGCTGCGGAATCCCTGGATTAAAAATTGTGAATACCTGTTGAAGATTGATCGTTCGACAGGTTTCTCAGAAAATATGAAAAATCTGAACATTGTAAGCCTTTATCCGGAAGTGAGAATTTATGCAAGGAACCTGAAATATGGGGATAAGGTAAATATTCCGCTTGCACCTTACGAGACGCTGGTCTTGTCAGTTTCAGACCATGAATCTTTGGCAGGGCTTCCAAATGCGACTGATTTAATCCGTGGTTTCGGGTATATTGAAATCCGTAAAATTGAAAAATCGGTTATCAATGCGACTGAAATAAAAAGCTCAGCCATTAAGGTTTCGGGCACTCAGAAGGCAACAACTCCTGCGATCAGATTTGTACTGGAAGGATCTGTTGAGGTGACATCCGCGCAAGCTGATCTGCTTGTACTTATGGAGGGCGACAATATCCCCTTAAAACCGGAAGGAACAATGATCATCAATGGGAATTCGCTGCCCCTGATTACAACCGAGAACAGCCGGATCCTGCCAAGATGGAAAGCAAGTAAAAAGTACTGGGTTTTTCTGAAAGCACCCATGAAGAATGGAGAAAATTCAATCTCGCTTAAACTTGATTTACCCGAAACCCCACTAAATATTTCGGTTTATGCATGGGCTAAGAAACCAGGTAATCCGGCGCTGCAGAGTTACCCTAATACACTTCCTCAGCCTGAAGATATTTCGATGGGGTCGGTAAGTCTTGTTGAGTCATTCAATACTAAATACGGTTTATTAATTATTGATAAATCAATAAATTGAACAAATTCAAAACCATCGGATAATTTTTGTATATTGCTGTTATATTGATACATCGACTAAATAAATCAAAATGAAAAGTACCATCGGTATTCTGAACAAAAATGGGGGCTATATCTTTGCCGCTGCCCATTGTATACAGGAAGATGTACCTCCGCAAAACCTGGTTTATATGTTTGAAGCCGCACGGAAATCTGGAAAAAAACTAGCATGATGCGGATATTCATTCATATTTTTTTTCTGCTGTGCCTGAGTCTGTGTTTGCAGGCTCAGAATGATATTGTCGGGATATCGCTGGATGGTTCCTGGAGATTGTACTATGGCCAGTACAGTAAGGATGCCCCTTCAACCCCGGATGAATTGAAAAGTAAACACTGGTCCGAGGTTTCGGCTAATGTGCCGGGTAATGTTGAGTTGGATTTATTAAAGGCGGGGCTGATTGAAAATCCTGAAGTAGGAAATAATGTTTATGCGCTACGCAAATACGAGGCTTACCAGTGGTGGTATTACAGAACTTTTGAAACACCCCGTTTTAATAACGGTGAACGTGTTGAAATTATTTTTGACGGACTGGATTGTTTTGGTTCGGTTTGGATCAACAACCATCTGGTTGGGGAAACAGATAATATGTTGATTGAACACCATTTTGATATTACTGATTTTTTAATCCCGAACGGATCAAATTCTGTTTATGTCCGGATCAACCCGGCGACCAGGGAAGCTCAAAAATATATTAACGGAGCTGTTGGTTCCCGGAAGTATTTTCGGGTTGAGCAGGAACACGTCCGCAAAGCACCTCATATGTATGGATGGGATATTATGCCCCGCGTGGTAAGTGCAGGGCTTTGGCGCAGTGTCCATTTGAAAATTGTGAAACCAACCAGGATAGAACAGGTTTACTGGACGACCAATCAAATTGATGTATCCGGGAAAAAGGCTGAGATATTGCTGGATATGCAGCTATCAACAGATTATCCAACTATTGACGGATTGACCATGAAAGTCTCCCTTAAACGGGGTGCAAATCAATTCTATGAACAATCGTTTAAGCTAATCAGCCATTGCAGCCGGCAAAGAATTCAGCTTGACAAGGTGGAATTCTGGTGGCCCAGGGGATATGGTGAACCTGTTTTGTACGATGCCGTCGTCAAAATTGCAGATGAAAAGAACAGGGTATTGGATGAGAAAAGGCAAAAATTAGGTATCCGTACCGCTGATTTAATTCGTACTGAAAATACTACTCCTGAAAATCCTGGTGAATTTGTTTTTAAGATAAACGGGGAGAAAATTTTTATCAGGGGAACCAACTGGGTTCCTTTGGATGCTTTCCATAGCCGCGACAAAAACCACCTGGGAATTGCGATGCAGATGATTACCGATCTGAATTGTAACATGATCCGTTGCTGGGGCGGGAATGTGTACGAAGACCATGATTTTTTCGATCTGTGTGATGAAAACGGAATTATGGTATGGCAGGATTTTGCACTTGCCGGAACACCTTATCCGCAGGATTTTGAGTTTGCTCAGCAGATCAGGAAAGAAGCAATCAGTGTGGTTCTTAAATTGCGCAGTCACCCCTCTTTGGTATTGTGGTGTGGAAACAATGAAGATGATATTGCGTTGGCGTGGAGCTATAAAAAGCCGATTGATCCGGGGCTGGATATGATCAGCAGGGCAGTTTTACCACGGGTTGTCTGGGAATTTGATCCTGTGCGCGATTTTTTGCCAAGTTCTCCTTACGGAAGTGAACAGTATTTCAAACAGGGGAATAATACAGCGATAATGCCGCAAGTGCATCTTTGGGGACTTCGTGGTTACTATAAAGCTCCGTTTTATACCGATGTGAATGCCCATCTGGTAACCGAAATCGGGTGTCATGGCTGTCCAAACCGTAGCTCTCTCGAGCGGATGTTCACCCCTGAAAATGAATATCCATGGAAAGCGGATGGAACCTGGAACGATGAATGGCAGACGAAAGCGGTACGCCCCCATCCTGATTTTACCGGTTCAGATGATCGGAATGAGGTAATGATCAGTCAGGTTAAAATTATGTTCAAGGATTGCCCGAAGGATCTTGACCGGTTCATATTTGCCTCACAGTCAGTACAAGCTGAGGCGATGAAGTTCTTCATCGAATTCTGGAGGATGGATAAGTTTCGTAAAACAGGGATCATCTGGTGGAACCTGCGCACGGGATGGCCCATTGTTGGAGATGCTCAGGTTGTTGATTTTTATAATAGTAAGAAGCTGGCTTATTACTATATTAAACAAGTCCAGTATGATGCCTGTGTAATGGTTGGCGACGTGAAAGAGGGGAAGCACCCGATCGTTGCAGTAAACGACACACGGGAAGAAAAGTCAGGATCGATAACAGTTCGCGATGCAGATAGCGGGGCAACCTTGTTTTCCGGATCATTTGTTATTCCGGTCAATGGAAAGGCAGTGATTGGTTATCTGCCTGAAGAACAAAAACAATCGATGTGGCTTTTGGATTATTCCATAGGGCGTGAAAAATTTACGAACCATTATTTAGCCGGTCAGGTGCCGTTTAAACTGGAAGATTATGAGCGTTGGTATAAAAAGTTGAATATCAAAAGGGATTAAAATTAATTATTTATCTATAAATCAATAATATGAACAAATTGAAAACCATCATTTTATTTCTGACTTTGTTTAGTTTCGTGCAGCTCTCTGCGGCGGATTACAAAGCTTCGATGTTTGGCATCAAGTCGAACGGAACGACTTTAAACACTACGGCTATCCAAAAGGCCATTGATTACATTCATGAAAAAGGGGGAGGCCGTCTGATGTTCTATGTCGGACGCTACCTGACAGGAAACATTCAGCTTAAATCCAACGTGACCATCCGGTTGGAGGAGGGGGCGATCCTGGTTGGATCGACCAATATCTACGATTACAACATTAACGGCCCTTACAGTTCACTTGTTTTTGCCTATCAGGCCGAGAATATTGGAATCACCGGTAAAGGGGTTATTGATGGTCAGGGGAGGGAAGTGGCTTACAACCTGATTGATCAGATCCACAAGGGTGTGCTCGCAGACGACCTTAAAAACGATCGTCCGGCAACACGCCGCCCAAAGGCAATTCATTTTCGTGAGTGTAAAAACGTGGAGGTTTCCGGTATCGTTATCCGGAATTCCGCCGACTGGGTGCAGATTTATGATCAGTGTCAAAACCTGAAGATTGACGGAATCACCGTTGACAGCAAGGCATTCTGGAACAATGATGGACTTGATATTGTGGACTGTAAGGATGTGCAGGTCACCAACTCCTTTATTGATGCCACCGATGATGCCATCTGCTTCAAATCGCACGATGCCACAAAGATGTGCGAAAATGTGGAGGTGCGTAACTGTGTCGCCCGTTCGAGTGCAAATGGAATCAAGTTTGGGACCGTAACCTCAGGTGGTTATAAAAACTTTAAAATCATCAACAACAAGGTTTACGACACCTTTCGTTCGGCGATCACAATTGCGACACCTGACGGCGGAACTATTGATAACATATTGGTTGACAGTCTCTACGCTTACAATACGGGAAATGCCATCTACCTGCGTATCGGCGCCCGCTGGAACAAAGGGCGTACCGGTACCATGAACAATATCACCATTCAGAATGTCTATGCTGAGATTCCGAATTCCAAACCAGATGCCGGATATGAATATGAAGGTCCGATTGAAGATCTGCCGCGGAATATATCACCTGCCAGTATTGTGGGTCTTCCGGGTCAGGATATTACCAACGTTACACTGCGTAATATTCAGATTGTGTACCCCGGAGGCAGCAATTCCAATTATGCCTGGCGTGGTCTCAAACCCTCAGATCTGGACAGCATACCTGAGATGCCTGCAGCTTATCCTGAATTTTCGCAGTTCAAGGAGCTTCCTGCCTGGGGATTTTATGTGCGCCATGCCAAAAATATTAAATTTGAAAATATAACCCTTACCGCCAAAGGAAAGGAATATCGTCCCGCAATCGTACTGGATGATGTGAAAGGGGCCACCTTCTCGGGAATGAAATACAACGAACCTGGTGGAAGTAAAAAGCAACTCCATATTTACAAATCAACGGGAATTGTTCAAAACAGTAAATGATCCGTTTCAGGAGATTAAAAGTTAAACACATCACTAAAAAATTAAATACAATGGGCAAGGCAAAATTATTTTTATTACCCTTTTTAATATGTATCACATTAAATCTCAATGCCAAAGATTATAAGGTTTCTGACTTTGGCGCCAAAGCCGACGGAATTACGGTGAATACCTGTTCGATACAAAAGGCGATCGACTTTGTCAGCGAAAATGGGGGAGGCAGACTGGTTTTTGAGGCCGGAAACTGGGTGACAGGCAGCATTTACGTTAAATCGAATGTTACCCTTCAGCTCGATTACGGCGCAACGCTTCTTGGTTCCACCAATCCGTTTGACTATATCAAAGACAAAAAAATAGGATGGATGTCGATGATTTTTGCTGTAAATCAGGAAAATATCGGGATAACCGGAAAAGGGACGATCAATGGCCGCGGATTTATTACGGCCAATAATATGGTCAATTATATCCACCGTGGGATTTACACCGATCCGCTGAAGCTTGACCGACCCAATGAGACCAACCGTCCGCAGAATGTCTACTTCCGCGAATGCAAAAATGTAACCATTGCAGGCATCACGTTAAGGGATCCTGCAAGCTGGAACCAAACTTACGACCAGTGTAAGAACCTTTTCGTTGATGATATTAAAGTGGACAGTAAGTCTTATTGGAATAACGACGGCATTGACGTAGTCGACTGCGACGGTGTGGTGATTAAAAATTCCTATTTTGATGCTGCCGATGATGTCCTCTGCTTTAAATCACACGATGTGAACAGCATCTGTCAGAATGTGGTTGTAGATAATTGTGTGGGACGTTCCAGCGCCAATGGTCTGAAATTCGGAACGGTATCGCGTGGTGGTTTCCGCAATTTTAAAGTGACCAACCTCACCATTTTTGATACATTCCGTTCTGCAATCACATTTGCAGCTGTTGACGGAGGTGAGATTGAAAACATCGTGGTGGATGGTGTCCGTTCAATCAACACCGGTAACGTAATTTTCCTGCGCATCGGCGATCGTTGGAGTAAAGGTAAAAAACCGAGTATGAAAAACATCACCATTTCAAATGTATATGCTGAAGTTCCCTTCGGAAAGCCGGATGCGGGTTACAATTACGAAGGTCCCGTGGAAGATTTGCCGCGTAATATCTCACCTGCAAGTATTATCGGATTGCCTGACTACAAGATTCAGAATGTAAAACTGAAAAATATCGAAATCGTTTATCCGGGCGCGGGAAATCCGCTTTATGCAAAACGCGGCTTGACCCCTGCTGAACTGGACAGTATTCCCGAGATGGCTGCTGCCTATCCCGAATTTTCGCAGTTCAAGGAGCTTCCGGCCTGGGGGATGTATATCCGTCACGCCGAAGGGATCGAATTTGAGAATGTCACCTTTACCGCTTTGAAGAAAGATTACCGGCCATCCATCGTGATCGATGACGTGAAAGGGGCTATTTTCAAGGGGATGAGATTCAACGAACCTGAAAGTAAAGGGAAACAACAAATCTTTCAACAAAAATCGGGTAATGTGGTAATCAAATAATTTGCAGCTCGGGTTACACAAAAAATTATTTTAAGACAACTTAAAGATCATACAATGAATAAAATAAAAATATTATCTCTCGCTATTCTGTCAGTTTGTTCACTTGCACTCTCCGCTAAAGACTACAAGGCATCGATTTTTGGGGTTAAATCGGAAGGAATCACATTGAATACGCGATCCATTCAGAAGGCGATCGATTATATCAGCGAAAATGGGGGCGGACGCCTCGTGTTTTATGTTGGACGCTATCTCACCGGTACGGTTCAGCTTAAATCGAATGTAACCATCAAACTCGAAGAGGGTGCAGTCCTGGTAGGTACCACCTCTGTTTATGATTATTCGGGAGTAAACGGCACAAAAGCGCTTATTGTTGCCGATAATCAGGAAAACATAGGTATTACCGGCAAAGGGGTAATCGAAGGAAGCGGTGCGGCTGTGCTGGACCAAATCAATGTCCAGATTCAGAAGGGCTATCTTAAGGAAACAGTGGCTCAGGCCAGTCCGGCACTGATCGCCATGAGTAATTGCAGTAACATCACAATTGATCAGTTTAACCTGATGAACGCATGTGGAAATGTGCTGTCATATGTTGGATGCAGGAATCTTACCATCAATGGCGTGATCGTAAAAAGTACGGCTGTGAACGGCAGCAAAGGGATGGTGTTCGCCGGTTGCGAGGAGATAAAAATGACCAACGCTTATTTTGAAACTTCAGCTGCCGAATTAAGTTCAGCCGGAACATCAAAAAATGTAATCATAACAAATTGCAAAAGCGCCACGGGGAAGAAACTTCAGGCAAC
>JAHEYS010000243.1 GCA_023251475.1 Prolixibacteraceae bacterium
CCGTCATCACAAATTCCTAATCCGCCGGCATTGTGCCCACCGCTGCGTACAGCAAGAAGAATATTGTTTTCCCGCGCGAAATTCACCGACCGTATTACATCCGCTACATCTGCACAACGTACAATCATCAGAGGGCGTTTACTTATCATTCCATTGTAAACTTTTCGGGCATCTTCATAACCTTGGTCGTTCGGTGCTATAATAGTGCCCCTTAAAGTTGCCCTGAACTCCTGAAAAGAAACAGAATTAAACATAATGAATTAATTTTAAGGTTTAAAATTCATAAAACAGTAAAGAATAAGCCCTTGGCAAAATATTGCCACAGGTTTATTCCTGGAATACTAAAAATGCTTCAATTCAAATACGGGCATGAAATGACTTTTGTTTCGTTTTGACACGAAAAAATAAATAAGTAGGCTAATACTGAAAAATAAATGGCGCGCATTTAAGGATTGAGAAAGGTGAAAATAGCTTTTAAATCTGTTTTTATTTTTGCCATATTCCCAAAATGAAACCCGTTGCCAGCAGCCAGACACAAATTGCCAGTTGCCAGCAGCCAGACGCCAGTTGCTTGCCGCAAAGGGTGCAATACCCACCTACTCCCAATCAATCATCACAGAACTTTATTTTTTCGAAACCTTCAGTTAAATCTGAAAAAAAATCGTTTCCTTTGGTTGTCAGTTAACCTGTCAATCAATTTAAACTTCATATTTAAATTCTAATAAATCATTTGCTATGGCAGATAAATTTTCAGACCCGATTGGCCGGCTTATGGGACTGCGTTATAAGTCTCATCCCTGGCACGGCGTTCACATTGGCGATCATGTGCCGGAAAAGGTCACCGCATTTATTGAGGTGGTACCGACCGATACTGTAAAGTATGAGGTCGATAAAGATACCGGTTACCTTAAGATTGATCGTCCCCAGCAGTTCTCCAATGTCGTTCCCGCACTTTACGGCTTCATACCACAGACCTACTGCGGGAAGAAAGTCGGTAAATTCTGCATGGATAAGACGGGACTAAAAGGGGTGAAAGGGGATGGCGATCCACTTGACATTGTGGTCCTTACAGAAAAAAACATTGCCCATGGCGATGTCCTTGTCACCGCCCGTCCGATCGGGGGATTCAGAATGATCGACGGGAATGAGGCCGATGATAAGATTATCGCAGTGCTGCACAACGACTTCGTTTACGGCCATTTTGCTGATCTGGCGGATGTGCCTGAAACGATCATCACCCGTCTGCGGCATTATTTCCTCACTTATAAAGACTTGCCCGGAGAAGAGAAAAATTCGGTCATCACCCATGTTTATGACAAGAGTGAAGCTTACGAAGTCATGCAATGCGCTATCGATGACTACCATTCCAGGTTTGAAAATCTGGGAAAACTGTTAATTCTCGATGACTGATATCATTTCAAATGAGAATTATCCTGGTCAGTAACACCTTATACAGTTAGGAAATGATGAAAATGCAGTTGGCGACCTGCGGGTTGATCAATTGCATTCACCTGGTTGTGATTTGTTCCCGATCAGGTTTTATTACGATTTAATTTTTATTGAAATAAATTAATTTATTGAAGGATATGGGGATCAGGTTTCGGCTTACGTTGATGAATTTCTTGCAGTTTTTTATCTGGGGATCATGGCTGATCTCCATTGGCGGTTATTTGGGAGGGACATTGCATTTCAGCGGTCTCGAAATTGGTTCCGTTTTTTCAACATTAGGTATTGCTTCCCTTTTTATGCCTGCCGTCATGGGGATTATTGCCGACAAATGGGTTAATGCTGAAAAGTTATTAGGAATTTGCCATCTGACAGGGGCCGTTTTACTTTTTTGGGCCTCAACCATCACTGATCCACATCTATTCTTCTATGTGATGCTTTTGAACTCGATGTTCTATATGCCTACCATTGCCTTGAACAGTACGGTTTCGTATGTTGTTCTTAAACAAAAGGGATATGATGTTGTGAAAGATTTCCCGCCAATCCGGGTATGGGGAACCGTCGGTTTTATTGCTGCCATGTGGTTTGTAGACCTTTTGGGCTGGAAATCCAGCTCCATGCAGTTAATATTTAGTTCAGCATCGGCCCTTGTTTTAGGAATTTACGCTTTTACGATGCCATCCTGCAAACCGGAGAAGTCAAATCAGAAGAAAACCCTCCTTGCCCGATTTGGGTTGGATGCGCTGGTACTTTTCAAACAAAAGAAAATGGCGGTGTTTTTCCTGTTTGCCATGTTCCTTGGGGCAGCCTTGCAAATTACCAATGCTTTTGGCGGTTCATTCCTCGAGAGTTTCAATCTTACTCACCCGGGTACATTTGGGGTAAATCATCCTATCGTGTTGTTATCGATCTCTCAGATGTCGGAGACATTGTTTATCCTCACCATCCCCTTTTTCCTGCACCGCTTCGGGATTAAGAAAGTGATGCTGATCAGCATGTTTGCCTGGGTGCTCCGTTTTGCATTGTTCGGAATCGGTGATCCGGGCGGCGGATTGTACCTGCTTGTTTTATCAATGATTGTTTATGGAATGGCATTTGATTTTTTCAATATCTCCGGATCATTATTTGTAGAGACAGAGGCTGATCCGCGTATCAGGGCAAGCGCGCAGGGGTTGTTTATGATCATGACCAATGGATTCGGGGCATTTTTTGGGGGGATTGCAAGTGGCTGGGTCGTCGACCATTTCACCAATGGGGCGCTCAGAGACTGGCATAGTATCTGGTTTGTCTTCGCTGCCTATGCTTTAATTCTGGGAATTATCTTCCCGTTTGTGTTCAGGTACAAGCATGAGGGAAGAGTGATTAAGGAGGTCCAGGCAGAAGCTGTATCGAGTGAAATTGAGTTTCTGCCCTAAATCAATAGTTTGTCTAATAAACCTCAATTAACATCCGGTTAAATTATCCGATATTAGAAATTCGATCACCAATAGAAATTATAGAATATGAAGACTAAAAATAAATTAAAAGAAAACAGCAAAAAACTTCAAGCCCAATAGCGATTAGTGTATTAAAATGGGAAGAAATATAAACTCAATAAATTTATATTACCATTATCTAACCTCTTACAAGATCTATATTTGAATAATTGAAATTATTTTTCTCATCGAATAAATCTTCCCGTGACACCACTGTCCACTCTTCAAAATTAATTTCAGGAAAGAAGGTGTCCGCCTCAAAATTCCGGTGAGCCATCGTGAGATATAGCTTTCCCGCTATGGGATAAAACTGCAGGTAAATCATTCCGCCACCGATAACGAATGCCTCCTCTTCGTTTCTGACCGCCTCAACTGCCTCAGAAATAGAATAAACCGTTTCACAGCCTTCAAACGTTTCGCCCGCAACATCGGTAATCACGATATTACGGCGATTGGGGAGCGGCCCATTGGGGAGTGAAAAAAGGGTTTTTTTACCCATAATAACCGCATGACCGGAGGTGATCTTTTTAAACCGTTTTAAATCGTTTGGAAGGTGAAAGAGCAGATCGTTATTTTTACCAATGGCAAAGTTTTGTGCGATAGCCACGATGATGGCGATATTTGGACAGATCATGAAAATCGGATTAAATGATACAATATTTACTTAAATATCAGTGAACTGCAACTTAGCTGGCTTATAACCCGGCTCAAACCGACAGCCAAATAGCCTGCATCATCAGCTACACCGACACGTCCCCCTTTATATGTGGATGACTTTGATAATTGACCAGTTCAAAATCATCATATTTAAAATCAAAGATTGATTTTACCTCCGGGTTGATCTTCATTTGTGGCAATGGGTATGGGGTGCGCGAGAGCTGAAGATTGACCTGTTCCAGGTGATTGTTGTAAATATGGGCGTCTCCAAAGGTGTGAACAAAATCGCCGGGTTTTAAACCTGTTACCTGAGCCACCATCATGGTAAGCAATGCATAGGAGGCGATATTAAACGGGACTCCAAGGAAGACATCGGCACTTCGCTGATAAAGCTGGCAGGAGAGTCTCCCTTCATTCACATAAAACTGGAACAGCAGATGGCATGGAGGGAGATTCATCTTATCGAGATCACCCACGTTCCAGGCACTGACAATCAATCTTCTGGAGATTGGGTTGTTTTTGATTTCGCTGATCAGCCGGGTAATCTGATCTACAGCAGCCCCCTGGGGTGTTGGCCAGGATCGCCACTGGTAGCCATAAATATGACCAAGATCACCCCTTTCGTCGGCCCACTCATTCCAGATTCTCACCCCGTTATCCTGTAAATATTTCACATTGGTATCGCCGGCCAGAAACCAAAGCAATTCATGAATAATCGATTTTAAATGGAGTTTTTTTGTGGTTACAACCGGGAATCCCGCTTCAAGATTAAACCGCATCTGGTAACCGAACACACTTAAGGTACCCGTGCCGGTCCTGTCCTCCCTTGGTCTCCCATGTTCGAGGACATGCCTCAGGAGATCAGTATATTGAATCATATTAAGGTTTCCTTTTATTGATTTCGTCGCGGATTTCTGAAGCTTTCTCATAGTCCTCGTCGGCAACCGCAGCTTCAAGCATCTCGTTTAACTCCTCGGAGGAGTATTCCGAGTAATCGATATGCTTTACCTTCGATTTTTTTATCATCTCTGAATCGTCTCCTTCTTCACCCACCTCACCGCTTTCATCGAACTCCATGATAATCCCCGCTTTCTCGATGATATCTTCGGTGGTGAAGATCGGACACTCGAAACGAAGGGCAAGGGCAATGGCATCTGATGTTCTTGAATCGACCCTGATCCGGTTTGAATTCTGTTCACAAACGATCTCAGCATAAAAGATCCCCTCTTCCAGTTTGTGAATAAAGACTTCAACGATCTCAATATCGAAGGCAAGTGCAACATTCAGGAACAGGTCGTGGGTCAGGGGGCGCGGAGGTTTAAGCCCTTCCAGTTGTATGGCAATAGCCTGTGCTTCAACAGCACCAATAATAATAGGAATTCTCCTGTTACCATCAGCTTCAGAGAGTACCAGCGCATAAGCTCCTGTTTGGGTCTGGCTGTACGACAACCCGAGAATATTCAATTTTACTTTTTTCATCAACGAATTGAGGTGGATGGATTAGTGAACAAAGATAAAAATAGTTTTTCTGTAATTTTATTTTGTTCTGACAAAAACCAGTGTAGTATTCTTTTTCCCCGACTCCCGCTCATCGATTTCAAACTGATCGAAGCTCTTAATCAGGGGCACCAGCTTTTTAAACCCATAATTACGGGGATCAAAATCGGGTTGTTTTTTCAGGATCAGATTACCCAGGTCTCCCAAAAAAGCCCAGCCATTTTCGTCTGCCAGGTCATTGATGCTATCTGAAATCACCTTGGCAAGCCCTTTATTGGCAATCTCAATGGGATTAACCGGCGGCTGGATGACTGCTTCCTTTACCTTAGCGCGGGACTTCGATTTTACCCTGGTGGTCACAATCTGCTTTGTGACTGACTCAACAGGTTTGAGGATTTCAAGATAGATAAACTTATCGCACGCCGCAATAAAGGGTACAGGGGTTTTCTTCTCCCCTATACCATAAACTTTCATTCCCGCTTCCCGTAACCGGGTTGCCAGCCTGGTGAAATCGCTGTCACTCGAAACGATGCAAAAACCATCGACCCGACCTGTGTAAAGAATATCCATGGCATCTATAATCATGGCCGAATCGGTCGCATTTTTACCCGTGGTATAACTGTATTGCTGTATCGGAGTGATGCCATTTTCAAGAAGAACAGTTTTCCATCCGGCAACGGTGGGCTTGGTCCAGTCTCCGTAAATACGCTTAAAAGTCGGAGTTCCGTATTTGGCAATCTCGGCAAGCATTCCCCTGACATTCGAATAGGGAACATTATCGGCATCAAACAATACTGCCAGTCGTGGGTCTCGGTTTAATTCCATGTCTCTAAGTTATAAGTTTCAAACAGTTTTCTAATCTAAACCTCTTCGGTGTAATAAAGGCTGAATATCAGGAGCTTTACCTCTGAAACGGGTATAGATCCTCATCCCGTCATCCGAACCGCTTTTGGTCAGCAACTCCCGAAACTTTGCTGCCAGGGCGGGATTGAACAGATCTCCGCTCTCCTTAAACGCCTCAAAGGCATCGGCATCGAGCACTGCAGCCCAAATATACACGTAATAACCTGCAGAATAGCCACCGCTAAAGATATGAGAAAAATAGGTACTTCGGTAACGGGGCAGGATTTCAGGAATTAGCCCCTCCCTCGTCAGTGATTCATTTTCAAATTTCGCTATATCTGCAATGACCGGATTGCTAAGGGTATGGTATTTCAAATCGAGTATCGAAGCTGCCAGGTATTCAACTGTTTCAAAACCCTGGTTAAACTGACTGCTCTTCACCAGTTTGGCAATTAAGCCGTCCGGTATAATCTCCGCAGTCTGGTAATGCCTTGCATAAGCTTTTAATACAGCTGGTTCTGACGCCCAGTTTTCCATAACCTGCGATGGCAATTCTACAAAATCACGGGGTACATCACCGGCAGTACGGTCGTAGGGCTGATCCTGAAACAGGCGGTGTAGCGCGTGTCCAAATTCATGAAACATCGTGGTAACTTCATCGAAACTCAGCAATGCAGGGACATTTCCGGCAGGACGGGTGAAGTTCATAACCATCGATACAACCGGGGTAATCTTTTTCCCATCCCGGTATTTCTGGGTGCGGTAGGTGGTACACCACGCCCCTGCCCTTTTGCCATCTCTGGGATGAAAATCCATATATAACACACCAATATGTTTTCCGTCAGCCTCTTTCACCTCGTATGCGACAACCTCTGAATTGTAAATCGGGATATCATTCCTATTTTCGAAGGTGATCCCATATAATTTATTCGCGACATAGAATATCCCCTTCTTAACATTTTCGAGACTGAAATAGGGTTTTAACTCAGCCTCATCGAGGTTATATTTCTCTTTCCGCAACTTTTCGGCATAAAACCACCAGTCCCAGGACTGAATTTTAATTTTCCCCCCATCCCTGTCGGCAATGGCCTGCATCTCCGCAAGTTCATTTTTAGCACGTTTGAGTGCGGGAGTCCAAAGTTTCTGAAGAAAAACATCCACCTCCTGCGGCGTCTGCGCCATATTCTCGGCGATCACAAATGCGGCAAAGCCGGGATAACCCATCAGCTTTCCCTTCTCGTCACGCAGTTGCACAATCTTCTTTATAATCTCTTTGTTATCAAATTTATTACCATGATCACCCCGCATAAAATACCCGGAATAGAGTTTTTCACGCAGGTTCCTGTTTTTGGCGTATTGAAGGAAAGGGAGCATACTTGGTTTTTGAAGTGTAAAACTCCATTTACCCGGGACACTGTCTTTGGTTGCCTGGATAGCTGCAGCTTCGATGACATCTGGTGAGAGTCCTTCCAGGTCCTTTTTATTGTCGATGACCAACCGGAAGTTTTTATTGGTTTCTGCCAGCACATTCTCACTGAACTGAAGGCTCAGCTTCGACAATTCCTCGTTAACCAACCGGAGTTTGGCCTGGTCCTGAGCCGAAAGGTTGGCGCCCCCCCTGACAAAATCGTTATAAATCTTCTCAACAACCCTTAACTGATCGCCACTCAATCCTAAGGTTAACCGGTGATCATAGACACTTTTTATCTTCCGGAACAATTCAGGATTAAGAAGAATATCATCCCCGTGTTTTGTCAGCTTTGGTGAAATCTCACGGGCAAGCTTCTGAATCAAAGCATTAGTATTCGCGCCGTTCAGGTTGCCAAAAACTTTCGATACATCCGACAATAATTCACCTGAGGTATCATATGGTAAAATGGTATTGTTAAAATCGGGGAGATCCCTTCCGGAAATAATAAGGTCAATTTCTGCAGTATGCTGCCTGATACCCTCTTCAATTGCAGGTAAAAAATGTTCCGGCTTAATGTCATCAAAAGGGGGTACCTGAAAAGGGGTTTTGTATTCCCTGAAAAACGGATTGTTCATATCTGCCTTATTCGTATTCATTTGTGCCGGCGCCCCTGAAGCAAGGTGCAGGGCACAAAAAACAATGATCAATTTTCTCATTTAAAATCAGTTTTATTTAGGGTGAAAAGATAGTGATTTTGATTCAAACAGTTTATGATTTATAAGATTAAAAGAGGCAGGGTAAATTGTATCGTTTTAAATTATATTTGGAAGTTTCAAAATTTATTTAGATATTTGTCTAATTATACAAACACCAAAGTATGAATACCTTCTTCAAGGCATTAAATGACCCCACACGACGGGAAATTCTTGAACTTTTGAACAGGGGTGATCTCACTGCTGGTGAAATTGCCAATCAGTTTAAAATGACAAAGCCAAGTATTTCTCACCACCTTGATTTGCTTAAACAGGCTGGACTGGTGGTATGTGTAAGGGAAGGGCAGTTTCAGAAATACTCGATCAATACCACCGTGTTCGACGAAATTGCCAGATGGCTGATGCAGTTTAAACCTTAAATAGTCCAGAATGAAAAATCGAATTCTCCCGAGAGAGCTTTTGCTCCTAATTTTAGCTATCGCTCCGGTTCTTTACCTTTTGATGAACTGGAGCATCCTCCCTGACCAGGTACCGGTCCATTTCGACATCGACGGTAATCCCAATGGTTTTGGATCGAAGATGGTATATCTTTTCTTACCACCTGGCATCTATTTGTTAATGCTTGTATTGCCCTTAATTGATCCGCGAAAACAAAACTATGAGATTTTCAGCAACACCTATTTTAAGTTGAGAATCATTTTGGGTGTTTTCTTTGGAATAATCAATAGTGCAATTATTTTCAATACGTTACACCATATTGAAAAAATGGGGTTATTAGTTCCAGTCTCGGTTTTGCTCCTTTTTACCCTATTTGGTAATTATATGGGAACAGTCAGGCAGAATTATTTTATAGGTATCAAAGTCCCATGGACACTAAACAACGAAGAGGTTTGGACCAGAACTCATAAATTGGCCGGGAAGCTCTGGTTTTGGAGTGGGATGATTGGAGTTGCCTCGCTGCTTGTAGTCAAAGATCCAATCTTCGTGATGATTCCTGTTGTCCTTATTATTGGCGTTGTCCCGGTTATCTACTCCTATATTATTTATCAAAAAATCACAAAGAATGTGTAGAACAATAAACCAACTTATTTAATTCCAATCCTGTTTCCAATCGCATTCAATTAAATATCAAAAAAATGAAAATCCTTTATTGTCTTGTTCTAACCTTATTGATCTGTTTTTCGAATATTTACGGTCAGACAGAAAAGATAGTCCTCCTTAAAACCTCAACAGGAAACATCGAAGGGACGCTTCAGGTTCCCGAGGTTGACGGGTCGAAAACAGTCGCATTGATCATTGCAGGATCCGGGCCTACTGATCGAAACGGCAACAATCCATCGATGCAAAACAATTCGTTAAAAATGCTGGCTTCAGCACTTAGTAAGCAGGGGATTGCAACACTGAGATATGATAAACGGGGGATCGGCAAGAGCCGGAGTGCGGGACCTAAAGAGGTCGATCTTCGGTTTGATCACTATGTAAATGATGCAAAAGGATGGGTCAACTATCTGAAACAGGAATTAAAATTCAGCAACATTGTGGTGATTGGACATAGCGAAGGTTCTTTGATCGGCACGATCGCTTCGCAGGACAAAAGCGTTAACAAATTTGTATCAGTTGCCGGAGTTGGGCAGAATGCCGATAAGATCATCCGGGAACAGCTTAAAAATCAGCCCCCTTCAATTACAATCCAGGTGAACGCTATACTTGACGAGCTGGTAAAAGGGAAAACCGTTGAAAATACCCCTGCCCAACTGGCCTCAATCTTCCGTCCATCAGTTCAGCCCTATCTAATTTCATGGATCAGATACGATCCGCAAAAGGAGATTGCCAAATTGAAAATTCCAGTACTAATTATCCAGGGAACCACAGATATTCAGGTTGGCCCTGAAGATGCAAACCGGCTCGGCAAAGCCTATCCAAAGGCAAAACTGGTCCTGATAGAAGGGATGAACCACATCATGAAACCCGCACCTGCTGACCGGCAACTGAATGTTCTTACCTATAACCAACCCGATTTACCCCTTAAAAAAGAGTTAATTGATAAATTAGTCCCATTTTTGCTCAGTAAATAAACAATCTTGAATGGATAAGATCATTGAACTGTTTAAGCGGGATAATTTTGCAAGGGGTTGCGGAATAGAGATTATTGATGTCGCCCCCGGCTTTGCTAAATGCGCAATAAAAATAACCGGGAACCGCCGTTTTTACAGGTAAAAGGATCAAATACGTAATTAGAATAATTTATAGACTGTTTAAATTTATATT
>JAHEYS010000523.1 GCA_023251475.1 Prolixibacteraceae bacterium
TTATATGTATTTGTCACGAACGGATTTTTCAGTTTGCAGACTCCCCCCCTTTCGGAAATAATCTCCACTTTTTCCACCATCCCTCCCTTTTGCTCAGCCGATACCAAAAATGCACCGGCGGTTCGCAATGTCGAAAAGGAAACATCCTTCCAAGCGGCGGGAATTGCAGGAAAAATATGAATAATTCCGGTATGACTCTGGATCAGCATCTCCTGAACCCCCGAGGCAAAGGCAAAGTTCCCTTCCAGGGTAAAAGGACGGTATTTCATTTTCGAATACCCTTTGTTATACTGTTCTCCGTTGACATGAAAACTATTTGGAAGACAGAAATTTTCCGAGAAGATCCGGAGCGCCTTTGCCGCTTTATCCCCCATAAAAGCGCGGGCATAAAGGTTGCCCAGCCAGCTCCAGGAATAACCGCACCACCAGTCGGGACCACGTTTTTCCAGATTATTCAGGGTTGACTTAATGATTTCCTGATCCTTCTCCCCGTTTGACCAGTCGATCACTCCCAGTGGATGCCACCCCACCAGGTGTGAAAAGTGGCGATGTGATTCAACATAGGGATGCCCCGGGGCAAAAGCCATGCCGCCCGCGCTGTCGAGGGCAAAACCGGGCCACTCCTTCAGTATCGATTCCCATTTTGCAGCTTCTCCCTTCTTTCCTAATTTGTTGGCAAGTTCGGTCGCTTTTTCGAATGTCCACCGGATAAAAGCAAGATCGTAATTCGTCGTTTGAGTAAACCAGGCCTTAACCGAGTTATCGTGAATCTCAGGACTGGAACTGACCGGGAGTTTTCGAAACCCCTTTTCATCCCTTACAGAAATTTCATCCAGGTAAACCGCCACATCGCTTATCCATGGATACGCTTTTTCGCGCAGGAATTTTTCATCTTTCGAATAGATCCAGTGGAGGTAAAAATGTTGAGCAAGCCAGCATCCGACTGTCGGGCCGAAGGAGTACTGAATCCAGCCACCCATCGGTTCTCCGGTAAGGGTTGTAACTCCGGGAACATTCATCCCTGAGGTCCCAAAATAAGTCCTGGTATATTTTTTAAACGTCTCACGGTATTTCCAGAGCCAGTTAAGAAAGCCCTCCTCAAGATCAAGGTGGTTGGCGGAGTAAGCTGGCCAGTAACTGAGCTGGGTATTCAGGTCGTGATGGAAATCACCCTTCCAGGGTGGCAGTTTGCCGTTATCAGCCGTCCAGACCGCCTGCAAAGAGATTGGCGGGGAATCGGCACGGGCAGCAGAACCAAACTTGTACTGTTCGAGAATCCATTGCTTCTGAAGCAGACAATCAGGCAAAGTGATTGCTGATTTGCTCCAGAAACTCCTCCACCACAAGGCATGAGACACCATCGCCGTGACAAATTTTGTATTATTCAGCCGTTCAGTTACATGTTCCCCGGCAGTTTTACCCCCCTTTATTCCTGAAAAAGAGGAGGTGATGGTCCATGTCCCGGTAAGGGTATTTCGGGTGGTTTGCCAGGAGACGGCTACTTCGTATTCAAATCCGTTCCACCCTTTCTGCCTGTATACCAAAGTATTCCCAACACGAACAACTTTCCCCTGTTCATAGCCAAGACGTTGTAAGTCCTGCCCCGTCACCGGACTGTCAGATGAACTTATCCCCTCTTTCCGGTAAAGCGGAGGAATCAGAACAGGAACAAGGTCCTTGGGAACCCTCTCGAACCGGAACCATCCGACTGGTTCAGTTGCATGAACAAAGGTCTGCAGTATCGCGCCTTTTGCCCATTTTGTCTCACAAACTCCATTATTCGGCGTTAATGTAACCTGAATAACTTCACCCAGACCCTTGGTGTCAAACTCCAGTGCGGCGCCCGGAATTTTTGATGGTGCCGGCAACTGGTCATAAGGTGCATCGAACATATCCTGGACCGCCTTATAATTGTTCGCCTTCACCTGCCGCTGAACCCATTTAAAACTAAATTCAGGTTTGACGAGATTTTCCATGGGACGCCAATCCCATAAATCGGCCCGGTCGAGAGAAAAGCGGAGATGATCCCCCTTCTGCCAGACCAAAGCGCCAAGCATCCCGTTTCCCAATGGAATGGCTTCATCCCATGAGGTGGCCAGAGAGGGAAACTGAAGGTTATATTTTGGAGCAGGAGGTGCAGCTGATGCAGGTAAACTGACCCAACAGATAAGGATCGACAAAAACAGAAGGCTAAAATTTTTCATATTACTCAAAAGTAAGGTTGAAAATAAAAATTAAAATATTTTATGACATCAATAAGAACCCATGTTGAGCAATTCATCAACAATTCTTTCAAACATCAAATTGGTTTGATCGTTCCTGTCGATCGTATTGGAGAAGGTTTTAGCCTTCGCAAGGTCTCCCGCATAAACGGCATTGCACCACTGAATAGTTTTTGAGTCAGGATTTTTTTCACCTAAATTCTTTATGATCTGGTCCCCTTCCCTCCTATTCCCGTTCTCTCTTAACAACCATGCTGACAGAAAGTCATTTAAATCAGACGATAAGTTTTGAACAGCATCCTTTCCTGCGATTTTGTCGGTGAACTCTATTATTGATCGCTTGTCGTTGAGCTTTTTATAACACTGAAGTGCAATAAAATCTTCCATTCTTTCATCGACGATATAAGGTCTTCCTACGCCCAGGTTTTCGGGCCACTCCTTCGATCTGGCAATACTTTCCAACGCCTTTTTGTATTTTCCTATTTTCATCAGATCCATTGCATTCCCTGTATTGGCATTCTTCCAGACGATCCGGCTTTCTGTAGCACCTTCATTGGGGAGTACCTCTATTTTTTGAAGCAAGGCGATGCAAGCGCTATATTTTTTATTCAGTTCCAGCATTTTGGCATAATGGAGCCCCAGGTAGTAATTTTGTGGATTCTTTGTATAAAAGTTACCTGCCAACTCTTCCGCTTTAATTCTGTTACCATTCGCCAGGTAAAATTTGGAGGCAGTCAAACCTGTACGCCAGTCATTTCCTGCCAGGTTCAAAGCCTTTTCAATATCGGCCTCTGCCTGTTGACTACCGGTATCAGGATGGCATGAACGGGAGAGATAGAACGGAAAGAAATCGGGTCGGTCTCCGCAATTATTCCAGAGATCAAGCCCCTTTTCTTCATTTCCGGCATTTAAATAAATTAAACCCATGTAATACGGTATTTTCCAGCTACCGGAGATCGATCGTGCCCATTCAAGGGGTTGGAGCGTTTCAATCCGGAATGGAAAAACAAGCTGAGGATCAATATCAAGGGCCTTTGCCAGCAGTTGAGAGGCGAGTGATTTATTTCCTTTTAGATGGTTCAGATAGCCTTCCCATAATAATAGAACAGGCTGGTCCTGCGACGCCAGTTCAAGAATCTTTAAGGCATCCGAAAACTGACCATTTCGGAAGTACCACATCGCATTTTCCAGAT
>JAHEYS010000524.1 GCA_023251475.1 Prolixibacteraceae bacterium
TTCACCCTCCGACTTCATGTAAATTGGGCCCACGGCATAACCGGTTACCCCTTTTGCCTGCAGTTTTGCCTTAAAAGCCGCGATCTGTTCATCGGTACTATTCATTGGCAGGTGGAAATCCTTGATGCAAAGGTAGTGAACATCGGCCCTTTGCAAGGTTTCAAGCGTTTTGTCAAGATCAAATTTGGCGAATGTAAAACCAGCCATTCCAACTTTGAACTTTTCTCCCGTTTCGGGAGCCGGACGCGGACCAGGACGCTTTTCCTGAGCCATGGAAACCTGGGTAGTGACTGCAACTAAAATAACAACCACGGAAAATAAAAATCTTTTCATTTATTAAATATTAGTGTGATAAATAAGGTTAAAATTATTTAGCCGGCTGAAGTCTTAACAGGGCATAATTTGCCTCATCCTTTAATTCAGTATTTGAAACAAGCGCTTTGATGACATTCACTGAATAGTCAGAACCCATCCAGCTTAATTCGCGGAGCATCAGTTTCTTTGCCTCAGTTGTTGCGTCTTCGTTTTTAAGTAGCTTTACCATAAGTTTCTCATATTTAAGAAGATCTTCTCCCACGGCTGATGAGCTCCGGATGCGGCTTTGCAGGTCGGTAAAATACTTCGTGCTTTTAGGGATATCATATTGCACAATTTTTTCCATATCTTCCTCGAGCGTCAACTCTTTAAATTCGGCGCGTAACGAAACACCAGCCGCATTGGGGAAGTCACCCGGGATTTTTTGGGTCACTTTTCCTGAAGCTGCCCATTCGGCTCCCCGCTGAAAAGTGACAATAAAGCCAACGCACTCCATCGCCGGTCCGCCACCCTCATCGGCATGACCTAAAGCCGTGTGGAAAATCCTCCCTTTTCCATAACTGATGGTCATTAACATGGGCTCGTCGCGCCCGGTCCCTCCGCCTGTAGTATCGGCATAAGCTGTAGCCAGAATCTCCATATTTTTGCCTGGCCCGCGTAACTGACTGTATAGTTCATCATTGGCGTGCTTCCACCGAACAGGAACTCCTTTCATGATGGGATGTTCCATTTGACGGGTTTTTATTTCAAAATCATGTCTTTTGGCGTGCGATCCTCCGCGTCCTGCAGTCTTGTCAATGATCAGTTCATTTTTTTTATAGTAAAAGTAAGGGCCATCTTTTTCATTCCGGTTTCCCCATCCTCCTATGCCAATCATTTCATTGTACTCTTTCCATTCGGGAAAAGAATTATCAGCTCCATGGTAAACAACCACGCCTCCGCCACCTTTGACCCATGTCAGAAATGCCGATTTGGTTTTATCAGACCATGATTCGCCGTTATAGTCAAGAACCACTACATTGTATTTCGAAAAATCGGGAGTAAATGTATTCATATCGCCCCCTTTTGCGGGAGTGATTACAATGTCGGTTGTAAAAAGGGCAGTCTGATCGAGTAATAATTTCAAGACCGGATTGCTTGCTTTCCAGTTATGGTTATTCTGACCCGTAATGATCAGTGCCTTGTACTTTGCTGCATTCATAGTTAAACTGGAGAAGGTCAATAAACCCGTCACCAGTAAAAAAGACCAAAAGTATTTTTTCATTTATATGTCTGATTAAATTGTTGGTAATGTCCACGGCTGACGATAGGGACGACTCAGTAAACGGCTTGCACGGGGATTGCCGATAATTTCTTCCTTTTTGGGATCCCAATGGATTTTTTGTCCCGTTGTCATGGCTATTTCACCCAATAACGCTACTGAAATAGCACGAAATGCCACTTCAACAGGAGCGATGGTCTCCTTTCTTGAACGGACACAATCAATAAAGTTCTGCCAATGGTTGTCACTTTTGTACAACCGTTTTTCGTTATTACCAATTACTTCCAGCAGTATTTTAGGATCTGAAGCTGAGATCCGGCCCCGGTCAACATTGATCCACCCCTTTTCGCCATACCAGGTTGCCCCCGACCCATGAACCAACCGTGATTGGTTTGCAACCCGCATTTCGATCCCATTGGCATATTTGCAAAGGAAATCATATTCAATAGGGACATTATAAAGCCCTTCCCGGGGATAAACACCGGTTCCTGAAATTTCAACCGGACCTGTTCTTTCAAGCCCGGCACCCCAGTTGGCAATATCAATATGGTGACCAGCCCAATCGGTCAACTGACCTCCCGAATAATCGAGAATCCAACGCCAGTCCCAGTGTGAAATTCCACGATAGGGGACTTTAAGTGCAGGTCCTAACCACATTTCCCAATTCAACACTTTGGGTATATCCTTGATGGGTGGTGTTCCGATCACATTATTACCATCGGGTAAGCCAACCTCAATGGTTTTAATTTTCCCGATCCTGCCATTGAATACAAGTTCTGCTGCATGATGAAAATTGGCCTGAGAACGTTGCCAGCTGCCGGTTTGCCAGATAATATTGTTCTTTTTTACCGAACCTACAATCGTTTGACCATCCTTTATGGTCCGGCAAATTGGTTTTTCACCGTAAACATCCAATTTCTTATTCGCCGCAGCCGAATAAATAATGCCGTGCCAGTGGTCGGGCAGGGCAATACTTACAGCATCCAGTTTTTCCTTTGCAAGAAATTCACGATAGTCATCATAAATGCGGCAATCATTGTTAAGATTCGCTTTATCGGCTAATAATTTGGCTTCCGTCTGATGGTTTTTATCTACATCACAAACGGCAACAAACTGAACCTGGTTCTTAAGTTTTAGAAAATCCCTCATGTTGCTTTTACCCTGCGATCCCACTCCAATGGCGCCCATTACAATCCTGTCGCTTGGCGGCAATTTGCCACCCATGCCAAGAGCTGTAGAGGGAATGATGGAAGGAAGTACAATAGCCCCTAAAACAACAGAGGATGATTGCTTGAAAAAATCTCTTCTTGATGATTTGACTGACATATCGATTTAATTTGGTTAATGATTCTCAAACCTGCAATTCGGGTCTTTTGCCAGGTTTTGAACTACAAAGTAAATATCGGCCGATTAACACAACGATTAATATTCGGCAAATGCCAGATAATAATTTATTAATATTTTATTAATATCCTGTTTATTGAGCAAAAGAGACCGGTTTCAGGAAGGGGTGCACGGAGATCATCCGGAATAATTTGGTGTTATATTCCAGTGATTTAATGGATTAAATGTTTTGGCGTGTCGCACAGTGGTGAAAAGGGCCGAAATATTTTTACTTAATCGTTTCATTGAATGAAACGGTGTAATCAATTCCCAGTACCTGCCTGTATTCCCGGCAAAAGGTATCATAAAGATTCTTTGCCATCCCTTTTTTACCAAGATGGTACAATACGGAGCACTTCATCGCGAAGGCTTCATCATTGATGGGATCATAGACAAGAATACATTCTGCTACATGATAAAGCAGACTAAGGTTATTTTTTACCTCTTTTTT
>JAHEYS010000525.1 GCA_023251475.1 Prolixibacteraceae bacterium
ATCATCACCCGAAGAGAACCAGGGCCGTTTAAGGAATATGCGCAAACCTCCCCCTAACCGCTGATGCCGGATCGTGTTCTGATCCTGATTCTTATGCCATTCGAAGGTTGGAATTATATAATCGATCTCCGGGATTTGTGGACGTGTGGTACTTAAAATGTTGATCTTTTCGACCCATTTACCCTCCCGGACGGTATGCTGATCGGGGTAATTTTTCAGTATTTTATCGAAATATTCCCGGTAACGGGAAGCGGCCACAATCTTGTAGTCCACCCAGCGATGTTTGGTATCTCCAAAATTCTGGATAAGGGGATCGATCCGGAGTTCGATGTGCCGCAAAAAGGTGAAGCGCGATTCATGAATCTCAAACTTCAACCGGTTGGAAAGGTTTTTGGGCGCCACTGATTTCTCCTTCTGAAGCTTCTCAAATGAGACGGATTGAGTTTGAAACAGGTGATTAACACGCAGAGATTCGGGCTGGGGATTGACCTTGAATTCCATTGGAGTCCGACGCTGAAACTGCCGGTGCGGCTGGAACACCAACTTTGGATTGGACTGGATTTCCAGTTTCGGGAATGTGGGGATGGTCCCTTTTGTGATCAGATCATCCACATAACTTACGGTAATATCAGAAATAGCGTTTGTCCCCTGGATCTTTTTAATCTCCAGTGATATCCCATCATCATACGACTCAGTCCACTTTGCCTGGTATTCCACCTTTTCGGTACTTTCGCCATGCACCAAAAACCGGGTATTAATCTTTGCACTGGTGTCGCCATAATCACGTTCAGGAATCAATGCCTGAATGACAGGTTCAGCAACAGGTTGCTGTACGGCATGAACCAGCTCCATTTCGCGTGATGGGCTGAGCATCCAATGTTGACCTGACCTTACAAGCTGTTCCAACTCAGCTACGTTTGCCGGCGATTTCTCCTTCACCATGGCCCACAGGGCAGAAAGTTCCTTAAAATCCTTCTCCCTCCAGAAAGTACTGAATTTTAATCGCGTACGATATCCTTTCGGCAGAAAAATGGTTAGAATTCTTTGTGATCCCTCCCACTTGCTCCCTGGTTCACCCTCCTCCAGTCTGATTCGCACTATCCCGGATTTATACCAGTTTTCAGGAATGTCAATATTGGTAGTTGAAGGTGAGACTTCATCGTTCGTAAAGAAACCAAACATTCTTGGTTTAAATTCCTGGGTGTGGGTATGCTCAAGTCCGTCGGCTACAAATAAGGCAACGCCAGCTGCCATCGGATCGGGCAGGTAAATGACTTCAACCTCGGAAGGCTGGTACACTTTTTCATTATTTTGTTTATCCTGCTGATACAGTCCCTCCCGGGAAGTGATCAGCCCGTAGATCTCCTTGGCGGCGGCAGGATTATTTGAAAAAGCTTTTTCAAACATCCCATGTGTTTCAGCCGTAGCCTGACTACTTTTTGGCGGGAGCAAATATCGCTGTGAAAACTCATCAAAAACCTGCTGGTTTACAGGAAATTTATTTTCATAATCCTTCGGAGCGGCATCAAAATTACTCCTGACGACCATCCTTTCAAGAAACTCCCCATCTTTTAACTGATTACCAACAAGAACGATAGGACTTGCCAACGGTTCGAAACGCATGTACCTGACATTTTTGCGCACCGTCTCTGCGACATCCTCACTCTGGTGACCAACCGGAACACTGTTCCCTGCCAGGTCAACCGCCCTGATGCGAATGAAGTAATCCTTCCCGAACCGAAGTTTTGGCAGAGTACCTGCCACAATATTCGACTGTGCATTGATCTTAAATTCAAGATCAGGATCAAACGCATATTTCCTGTTCTCTTTGAGTTTATCGGTATTCACATAGTCGTGTTTCAGACGCTCGCCCGACTTTAATTCGTAATCCTCAGAATCATTAATTGCATATCCGGGCCTTCGGACCGATAAACTCCACCCTTCCCAACGCGCCAGTGTCTCCGACACAAAAACATCGTCCGGATCATCCTGATCTTCCGCCAGCGCCAATTCAAGATACCCCTCATCCTGTTCTATGTCTGTGATCACATTGGGTTGCTTACTCTCGTTGTACCAGGTATATTCATCTTTACGCTGATGGAGTGAAAACCATTTATCCGGCTCGTTCGCATAAGCGATATCCATACGGTATCCTTGAATCAAATCACTGGAATAGAGTATATTTACAGGGATTTTTATTCTGAACTCAGGGTGAACCGGGGCATCGGTGAGCAGATGTGTTTGTAAACCTGCGTTGTTTTTAAAGCGGGAAAAGATGTGCTCCGCCATCCCGTTTTTGGTAATGGCGATCCCCGAAGAGCGCATGGCCGGCAATCCTTCATCCTCAGGAGGGGCAATGAACTCAATTTTTTTAATCATCTGAGCGGCTGGCGACAACTGTAAACCCTCATAATTTATTTGGCGGACAGATTGAACCTTACTGAGATTGATCTTCTCGTTAAAGATTAAATTTGATTTGTCTTCAAAAAATTTGGCGATCTGGTGGACCTTATTTTCGGCCAGATTGTTTGTTTTCATGGCAACACCATCCGCATCAACCTGAATCACAGAAAAGCCGTCGGTATTAATTTTAACATATCCCCTTTTAAAGATCGTATCCGGTTTATCTGAAATATAAAACCCGGTTTTGGTAATTTCATATGCTACCGGAGGAGCCGATATAGTGGTAGTTGCATCTTCAGATAGGCCTGTTATTACTGGTATTATGTGAATGGTCCCGGTGGATGGGATCTCTTCGCTGTATGGAATCTGAAAGTCGAGTACGAAACCAAACTTTCGCATCAACTGGGGATAATTATTCACCACCGCCAAAATATCATGAAACTCAAACTCTGGCTTCTTAAGTTTTATTCTTGCGGTTCGTTTGGGTTCCTTATTCAGTTTATGAAAGCTACGGAATTGCGCAAAGTCAGATTGTGGATTCATTGTTTTAGCAAATGGAACGAAATAATTCGCGCGCAGAATCTTTTTGTGATCTTGTTCATTTTCAATATTTTTGATCATCATATTCTGTGATTTCAAGGGAGCTCTCATCCGTTGAATATCATCCATCCTGCTAATTTCAGTCTCATTGAGCCGAAATTGGGAAATCGCCCCTAACCGTTCATCATCGATAAATACATCGGCTGTCAGCTTATTTTTGGGATTATCGATAGCTACCTGAAGATAGTTTTTTACCAGAAAATCATTGATGTGGGTGAGCGGAAACGAATTAATCCGTTTGATGGAGAGGTCTTCCTGCAGGAACCCCTTTACCCGTATATCCTTGTGAAAAACATTTTTATACAGCTCTGCATTAATTTTTTGCTTCATCAGTTCTCCGTCAATTATCTTTCCCGACTGAAACCTGAACTGGTATTTTGCGCTGAGTAAC
>JAHEYS010000526.1 GCA_023251475.1 Prolixibacteraceae bacterium
AGGAAGTGACGCGGATTATACATCTGATCCAGTATATCATTTATCAGCACCAGATCATAACCCACGAAGATCGGTTTCATATTTGAAGCATCAGACTGGAGGAAAGTAACTTTGCCAACTAGCTGTTCAAACCCAAACGCATTGATATTTATTTGATTGTAGGAAAGTAACTCCCCCTCTTCCGGGAAGACGTAATTTAAACTTCCACGCTCCTGCAACTGAACGGCGACCCTGATATTCCGCGCTGTAAAGTCGAGACCGGTTACGGAGCCGAATTTCCTGGCCATTTCGAAGGTGGTCCTCCCCGTCCGGCAGCCAAGATCCAAAGCGTTATTCCGGCTCTTCCCGGCATAATGGATGGCCAAACGCGCTATTTCTTGATAGTAATTTTTAATTCCCAGGTGATCAACTCCGTATTGCGCTTCACAGTGACGGATCACTTCGCGGTCGGTCTCATAGATGTCGGCAGGAATCACCACCTCATTGGCTGACCCGACATACCGAAATCCGGCATGCTGATAAAAATGGCGACGGAAAGCATAGCGGGCAGCCCCTGTCGCCTCGTTCCCGGTCGATATCCAGGAACCGCCTTTGATCAGATTATGCTTCAGATCGAAGGTCGGCGTCGAGAAATCGTCGTAAATAGGGTGAATTTTAAATCCTTCAAAGCCGGTAATCGGGGTTTCGGTCCATTGCCAGACGTTTCCGATCAGGTCGTAAAACTGGTCAAATTTAAATTTGTCAACCGGACATGGGCTTTGAAAATGTTCCATATTGATATTTCCCGGGGCATTTATCCAGTAAGGTTGATCGGGGATATGGCCATTCTTATACAGTAGAAACCATTCATCCTCAGAGGGAAGACGAATAGGAACTCCTGTCTGCTCAGATTTCCAGTTGCAAAAAGCCTTGGCTTCAAGTTGATTAACCTCTGCGGGCCAATTCCATGGCATAGCAATCTGATTAAAAACCAGCCGCAATTTTAAGTCATTTCCTTCCCTGATCCAGAAAAGGGGATGTTTGGCATCAACGTAGGTTTTCCAGTTCCACCCCTCTTCGGTCCAATAATCTTGCCTCTGATATCCGCCTGCCTCGACAAACTCCAAAAACTCCCCGTTGGAACAAAGGTACTTTGAGGCTTTAAAAGGTTGAACATCCGCATCGTGAAAACCATACTCATTATCCCATCCGTAAAGTGGATCGTTGAACGGTTTACCAATTTTAAATTGCTTTCCTTCAACTGCTATTAACTCGTTTTCCGGGGCGGGGGCCGATTCCCGGCAGATCTCCCACGACCCGATTGGTTTCAGAAATTTCAATGGAATCTGCCGGATCAATAATGAAGAGGTTTCAAGATGAATCCGCTCATGCTCGATCCCCATCAGAATAATCCAGAAGGGGTTGTCCCATCCAACCGGCACATGGAGCGGCAAAGTTTTGATCAGCTGATCAACCGTTTGCCTCACCTTATTGCGGTATTGTGTTACCTCTGCAACAGTCGGCCAGTCGTAATGACTCGTGTTCAGATCATCCCACGACATCTCATCCACACCGATTGCAAACATTGATTCTAACCGGGGGTCGATCCTTTCATTGATTATTTTGCTGACAATTAATTTATTAATGTAAAATGTGGCGGTGTGCCCGTAATAAAAGATGAGCGGATGACGCAAAGGATCTGCTTTTTGGTACATCGCCTCCGGATCAGCAAATACTTCAAAAAGTTGTTCGTCAATATCAAAAGTCTTGTGAAAATAATCGAGCAGTTCTTCTCTTTTTTCCTCCGGTTTTCCCCCGTTTAAAAGGGGTGTTTTGGTATTAAAGAGTGGATTGGAATTCATGCTAAAAAGATTAAAGTTCAAAAAATTCATTTTTAAGTTAAACTGTAAAAATGAATTTCAAAGATAAGTAATGATTCCGTTTTTATGTTTGTGCTGACTAATATTTTGAAATCTTCAATTTATTGGATGCAACAGGTTGCCTGCATGGGTAAAATTAGGTTTATTTGCATCTGTAACAGAGGAAACTGTTTAAATTAAGATTAATCATTTCTAATTGGTAAACCTTACAGAGTTGTAATCGAATTTAATATTTGGCAATTGAAAATATTGTTTATGAAAATATTTTTATCATTTTTTCTTCTATTGTGCACATCTTCTGCTTTTACTCAGAAAATTGAAAAGTCAACTCCAAACGATAGATCCGGAAATCCTGTTTTCCCAGGCTGGTATGCCGATCCGGAAGGGATAATATTTGGGAAACAATACTGGATTTATCCTACCTATTCTGACGACTACGATCTGCCTGACAGATCCTTGGTTTTCAGCGACCAACAGATCCGGGCACAGAAAAATACGATTAATCCGCAGTATCTCAGGCAAACATTTATTAATGCCTTTTCATCAAAGGATTTGATTCATTGGAAGAAGCACTCACATGTCCTTGATATTAAAGATGTAAAATGGGCTGCCTATTCAATTTGGGCGCCTTCCATCATCAAAGCCAACAATAAATATTACCTGTTCTTTTCTGCCAATGATATCCAGAGTGATCGCGAGACAGGTGGAATTGGAGTTGCTGTTAGTGATCAGCCGGGAGGGCCGTTTATGGACGCACTGGGAAAACCACTGATCGGCCGGTTTCACAATAAGGCCCAGCCGATCGACCAGTTTATCTTTCGGGATACCGATGGACAGTTGTATCTCTATTATGGTGGATGGAGACATTGCAATATTGTCAGGGTGAGCAGCGATCTGCTAAGTATAGTCCCATTTGCCGACGGAGAAACCTTTAAGGAAATCACGCCTAAAAACTATGTAGAGGGTCCTTTTATGTTTAAACGCAATAATAAGTATTACCTGATGTGGTCGGAAGGTGGGTGGACGGGTCCAGATTACAGCGTGGCGTATGCCATTGGAGATACCCCGACAGGACCATTTCAGCGGATTGATAAAATTTTAAAACAGGATCCCAACATTGCGACCGGCGCCGGACACCATTCGGTGATACAGGTTCCCGGGACTGATGAATATTATATCGTTTACCATCGCCGCCCCTTGAATACAACTAATGGCAATCACCGTGAAACCTGTATCGACAGGATGTATTTTGATGAAGCAGGTCATATACTCCCGGTAAAAATGACTTTTGAAGGTGTTGCAAAACGAAAAATAAAAACCGGCAATAATTAATTTATTCCGCTTTATTCTGCAGCGCGGGGGCAGGCGCAGGTGTTGCAGCCTGGGTAACGCCATCTGAAAGAAGGAACAGGTTGTAACGTGTGGCGTCGTTCTGAAAGAGTAGTTTTGCGCATTGGCATACCAGCGACATCTTTTCCCATACCAGGTTCAGCGCTGTGATCCGCCGGTTAGCGTCGAGCATTCGCCCTTTCTT
>JAHEYS010000527.1 GCA_023251475.1 Prolixibacteraceae bacterium
TTCCGGTTCTTGAATGGAAATTTATTAACGCCTGGCAGCACGCTTAACATTGAATATCAAGGATTAAGTGCTTCTGCAACATTCTCGCTTTATGACGTTCAAGGGAAATTAATCTTTATCATGCCTTTGCATATTTCTTCTGGAAAATCAGAATTTTCCTGGGATGGGAAAGGTTTAAATGGTTCAACATTAAACAATGGATTATACCTTGTCAAATTGCAGGCGGGCAGTGTCTGTTCGGTGCAAAAAATTTTGGTGATTCATTAAGAGGGGTATTTTACTAATAGGGAATGTTCGCAATTTCTTCCAAATGTAGAATAGATCAAGAGCTTTCGATTATGGTCATTCTATTCTCTTTACATAAAAAGTAGATTCATCTATTATTAAGAGTGCGCGCGCTAAGAAGAAAAAATGAGGAAAAATGAGCTGGCTGGCTACAGACAACCAACAAACGGCTATGTGGTTCGGGCGCTCATCCGATGGGCTATCCAATGTTAAAGGCATTCGCGCCCTCTCCCAAATTGCGTTCCGTGTCCTACGCTGCGGCTCGGCACTCCACGCAACTTCACTTAGCCTGGACGTTAACTTAACAAAAAAAGCCTTCATCCGTCAACCGACGGACGGAGGCTTTTTTTTGTCCTTTCCATCACTCCCCTCTCCATATAATCTTTACCCCAAAACAAGATTATGGCAGAAATCCAAACCATCAGGCGCAACCTCGTCCTTAAACAGTACGAGATTAAAGAAACACCGGAGGGTAAACAGTTTACTTTCTCAATCAGGTTCGTAATGAAAAACGGTGAGCTGGTCTTCATCCCTCGTGCGGTGGCCGCCGGACTACCATTCAACGGCAAAGACAACCGTATGCGCGGAGTCCTGCCCGTTGATGCACAGAACGAAACAACCGGACATGTAACCCCGGTCCATATAGACGGAATTATTGAGTGGAACAATAAAAAAGTACGCATGTAGGAGGGGTGATCCTGCGTGATCACCCTACTACACGCACCTAAATCAACTATAATGGCAGATATCCTTTTCAACAAACAAGGCGTCCCCTTGCTGGCTTACGGGAAAAGCTACCAGGCAAACACTTCGGGCGCGCCTGCAGAGAAACCTAAAAAAACTGCGCAGCCAAAAGATTTTTATGAAAACTATTTCATGTGCGGAAATATTAAAATGTCCGCATGGGCAGGCGCCAACGACTTTCCAACTAAGGCTGATGCTATCATCAACAGTGTTGGTGTACTCAATACCGGTTTGAAGTTTACCCGGAACTTCACGATAGGCCAGGGGATATTTGCCTGTAAAGTGCAGGATTATGATGAGCAGGGAAACGAGGTACTCGAAAAAGTAAAAGACAAGTCGCTTGTCACTTTTGCAAATTCCCGGCAGGTGCGCAAATTTATGGCTAAAGCCCTGCGCGATTATCTGAAGTTTGGTTGCGCTTTTGTGCAAATACTGATGAACGCAGATGGTAGTAAAATTGTCGGCATCAATACCATAAATGCCAAATATTGCCGGTTAAGTTTTGCCGACCCTGTTACCGGAACTATCAATAAATGCGTTGTTTCAGGCAAGTGGCCTGATGTTCCCGGAGAAAACGAATATCAGGTCTATGATGTACTCGACGAATACGATCCTTATGCAGACCTGCAGCGCCGGAGATGGGGTAATAAAACCGCCGGTAAATCATTTATCTATGTAATCCGGGACTCATGGGGAAATGGAGAATATTACAGCTCACCCATCTGGTGGGCTGCTTACCTTGCCGGCTGGATTGACATTGCCAAAAAGGTGCCCTCGTTTCTGAAAAAAGCCTACGAAAATCAGATTACCTGGAAATGGCATATCCAGATACCCTATGCTTTCTGGGATAAACAATTCCCAAAGACCGATTATGCCAATACCGAATTGCGCAAACAGGCTATTGAGGGCTATATGGATAGCATCGAATCTAACCTATGCGGAACTGAAGGTGCCGATAAACCGATATTCACTTTCTTTGAGATCAATCCGCAAAACGGACGGGCCGAAGAGCAGTGGATCATTAAACCACTTGAAAACAAACTCAGCAACGATCAGAATCTTGTGACCAGTGCTGCTGCCAACTCTGAAATCATGTTCTCGATTATGGTCAATCCAAATGTCCTGGGTGCCGGAATGCCGGGGGGAACCTATGCCGGGAACCAGGGAGGGAGCAATATCCGGGAGGCATACCTGGTCAATATTGCCAACTGCTGGCTGGACCGTCAGGATCTGCTCGATCCGCTGGAACTTTTTATCCGCTATAATGGCGCCGAAGAGGATATTGAATGGCGTTTCCGGAATACCGTTCTCACTACGCTCGATACCGGTTCAGGAACTACCAAAACGTTAAGCTAATCACTCATCACTTATATCTCATCACTCATTTCTATTAACATGTTATTCAGCAAATCCAAAAACCCAAAAATGGAAGAGATCAGGGAGTTTGTCCCGGTAAGCTCCTCCTCCGATTTCGACAGCGTCGCTCCGCATATTGCCAATGCCGAACGCGATTATCTCGTTCCGCTGATCGGTGCCGATATGTACGAAAGAGTGATCACTTTTTATCAATCAGAATTTGTGGAAGATCTGACTGCTGCAGAACAAAAAATAGCGGAGTTGCTTCGACTGGTTCAATCCGCAGTGATCCATATTGCCTACTGGATCGGGTTTGACCTTCTGAATGCCCACATCACTGATGGAGGCTTTAAACGGACCGAGTCAACTTCTGTGAAAGGACTATTTAAATACCAGGAAGATAACCTCAAAACTTATTTCCGGACAAATGGCTTCAATGGTCTTGATACAGTACTGCAATACCTCGAAACAAACAGTTTCGGTTTCGGTGAATTCTCCGCATCACCGGCTTTTACATTGCTCAGATCAGCCTTTATCCCTACAACCGATCATTTCAATGAGCTGGTTTTTATTAATAAGAGCCGGTTAACTTTCCTTCGCATGAAACCTCATATGCAATTAATTGAAGACACTGAAATCTCAATCCTCCTGGGACCGGCAGCTTTTGCAAAGTTGAAAGCTGAGATGGTAAAAGTCAATCCGGATCCAAAGGTCACTGCCTTACTTCCGGTTATCCGTAAACCTTTGGCTTACCTTGCATCGGCACTACTCATGGAAGAGAGTGGCGCAGACCTGACAGATAATGGTCTGTTCTTTACTTCAACCACATCGGGATACAATAACGACACGGAGCGAAAACCTTCAGCTTCCGAGCGGGTTGCAATTCTTGTGAAGCGCAACCGCAATATTGGGCTGGCGTACCTCGATCAGCTCAGAAGTTATCTGGCTGCAAACGCATCAGACTGGAGTGAGGTGACACCTTCATCCGGAAAAGTTTTCCGTCGTG
>JAHEYS010000244.1 GCA_023251475.1 Prolixibacteraceae bacterium
TATCCTTCTCGTTTATCGGAATGGAATCACAGGATATACCTCTCCAGGGAAAGACGTCTATTGATGTAAAAATGAAAGAGACTTCCCTGGCAATTGATGAGGTCGTAATTGTTGGTTATGGAGAACAAAAGAAGGCCACCGTGACCGGGGCGATCTCCTCGGTCAGCGCAAAGGATCTGATCAAATCCCCGACAGGAAGTCTTACCACCGCTTTGGTTGGACGACTACCTGGTTTGATTACAATGCAACGATCTGGTCAGCCCGGAGCGGAATCGCCAACCTTGCGTATTCGCGGGGTAAGTACCTTAAATGGTGCAGATCCGTTGGTGATTGTTGATGGGATTGAACGCGCCTCAGGCTATGTCCCTTCGGGTGAAAGTGCTGGTGGGGGCGGAATCAGCGGTTATGAGCAGATCAATCCGAATGATATTGAAACGATTTCCATTCTTAAGGATGCCTCCTCTACCGCGGTCTATGGTGTCAGGGGGGCAAATGGAGTAATCATCATCACCACAAAAAAGGGGACTAAAGGGAAACCTAAAATTCAGGCATCGGGCAACTACGGTATGTCAACCCCTTTCCGGCTACGGAACAATGTATCTTCTTACGAATGGGGAAAATATGTCAACGAAGGTAATGCCAACGATGGAATTGCCCCGGCAATGACCAATGAAAAATTGCAGCATTATCTGACAGGTGATAGTCCGATTTTATATCCCAGTATTAATTATGCCGATTTCATCTTAAAAGATTTTGCCCCGCGTCAGAACTACAACGTCAGTCTGAACGGAGGAACAGATAAAGTGCGTTATTTTGTGTCGGTAGGTTATCTCAAAGAGGGAGGACAGATCAAAGATATTGGCTATGGATTTGATCCCAATTATCATTATAACCGGTTGAACCTCCGGTCAAATTTGGATTTTGATTTTACAAATAGCCTCAGCGGAAGTGTGAATATTGACGCGCGCGAAGAAAACCGTGGCGGCCCGAATGCACCTTATGATGCGGCATTCTTCTGGAAATTGTCACAGGCAGCGCCCTATCTTTCACCAGGTTTTGTTGACGGAAAGTACATTGTGTCGGCAACATCCAGCGAAACGCCAATTTTTCAGTGGATACTTGGGGGAGGGAATTACCGTTCGCTTCAGACCACTGTAAACACCGTGTTTTCATTGAAACAAAAACTTGATTTTATCACCAAAGGGCTCTATGCCCAGGGTAAGTTTTCGTATGACAGCTGGTACCTTGAAAAATATTCACGGACCAAAACCTATGCAACCTATACCCCGATAGATGTGAACGGGACCATTTATTATAAACAATCAGGCGCCGACGGTCAGCTGTCCTATACCATGGATGCCGATAACAATGCCAATAAAAGGCGGAAAAATTATCTGGAATTATCTCTGAATTACTCCGCAACATTCGGCGATCATACCGTTACAGCTTTGGCATTGTATAATCAGTCAAAAAGCTATTTTTCTGAATCGCAGTACCGCGACATTCCGAGAGCCTATCTGGGATTAGTCTCCAGGGTAACTTATAGTTATCTTAATCGTTACCTGGCTGAGTTTAACTTTGGATTAAACGGCTCTGAGAATTTTCCCAAGGGAGGTGGAAAACGATTTGGTAAATTCCCTGCATTATCCCTGGGATGGGTGGCTTCTCAGGAAGCCTTTATGAAAAACCTTGATTTTATCACCCATTTGAAACTGAGAGGTTCGTACGGCTCTGTGGGTAATGATCAGATCGGAGGACAGCGATTTTTATATGTTTCCGGTTCATTTGCCAATATTCCCGGCGGATACACCACCTACCTTGGTGATGCAACCTCTACGGTAAGTTACCTGGGTCTGCAGGAGGGACGTATGGCCAACCAGGACATCACCTGGGAAGTGGCTAAAAAGGCGAACATTGGTCTTGAAACCAAATTTTTCAAAGATCGTCTGACCTTTAATATCGATTTGTTCAACGAGAAGCGCAGCAATATTTTAACCTATCTGGCCACCATACCCTGGATGATGATGCCGAATATGCAGTACGGTTCTACAGGATGGGCCACCGGAAGTATTGCCCCGCCAGCCAACTATGCAAAAGTTGAAAACAAAGGGTATGAAATTGAAGTGGGGTGGGATTCCAAAATAGGGAATGTCGGTTATAACATCAAAGGGTCACTTACCCATGCCGAGAATAAAAGAACCCTTATTTCTGAAGCACCCCAGTACTATCCCTGGTTATATGCGCAGGGATTAAGCATCGGTCAGTATTCCGGACTTATCGCGGAGGGTTATTATGACACCTTTGGCCAGATCCATGACATCAACACCGCCTACTCCACCTTTGGTAAAAACCAGATTCCCGGCGATATTAAATATAAAGATATCAACGGCGATATGAAAATCGATGCAAATGATGTTGTTCCCATCGGTTATTCGAATACCCCGAGAAAAACCTTTAGCCTGAATCTTGGATTGGATTATAAAGGGTTCGATTTTTCTGCCCTGTTCCAGGGGGCCACACAGGTCAGTTATATCCCTGCAGATGAGGCCCAGATTGAGTTTTATGGCGGTAATAACGCCTTCGACTGGGTGGTTAATCGCTGGACCCCTGAAACCCGTGCTTCAGCGACCTATCCTGTACTCCACCAAACGGCTTACAATTACAGCTCAAGCAACAATTTTAAGACATCAACTTACTGGTTACATGATGCTTCCTACATCAGGTTAAAGAACATCGAACTAGGGTATAATATTCCTTCAAGGATTACCCAGCTGGCTAAAATAAGCAATGCCCGTATTTATTTGAACGGTCAAAACCTCTTTACCTGGGATAAACTGAAATACTGGGATCCGGAATCAATCACCAGCCGGTTGGTTCTTTACCCGATCATGAAAATTTATAACGTAGGTATTTCATTGACATTTTAAACGATTTACAGATGAAACAGATTAAATCAGTAATACTTACCCTTCTGGTAATTGTATTAATTACTACAGGTGGCTTTTTCAGTTCATGTAAAGACTATCTGGCACAACCTCCTTCAGCAACATTGCCTATCGATACGGTATTCTCAAATATCACCAATGCGGAGAAGGTACTGGCAACCGCATATGCCCTGATGCCCTATGGTTTTCCAGCTGTGCAGCAAGGTGCCTGGTCGTATGCCCTGCAGATTTATTTCAGTCCGGTATCAAATATTTCAGACGAATCTGAGAATGCCTGGCCTTCTGCATTTCATAACGCCTATTATAACAACGGGCAGCTGGACGCAACCACGATTTATCCTTTTCTTGAAGATAAATGGCTATTCAATTTTGAGGCAATCAGAAGTGCCTATCTGTTTATTGAGAATGTGGATAAAATTCCTGAACCCCGTCCTGCACAGGCCTATATCAACAGATTAAAAGGTGAGGCAAGGGCCATTATCGGGATCAAGTACTTTGAAATGTTTAAAAGGTACGGGGGGATGCCGTGGATGAATAAAGTTTATTCTCCGAATGATAAGGTTGACTTTTCCCGCCTGACCGTTGCGCAGACCGTCGATTCTATCGCCGCAGTTTTGGATAAAGCTGCTATTGATTTACCGGTGCGGTTTGTCGGGGCCGATTTTGGAAGGGTCAATAAAGTAACCGTGCTTGGGGTAAAAGCCCGCTTGTACCTCTATGCTGCCAGTCCGTTGTTTAATACGGGCGAAACTTATTATTCATTTGGAAAGCCTCAGATCATCTGTTACGGTAGTGCTGATCCAACACGATGGAAAAAAGCGGCTGACGCTTGTAAAGCGGCTATTGACCTTGCCGAAAGCAATGGTTATAAATTAGTCAACACGGGCAAACCGGATGTTGATTATACCACGGCGGTCAAGGCGTTCCCACCGATTAATACCGAAATTATTCAGGGTACGCGAAATGAAAAATCACTCTATGATGCTCAGGGGGATGGACGTAATCTGCCATACAGTAAAAAGAATTTCGCTGTTGTAAACGGTACACCTTGCATCATGCCACTGCAAAACGCGGTCGATATGTATGAAAAGGTTGATGGTACGCCAACAACACCCGATTACTTCAGTCAGCCTGATCCCTATGCCAAGGGTAAACTCGATCCCCGTTTTTATCAGTCGATTTTGTATCACGGATCAATGTGGGATATCTATACCATGGATATGAGCCAATCGCTGGCAGGCGCGGCTACGGGCGATAATAATGGAAGAACTGCCGGACAATTCTTCACGGGTTATTACTGCCTTAAATTTCAGTTTCCGGATTGGTTCAGGATAAAAGGGGCAACCCCTGCTAGTTTCTGGCCATACCTTCGCCTGTCGGATCTTTACCTGATGTATGCTGAAGCGCTCAATGAGATCGAACCAGCCAATTCAGATATCAAGAAATATATTAATCTGATCCGGAGCCGGGCAGGAATCGCACTGTTACCGGTTGTGGCGGCCGATAATACGCAGGATGGGATGCGCAGCCGGATCAGAAATGAACGGGCAGTTGAACTGATGTTTGAAGGGCATCGTTATTTTGACCTTAAAAGGTGGAAATTGGGAAGCATGATCGGAGCGCCGGTTTATGGGATGAATACCGTTAAGAACGGCGCCGTTACCACTTTCGAACGGTTTAAATTTGAGGACAGGGTTTTCCCTGCCACCATGTATCTATATCCGATTCCCCTTGACGATGTGCTAAAATCACCTGGATTACTCCAGAACCCGGGTTACTAAATGATAAAATGTTTCGAAAATGAATAATTATGATTCAAACATGGACACTATGAAAAAAAGCATAGATAGAAAGATAGGGCTTCTCCTGGTTTGGCTCCTTTTTGCAGGACAAGTAAATGTGTCTGCTCAGGATCTGGTTCCCGGCGATTCAACCAAAATCCTTGATAAAAACAATAAAATCGTTGATGTCGCCTACGGTAAGCAATCCGGGAGGAGTTTAACATCATCCGTAAGTACAGTCAATTCCGATGTTTTACTCAAAAATACGGTCACCAATGTTGGTAATGCGCTCTCGGGCCGTTTACCCGGACTTACTGTCATTCAGCAATCGGGTGAACCTGGTGCTGACCTGGCTAATCTGTTAATCAGGGGGAGAAATACCTATAATGTAAATTCACCCCTGCTGCTGGTTGATGGCTTTGAAACAGAGTTTCAGCAACTGTCACTTTTTGAGATTGAGAGCATTTCAATCCTTAAAGATGCTGCCGCCCTGGCGATGTATGGACAGAAGGGGGCAAATGGTGTGATTCTGGTGACCACCAAACGGGGAGGAGAAGGGAAAACCAAAATTACCTTCAATATGTACGGAGGGTTACAGCAACCGCAAAGGATGCCTTCGATGTTGAATTCCTACAATTATGCAACACTTTACAACGAGGCGCTGCAAAACGACGGACAACCTGCTTTATATACCCAGCAGGATCTTGCCCATTACCAGAGTGGCGATGATCCGTTTATGCATCCCAACAATAATTTCTTCGATCAGCTGATTAAAACCACCTCCCCGCTCATTCAGGGAGATCTTGGCCTGAGGGGTGGCACAAAAGGGCTGAAATATTTTGTCTCGATGAATTATATGAAAAATGGAGGTCTGTATAACTTTCCTGATTTAAATAGTGGCTACAATACACAATCCTCTTTAAACCGGTATAACCTTCGTGCAAATCTGGACCTTGAGATTACGGATAATCTTACGGCAAAAATTGATATCGGCGGCCGTCTCGATGACCGTCATTATCCGGGCCGAAGCGCAACTGATATCTGGAACGGAATGTATAACACACCTCCGCTGGCCTATCCGATGATCAATCCAAACGGGACAATCGGGGGAAATCAGCAATATACCAACAATCCTTACGGGATGCTTACCGGATCAGGCTATCAGTCCTCCAGTGAGCGGAATATAAACGCTTCGGTCAGGCTGAACTATAACCTTGGTGATTTGGTGAAAGGGTTGTCTGCAGGTGTTAACGGTGCAATCAGCAACTGGATGCAGGCGATAGATAATAAAACCAGAACTTTTGCAGTGTATGCCATTCAGCCTGTGGGCGATGCTTATTCCTATACCAAGATTGGAGAGAACTCTCAGCTGAACTGGGTTACAGGATCCGGTCATACCAATCGCAATACCTTTGAAGCAAATCTAAACTATGAAACCACAAAAGGGGATCATTCGTTATCTGCCATGTTGTTGTATCATATGGATAGTTATATTTTGCGTGGATCGCATCAGAACCAGCAGCACCAGGGAGCAAGCGCCAGGGTCCATTACGGATTTAAAAACCGCTATTTTGCTGAGGTTACTTCTGGTTATTATGGTTCTGAGGTTTTTAAAGAGGGAAAACGGTTTGGATTGTTTCCAGCACTTGCCCTCGGCTGGGTAGCCTCTGAAGAGAACTTCGTTAAAAACTCCCTTCCTTTCGTTAATTACCTCAAATTAAGGGGTTCATACGGACTGACCGGGAGTAATACCTCCTTTACAGGCCTTTCCATCACCGAACGTATTTTCTATAATCAGTATTATTCGGGTGCAACGGGATACGCTTTTGGCCCAACTGCAAGTACGACAAAAGTAGGGCGGCAGGAAGGAAGACTAGCCAACCCTAACCTTACCTGGGATAAGGCTTTTAAAACAGACCTCAGTGCAGAGATGACCCTTTTCAATCATGTAAATTTCATGTTTACCTGGTTTAATGAGTTACGCACCGATATATTAACCCTGGACACCACCATTCCCGAGACATTGGGATTTGGCAACGGACGTCAACCCTGGCAGAATGGGGGCGAGGTAAAAAATCATGGTTATGAATCCACCCTTGAATATTTTGGTTCGGCCAGCCATTTTAAATATTCTGTGCAGGCAGGCGTATGGTTCAATAAAAGTGAGATTGTCAAACGTCCCGATCTGACCATCTACCCCGATGCATACAGAAATGCAACCGGTAAACCTGTAGGGCAGATTTTTGGACTGGAAGCCATTGGATATTATAAAGATGCAGCTGATGTTGCAAATTATCCAAAACAAATGTTCGGAATCGTTGGGGCTGGTGATGTGATCTACAAAGATCTGAACGGTGATAAGGTAATCGATGACAATGATAAAAAACCGATCGGTTATTCAGATGTCCCTCAGTTCAATTATTCGCTGAACCTGAACCTGCAATACCGCAATTTCGATATTACAGCCTTTTTCCAGGGTATTGCCAATAGTTCCACCATGCTGAGCGGATACTTTATACCTTTCAGCGCCAAAGGGAATGCATTTGATTATGCTTTTGACCGCTGGACCACCGCAAATCAGAATGCCAGGTTCCCCCGGTTAACGACCGTTGCCAATGCCAATAATAACCAGTCCAGTACGATCTGGTTGCGCTCAACTGACTACCTGAAACTGCGAAATCTGGAACTTGGGTATAAACTGCCCGAAAATATCCTGAAAAGCATTCGGATTGATAACATTAGATTCTTTGTCAGAGGGATGAACCTATTCATCCATAGCAAGGAGATTGACTTTATGGATCCGGAAAATCTGACCGGCTATCCTTCAATGAAATCTGTTACCCTGGGTCTGAATGTTACCTTATAAATCAGAAATTTAAATAATTGAAAAGTATGAAAAAATATTTCAATAGCATATCAGGCCTGATCCTGATTTCAATCTTCATCTCTTCATGCAATTTTCTGGCAGTTGATGACCGGGAGATGTTAACGGAAAAAATTGTCCTGAATAAAGTTGATGACACTGCAGCGATGTGGGCAACTTTATACAGTAATATGCAAACCGGGTTTACAGCCATTTCAACCAATGCTATGCTCGCATCGGCATGTGATGAGGCTGATCATAATCAGCCATTCCATGCAATACAAAGTTTCAATAACGGAAGCTGGAGCGCGTTTAACAACCCGGATAATGTCTGGAGCACGATGTATGCTGCAATTCATAATGCAAATAATTTTTTGAAGGTTTCGGATACAATTACCTACAATCAATATAAAATTGTGGATCCCACCTACTTTACAACCATCACAACTGATATGAAATACTATCGTTTGGATGCGCGTTTCTTTAAAGCATTCTTTCATTTTGAATTGTGGAAGCGTTACGGAGAAATTCCCATTGTCAACAAAGTGATGACCATGGAAGAGAGTTATGCATTGTCACGGCAGAAATCGGATGCCATCAGAACGTATATTTTGGGGGAATTGGATGCAATTATCCCGGACCTGAAACCAACATGGGAGAGTGCCTATATGGGTCGCGTTACCAAAGGGGCAGCATTGGCTTTAAAATGCCGTGTCCTTTTATTTGCGGCAAGTCCGGTTAATAATGGCGGTCAGTATAACCTTCCCTTGTGTGAGCAGGCGGCTGGTGCTGCCAGGGACGTAATTGGGCTCAGCGCCTATAATCTGAATGTGGACTACCGGAATCTTTTCTTAAACACCACCGCAACCAATGGGGAAATCATTCTTGATTATCGTCTGGCCAATTCAAATTATATGGAGACCTGGAATTATCCATCCGGAGGAAACCGTTTGTATGCATATAATGTTGGAACAAGCGCCACCTGTCCGTCACAGAATCTTGTGGATGCCTACGAAACGAGCAGTGGAAAAGCCATTACCGATGCTTCATCCGGATACGATCCCCAAAATCCGTATGTAAACAGGGATCCCCGTTTGGCAATGACTGTGCTGACCAATAATGCGTTGTGGAACGACAGTACAGTAAAAGCCTATGTAGGTGGTACCGATGGGATTGGTAAAAATAATGCCACAACAACGGGCTATTATCTGAAAAAATTCATTCAGGAGAAAATAAAATTACCCACGAATCAGACTGCAGCACATGTCTGGCACATCTTACGTTATGGTGAAGTGCTGCTGAATTATGCGGAAGCGATGAATGAAGCTTTCGGACCCGATGTTGTTCCTGCCGGTTATACACTTACAGCACGGACCGCTCTGAACATGATTCGTGCACGTACAGGTGTGCTCATGCCAGCCATAGCTGCCGGATTGACCCAGGCCGATTTCAGGGAAAAAGTCCGCAATGAGCGCAGGGTGGAGTTGGCATTCGAAGGACACCGGTTTTGGGATGTCCGGCGCTGGATGATTGGGGCACAAACCGAAAATGCGCCCCTTAAAGGGATGAGAATCACAAAAACAGGTGCTGCAACATTTTCATATGAAGTAGTAAAGATCGAAGACCGGAAATTTACGGCTCCTACAATGTATTGGTATCCAGTTCCTTTCAGCGAGTTGGTGAAATACAAGGATTGGGCCCAGACAACCGGTTGGTAATGGCTTTAACATGCAATCAATATGACACAACTATTCAACTTTAATTTTAAGAAGATGAAAACATATCGCTTCACATATCTCTTAGGCATCCTGCTTCTTTGCCTTGGTGCGGTCAGCTGTAATAAGGAGGATAATAGCGGACCAACCGTCAAGGGCTATTTAAACGGAACTGAGGTCAAAGAGATAAAGGTCACACTGGGGGCCACCGTCAAATTTAAGTACGAAATTCTGGCCTCCTCCAACCTCTTAAAAGTTGAGGTTTTTGTACGCAAAGGGATTGGCCTTGCCACCGATAGTCAGTTATTTCTCCGGAAGGAAGCTGCAACAGGCGACCTCACTGGAAATACTTATACCGTTGAAGGGACTTTGACCGCAACAACCGATCTGATGATATCAGTCGGGGCAATCGATTCCGAGGGGAAAATAACCATCCTGCAGCTAAATGCACTGGTCGACGTTTCTGAATTTGACGACCTGGTTATGATGGATGCGATGGCAGACGGGACTTCCAAAACATTTTGCAGCACCCCATATGGTCTGCTTTTATTTGCCGCCAATACTGTGGCAGACCCGGCAGCTATTGATTTCGGTTTTATTTATATGGAAAGTGACGCAAATGTTAAGGCAAGCCTGATCTCATTCAGCGACTTTTCCAAAACAGCTACTTACCCTCTTGTTGGGGCAACTAATGTCACCCTTTTTAAAAGGGCAGTAACATACGTCAATACTGATGCCGGAAGCGTTCAGCAAGCTTACACAACCGGAACCGATTTTTCTTCTGTTTTGGGAATTGGTACTGGCAGGATTGCTGTGAATCTTAAGGACAACGATGTTATAGCTTTTAAAACCCAGCAGGGTAAA
>JAHEYS010000528.1 GCA_023251475.1 Prolixibacteraceae bacterium
CCATGGGTATTCCCAAAGGAGGGCAAATTGTCAATGGCAGATCTGAAGAAAAACATTGCGGCCTCGGTTAAAGTAGATACAATCATAAATAATTCGGATTTGGAATATTACAAAAAACTAGCTTCAGCTGCCAGTTTGGGTAATTTAAGCTTGCCGGTTTCTCAGGGCGCTGATATGGGAAGCCATGGAAGTAGCGTTTTAATCCCTGACCCAAATGGTACAGAGGGCAGTTATCTCCAGGTTGTCCTCTCTGAGAACGGCGATGTTGAGCAGCACAATCTTGCTCCCGAGGCTGCGGTAATTGCTGCATGGCTGGAAAATCTCGGGATTCACTGATCATTCTGAATCTTACCATAAACTGGATTTGCCCCTGATCATTTAATTCCGGACCACTGTTTTTACTGTTTCTTTTGACAGGGGAAAATCTTAGCTTTGCCCAAAATTAGTTTATGGGCGCAATTTTTCAGCAGATTCTTGGCTGGTACATGGATCATATCACATACTGGACCGTATTTTTACTGATGGCGGTTGAAAGTACAATTATCCCTTTTCCGTCTGAACTGGTCATTCCCCCTGCTGCCTTTAAAGCCGCCAACGGCGATATGAATATCTTTTTGGTTATTATTGCCGGTTCAATGGGCGCCGTAGCGGGTTCAATGATCAATTATTACCTTGCCAAATGGCTGGGAAATAAGCTGCTGCTGAAATTTGTCAATACCCGTCTTGCCCATCTGATGATGATTGATCAGGCGGCAATCGAAAAAACAGAACGTTATTTCTTAAAAAACGGCAAGATTTCAACACTGATCGGACGGCTAATTCCGGGAATCCGGCACCTCATTTCCCTCCCTGCAGGATTGGCAAATATGAAGTTGCGCGATTTTATCCTTTTTACCGCCATTGGAGCTACCGCATGGAATATTATCCTGGCCATGTTAGGCTATTTTTTCTATTCTCAAAAGGAGCTTCTTGACCGATATTACAAAGAGCTTATCATTCTTATTATTGCAATCGGGGTAGTGTATGTTTTTTTCCTGGTCTATAAATCATTCCGTAAAAACAACAGCGTGCAGGTTTAATTCCGGATTTGGATTAATCTGCTTATTCTTACGTCAGAACAATTTGTAATGATCACTTTTAAAGAAAAATCCTGACAAAATGGTTTTCCAGGTGTTTTCGCATTGCCTTCCTGAACTTATCTGCATCGTGAAGACGCAGTACTTCAACGAGTTCCTTGTGCGAGACGAACCTCTTGTTAACAGATGTCTGATTGATCAATCCACTGGTATAAACATACTTAAAAACCGGAAGAAGCATTCGTTGAAACCCTTTAAGCGTTTCATTCCCGGTCATATCATAGAGCTTCCCATGAAATTTTATCTCATAATCGACATCAAAGAGGGTGTTTTCTGATTGTTCTGTTTCATTTTTAACAATTGAATAGAGCTCCTCTATATCCTGATCTGTGGCCCGGTTCACCACCAGATCGGCCATCCCAACCTCAATAACCAGCCTCAGTTCAAATACATCTTTCAAAGTACCGTTGTCAAGGATTCCGGGGATCATCGATTTCTGCAGGATACCTGAGAGATCAGGACTCTTGATGACAGTCCCTTTATGTTTGACCGATTCAATCAATCCCATCGTTTTTAAACGGGTCAATGATTCGCGGATAACCGTGCGGCTTACCCCCATTGCGGCTGATAGCTCCATCTCCTTGGGAATGGAATCGCCCGGTTTCAACTCTTTTTGGGTAAAAAAATTGATAAGATGAATCTCCACCTTATCGACAAGACTGCTCGTATCTATAGCTGAGATCATTGATTGCATTTCATTTGGATTCATAGTTTGCAAATTTAAAAGAAAATTAATAAAGTATTTGGTAATTATAAATTGATATTCTACTTTTGAAATAATATGTAGTACATAATACTACGATTAAATTAATAAGACAATCCTAATAATAAAGGATTGACAAAAATTCAACCGTAGTATTTCCTCAATTGCTAATTTTTCGGTACGATTTTAGTTGAATCTATTGCTTCAAGAGGTAAATTGTCCTTTACTTTGATAAATTGACGAATGATTGTTCGAATTCTAATAAAGCGTTCCGTTATGAAAACAATTTTGGTCCTAATGATTGCCCTGGTCGCAACAACCCTTGATTCTGAAAGTATTTCGGCAGGAGTTCTGCCGGCCGGAATTTCGGGGACTCAGTTGTCGCCGGTACGAATTCCGGTAAGGACCGGAAAGTCAGATGAATTGCTTTATTCAATTAAATTTCAGGTTGATGAGGGTCGGGATAAGGTAATTCTTAAAAAGATCATCCTTAACTTTACCCCTGCCAGTCAAACCGAGGGTATCGCTTCTCTTTCGGCAGTTCATGCAGGAGCAGTCCATCAGCTGTTCGGCGAATCCCATCATATCGGGATCAAAACGATAATAAAAGGAGATAGGTCCATGACAACGGGCCCCAATCTCATCAACCTTCTTTTTACATTAAAGAATAATGTTTTGCTGACTAATCACTTTGAAATACAGGATGCTGAGCTTTTGTTTAGTGATAATCAGATTATTAAATTCACCCCTGACTCAAAATTTGTTTTCCGTCCGGCAATCCTTCTGCGTGCAGCAGGCCAGGATCAGGTCAACACTTACCGGATCCCGGGTCTGGCTACTACTAATTCAGGAACCTTAATCTCAGTTTATGATATCCGTTACCTCAATAGCGACGATCTGCAGGGCGATATCGACGTTGGGATGAGCCGCAGTACCGATGGCGGTCAGACCTGGCAACCGATGAAAAAAATTATGGATATGGGGGAATGGGGTGGAAAACCAAACAGCGAAAACGGGATAGGGGATCCATCCATTTTGGTGGACAAAATCACCGGCGCCATCTGGGTTGCGGCAGTGTGGGGGCACGGAAAACCCGGAAAGTCGGTTTGGGGAAGCTCCGGACCCGGATTATCACCCGATGAAACCGGACAATTTATGCTGGTTAAAAGTGAAGATGATGGCCTCACCTGGTCGGATCCAATCAATATCACCTCACAAGTAAAACAACCCGAATGGCGCCTCTTCTTTCAGGGTCCCGGCAATGGTATTACCATGCATGACGGAACACTTGTATTCCCGGCCCAGTATAAAGATGCCAATCAGATCCCGTGGTCAACATTAATCTACAGCAAAGACCATGGTAAAACCTGGACGGCAGGAACTGGTGCTAAATCAAATACTACTGAATCACAGGTTGTTGAACTGGCCGATGGTATCCTGATGCTCAATATGCGCGACGACCGGAACAGAACAGACAAAGGTTCAACAAACGGTCGCGCAGTAGCCATCACCAAAGATCTCGGTAAAACATGGATCACACATC
>JAHEYS010000529.1 GCA_023251475.1 Prolixibacteraceae bacterium
GATGGTTCAGATAGCCTTCCCATAATAATAGAACAGGCTGGTCCTGCGACGCCAGTTCAAGAATCTTTAAGGCATCCGAAAACTGACCATTTCGGAAGTACCACATCGCATTTTCCAGATAGGTTTCGTGTGGAAGCTCACCAGTAATTTGGTTTTTAACTTTCGTTTTATTTTCTGCAGACGGATTATTGAGGAATCTTTCAAAACGGATAAAATGATTCAACGGGTCTCTCTTTTCCATTTTGGCAAGTTCAACCGCTGCTTCTTTTAGCATTCCAATTTTCCGGAGTGCGACGATTTTTGATTGAGTTCCAACTGAACTCAGTTGATTGAAGTCGAGGCTTTTATTTGCATAATTAAGAGCTTTCGGGTAATCGCCCTTATTTAGAAAGATAGTGGCAATAGCTGTCCAGGCAGCGCTTCTCTGCGAAATACCTGCCGAAGCGATTGAAAAACCATCGATAGCTGATAAGGTATCCCCCAGAGCAAGCCCTGCCAACCCATAAATCATATTTGCATCTGCATCGTAGGTGTCAACAGAGAGTGCTTTTAACGAATAATCCATCGATGTCCGGTAGTCAGTACTGCGGTAACTCAGATTGGCCATCCCCGTCAATGCAGGGACAAACCACGGTTCAATGGCCAGCGATTTCATGTATTCTTCCCTTGCAGTCTTATACAACCGCTGCCGTTCCTGCTCTTTTCCACTTAGAAAATGTCCGTAGGCAGTTTCCCATTTAAAGGTGGAAGGAGATTCTACTGGACGTTTGATTAAATATTTTTCCCGGTCGGCATCGTAAAGGCGTTTATTCCCTAACCAGACACTCAGTGAGTTATAACTACCTTCAAATTTAAATGATTCCTTGGTAACCTTCATGGGACCTGAATGGATTTCTTTCATAAAAACAGGTGTGTTGCCATTTCTGACTTCCAGTTTTCCATCGGTTTTTTCGTTGGGACAAAATCCTAAAGTAACGGTATTTCCCTCTTGCTGAAGGTTTACAGACCCTGCAGGTTCGGCATATTTCAGACCTTGTGTTCCCTTGACCGGAAACCAGTATTCGATCCATTGATCAGTCGAACCCGGGGCGAACCCCCTGTTTTTAAAAGGTGTTTTACTGCTCCCTTCAGCCGCCTGGTTAAACAGTCGTCCTGACTGTATTTCCGTATATTGACCATCGGTGTCGGTAAGAAGTTTTTCCCAGATCATCCCCTGATCCGACAATCCCCAGATCCAGACTTTTTTGCCGGGTTTATCATCGTAATCTGCATAATGGACAAATCCGTAATCGTCTTTATGCCAGTAGGCACCGTAAAATCCGGTTGCTTCCCCAAAGACGTGGTACGATTTGTATCCTTCAAAATTATTGTTTTCGTAGAAATTGAGCTTTCTCCCTTTTTCATCTGTTGGCCAGGGTGAATGTTTCCCGTCATGCCCAAGGTGGTAATTGCCCGGAAAGGTGTATTCAAGGTCTCCGGCAGTTTTAACCCCGAGGTTCATCCAATGGTAATACGATTGTTCAAGATCGGTCGGATTATCCCAGACGGAACGGGTGGTGAAGTAAGCCTTATCTTTCTGAAGGTTGATCTCCACACTCCACCTTGTTCGTGAAGGGAGATCGATCGCCCCGACATAGCAGCTGACACTTCCGTCATCGTTTGTGCGAATAAGATAATCAACAGGCGATGATGTGGTTGGGGCATGACCGATCACACCGAAATTAAATTCGACTCCTCCTGAAGTCCAGGGGCCGCGCATGGCCACATCCCTGAATTTCACCGCATGATTGTAATAAATGAACTTCTTTCCGGTCTCCTTCTCAATTGCTCCCCAGATTTTACCCCCAATCTCAGGGGTAATCCAGATTTTTATAAAGTCATTTTCAAGTTCCACCATTTTCCATTCGTGAATCGTCCCTTTGGCAGAATAGCCTTCGAAACGGGCGTAGGGATAGATTTTCCCGGTAACAGGTATCGGATCGGGATCAGAAAAGGGGTAAGTAATGAGCGGAGTCTGTTTTTCAGAAATGTGAGCTGATTGTGCAATGATGCGATTTGAATTAATCAGACAAACAGCGGGAAACAGCCACAGGAATAACTTTTTCATCCTATTTCGATTTAATTCGATTTTTCACGAAGATAAAACAACCATCCTTTCCCCGGTTCAACCGGTATCGAATCACCGGGATTAAAAATTGCACTTTTCTGAAAGTCCTTTATTTCGGGCGCCATCAGAACTGCTTTGGTGAGATCGATGCCAAGCACTTTCCAGTCAAATTGAAACGAAAACAGTAGCGGATTCTTATTCCAGCCTGCCACAGCGATGAGCGACACCCCCTCTTTTTGATAAATCGTTGCATAGATATCGGGGTGAGAAGTCTTTACGGGTACATCTTTTTCCCAATATCCTTTCATCGTTGCCGATTCGATACCAAACTCATCCCATACTTTCCAGACAGGTCGCGGATCACACAATACACCTTCGGTTGTCCACGGATGGCGAACAGTCATTCCGTAAACCATCCCTTTCCAGCGGTTTCCACCCCCCTGCAACATATCGCCCATCAACCCAAAAGGGATTCCTGAAACCTCAACAAGCCAGTTTTCAGCGGGCATCTCCTCATAGCGGAAACTCTCTCCAAACCATAATTTATCAATAAAAGGGAAATACTCGGCATACTGGTTCGCAGGCCCTTTTGAGAATCCGGTATTGGAATGGAGATCGAGAAGGCAGCCAGGTTTTTCATTATCCAACACTTTTCTGATCCGTTTTACCGTTCTCCGGTCATACGACACATCATCGAGATATAGCCCGTCTATGTCCACATTACGGACCAGCCAGGCAAGTCCTTCGATGTAATAGTTGTACCAGCGCGAATCTCCGGGTGCATTGACGATGGAAGCATCGGCACTTTTATCGGGGAAATACTGGTACCATTGGGGTCTGTAATTGTCGATAAGATGTTCGCGAAGCCATGGGTAGCCTCCACCGCTCCCTTCACCCAGAATTTCATTTCCAAGACTCCTAAGTGCCCATATCTCTGTGGTATAATTGGTCAGTTCGCGGATGGTATAATAAATTTTCACCTTCTGCCCCTTATCGTGCAACTTTTTCACAAACCATTTCATCGAATCGACGGCAATAAAAGGATAGTTGATATGAGGATTATAGTTGTTGGCGTGATGCAGATTGACGATTTTAACCCCGCATGAAAGATCGGCATCCGAGGGCATCGGATTTCCGCCATTGTGATAATACCGGTCGGTGAACTGGCTTTTTGAATTCAGCTTTTTCACCGGGGTAATTAACATTGACCATTCAAAATCGACACTTTCCCCCATTTTCAGTTCGCGCTTTCCACTAAAAA
>JAHEYS010000530.1 GCA_023251475.1 Prolixibacteraceae bacterium
CGGTCTGAAAGTGATTCAACTCATCCTGTGATATTTAATCAAATCGTTTAACTTAAATAGATTTTAATCTAAAGACATCATTCGCTATTTATAAATTTTATACTATTCCTAATTAAATTAAGATGAGAAATTTGATGATTGGACCCAAAATAATGATCACAATTGTGGTATTTGCAATCGCAATTGTTTTTAGTTGTCGTAAAAACACTGACGATGGAGCGGCAATTATTGAACAAGCCAATAAACCCGGGGTCCGGGAACTGATAATTAGTGCGTTAAATCCCGGAATTCAAGATACGCTTGCGGGGTTTAATTTAAGTATTACAATGCCGAACAGGAAATTGGATACCATGGTCACCGGAAAGCGTCTGGTGATTAAAAACCTGGTTGCCGGAAAATATAATGGTTGTGTCACAAAAACCGGATACATATGTGACAGTATATCTGTTGTTGTTGTACTTCCCTCAAAATCCAATGTCAGCCTGTTTCTCAGCCAGACCGCGTTGCTGCCTAAAGCTGCAAATCCGGTTGTAGTTTCAACTTCTGTTGGAAGTTCGATTCCTGTTTCAACGAGTGCAGATGTGCCCAGTAGCCCGGTAGTTGCCACTGTCACAGTTCCTGCCGGAATTGTGGTGACGATGCCTGACGGATCTAAACCTACAACGATCAGTCTTTCAGCAACCAACCTTCCAACGGAAAATCAAATTACCCCGGTAAACATGGTGAACGGTGTTCCAACGGTAGAGGCGCAACCACTGGGGGTTTCCAATGGACAAATCGTGCTCAAAACGATTGATCTTCAACCTGAAGGAATTACATTTAACATCCCAATGATCGTTGAACTTAATATTTCAGATATGTATCCTGCCTCCATGGATGCAACCTTTAAAGCAGCAAGACAGAATGCTTTAACCTTAAATTACATCCGTAAAGACGGCACCATAGAAAAAATATCACCGGATCATTTTTCGGCTGACAGGGGTATCGCTTATTTTAAAATCACGCACTTCTCTGAGTGGAATCTTGTCAATTCAAATCTGACCATGACAAAAGTAACCACAGGATTTGCCGCTGAGAAAAATGTTATTTCCGATTGCGGAAAAGGGTTAACCGGATCATTCACGAATACGATCCACTACCCATATGGAACCGGATCAGATCCCTACCTTCCCTGGTTAATAACCAGTATCGCGGCTGATGTCAACTACACTGTAACAGCCAATTATGATATTCCACCCGTATCCGGAAAGCAAGTTACTGCACACTGGAGCTGTATAATTGAGACCTGGGAACTGAAGGACTCAACTCCAGGAGGCGTACCAAAACGTACTCTTCTTATTCCTGCAGCTGGAAGTTCTGTAACTGCTACTTACGCCGATTGTCACAACCAGGGGGGGTGATCGCTAAATTTCTTTACAATATCACCTGATTACCATTAAAGAGCGCGTCTTTCCCGGAGAATAATAAATTTAATTCTTCGGGAAAGACTTTGCTTTTCCCGATTGGTGAAGTACAATGAATTTGAAAACTAAACGACAATGAGATCCCGATACTTCAGGATTCAAGTGATCTGCCTGATAATAACAGCCGGGCTATTCACTCCGGGTACTTCCTTCGCACAGTCATTAACGGGGGCAACCGGGCTTGTTACTATTCCGACAGCACGTATGTGCGATGACGGCAATCTGAGTATAGGTATGTCGTATTTTGACAAGAAGTACCAGGATTTCTCAGATCGGTCCCATGACTTTATGTCAGCATATGCCAGCCTCACATTTTTACCATTTCTCGAAGTGACTGTGCGTTTAAATTATCCGAATAAAATGAGATGGTCAGGAAGTCAGCCCATCAATGGTGTTGACAGGGTCCCGATGGTCAGGCTCCGGCTGCTGCGTGAAAAAAAATATCTGCCGGCCATTGTTGCGGGAATTCATGATTTTGCCTCCACATCGAATGATGGAACAGTGTTTTTTAATGCCACTTACCTGGTGCTTTCAAAAAAGATCTCAGCAGTTGATCTCCAATTGGGTTATGCTCCAAAGATAATGGATGCCAATCATTATCAATTAACCGGCATGTTTGGTGGTGTGTCATATTCACCATTTCATGACCTATTTCTGCTTGCGGAATATGACTCCCGGTACGTGAATACAGGAGTTCAGCTACTATTTCTTAACCATTTCTACCTCGATCTGGCCTCCCTGAATTTTGATTCCTATGCAGCAGGATTAGGTTTCCACCTTTTATTAAAATAAATAGGTACGCTTAAACCCCTCTGTGTTAAAAGAGGAATGAGTAGTACATTATTTTAATTCCCGAACATAATTGAAGTCCCTGATTTTATCCGTTAAATCGGTGTTGGTATCGTACATATCGGCATCGCGATGAATCGTACGGTAGGTATATTCATATTTGATGTCATTTGCCAGGAGAAACCTGACTGCAGCAGGTCTGGAATGTTTTCCTGCCGAAACCGGAATAATAAAGTTGATTCCCCCATTGGTACCAAAGGATGATTTTACGGCAAAAAGACCGATGTTCAACTCTCCGAAGCTCCGTGAAACATTAAGCCGCACCGCAAAATCATCGAACAAATATTTCCCGGCGGTAATTCCTGTAGTCAGGTTATATTTCGAAATATAGGACAGAGCGTAAACAGCTGCAGTGACTTTATCAAGTGGCCCATATTCCAAAACCCCATTGTTGAACCGGATCTGACCGGTTAAACCTGCGTAACCACCAAAGCATACCTTTGAATTCATAAAATACTTTTTCAGATCCGTATGAACTCCATATCGCTGACTAACGATAGAATTGGTTATTGGATTTGCGTAAGTATAGATGCCGGTGGACGCATTCACAAAGACATTTTTTGGCAACCGAAAAAGTTGGTCCAGCAAAATATTCCCCATGCGGATTTTTTTCTCTCCGTCCTGTTGTAATTCACTGTGAAACGGGATAATGACCTGTGCCGAAATCAACATTCCTTTCCACATGGACGTTTGAATCATAGTTGCCATATTCACCTCCCATTCGAAAGCGCTCGCAAAATTACCAAAAGCCAGTTTAAATCCGGGAAGAAAAATTACATCAATCCTGCCAAATGATTTGGATACTATCTTAGCCCGCTTCAGATAACCTCTGACAGTATCGATATCAAAAGATTTTTGAATGATATGATTAGCGACCAACCGGTCATAATCGGAAGAGCGGTAATTTTTTGAATGATTTATTTGAGTTGTAAAAACAAAAACCGGAATTCCGCGCATTAACGGAATGATGTGCAGGTTTGTGGAATCATCCAAAGAGCGGGATGCTTCATCCAATATTTTTCTTAATCCATTGATTTCAA
>JAHEYS010000245.1 GCA_023251475.1 Prolixibacteraceae bacterium
ATGCCAATGAGGCGGCAAATAGAGCTGCGCTGACTGATCTCACCGTAATCGTTTTAACAAAATTCCTTCTTCCCGGGCGCTTTCCTTCTTTTCCGGGCTGCAAATTTTTCTCCATTTTTTAGGGATAAGATTCGATGCAAAATAACGGATTTTAATTGAACCGCGTCTATATAAACACAAGCTGTATTTTCGTATTTTTGAACCGTTGCGAAGAGGCATTATATGAATTCATAATATTATTCCGGATGGAACGACGATTTTTTTTTAATCAGGTAAGTATTAAGAATGATTATGATTATGGATTTTCAATGGTTTTTAACGATAAGCAGGCTTATGATACCTGTAATAATCACCCTGATCATGTTGCTTTTGTTGAGCACCGATGGAAAAAGGAGGTGGCAAGGTTTTTGGAAATAGACTTTATAAGTCATTAGAAGGATATATTATGGGAATGGAGATTGAACGTAAATACTTGGTCAAAAGTCAGGAATGGAGGGATTTAGGAACACCCGTACATTATGCGCAGGGATATCTTGTAGCAGATGGCGAGCGGACGGTTCGTGTGCGCATTGCCGGACCTCATGGATACCTCACCATAAAGGGAAAATCAAAAGGGATAAGCCGTAAGGAGTTTGAATATTCAATTCCGTTGGATGATGCCGTTGAACTGATTCAATTGTGTGCAGTTCCGATAATTGAGAAGTACCGGACCCGGGTTTTCTTTGAGGGTAAAGTATGGGAGATCGATGAATTCGAAGGGGAGAACAAGGGATTAATAATGGCGGAAATTGAATTGAACTCAGAAGATGATTTTTTTTCAGTCCCCCCCTGGATCGGGGAGGAAGTCACAGGCGATTTCAGGTATTATAACTCTCAGCTGGCAGTTTTCCCTTTCTGCCGCTGGTAATATAAATAAAACAATAATTTCAGATAATGTTTAAATATTTCATAACGCTTCTCACCGGATCATTACTCCCGTTTTTTGCCATTTCTCAGGGGCATACTACCCTGTCGGCCAATACACCCCGAATGGTAATAGGTATTGTCATTGAAGATTTTAATCCGGATTATATTGAACGTTTCTGGGACAAATTCGGAGAAGGGGGATTTCAGCGACTCTATTCAAAAGGGTTTATTTGCGCCAATCATCACTATAACCATTTATTGCAGCGGCCTTCCGTTAATATGGCAACCCTATCGACCGGGACAACCCCTTCACGCCACGGCATCGTAAATGATGTGTGGATTGATCGTTTGAAAAATAAAGAGATGAAAGCGGTCCTTGATGACTTTTATATCACAGTCGGATCAGATTCCAGGGAAGGGGAGCGCTCTGCAATGAAACTGATGACGCCTACCCTTGGTGATCAGTTAAAACTGATTACAAAGGGAAAATCGCGGATATTCAGTATCGCGATGAATGATAATTCTGCTGTTTTGGCGGCTGGTCATGCGGCAGACGGTGCGTACTGGCTGGATAAAACATGTGGTAAAATGATCTCAAGTTCCTATTATGTCGAAACTTTTCCAAAATGGGCATTCGATTATAATGGATTTAATATGGCGGACAAATATTTCGGTATGAACTGGACGACCTTAAAAGAGAGTTTCACCTACACCGAAAGTATTTCGGATAATTACCTGAAGGAAGCCGGCTATTTAGGTAAATACAACAGTTTTCCCTATGATATGGGCAAATTGAAAAAGGAGACGGGGGGGGATTATAATGTCTTGAAAACCACCCCCTGGGCAAATACCCTTGTCAAGGATTTTGCAATTCAGATGATCCCAAAAGAGCAGATTGGTTATGACATGATCCCCGATCTGCTGACAGTGGTATTTTCATCAATGGATTATGAACGGTACTCATTCGGTCCTTTCTCCGTTGAGATGGAAGATACCTACTTAAGACTGGATAAAGATATTGCCGAGTTCTTAAAGTATGTTGAAAATGGTTATGGGACAGAAAATATTCTGGTTTACCTCACCGGACTGACCAGTATTTCGTATCCGGCCGATTATCTGAAAGAGAAATATCGGATGACTGCCGGTACATTCAATCCTGAGAGCGCAGTGGCTTTGTTAAAATCGTACCTGAATATCCGATATGGAGTTGAGAACTGGATTGAACTGTTTACCAATCAGCAGATATACCTTGATCATGAGCTCATTGAAAAGAAAAAAGTCAATCTCCGGGAGATGCAGGTGAATGTGGCTTCCTTTTTAAATCAGTTTGAAGGAGTTGCATTTGCAAAAGCCGGCTGTGAACTGGAAGCAGACAATTTTCCGGGCGGGCCACTTGAAGCTTTTCAGAACAACTATCATATTAAACGATCAGGAGATGTTTTGATCAGGTATGAGGATGGATGGCAGCCAAAAGATAAGTTTAATCCTATCGATTATACCGATAATAATCAGGTTCCTTTGGTATGGTTTGGCGCCGGAATCGCGAAAGGGACTACGATGAGGGAAACCAATGCAACGGATGTCGCACCTACTATTGCCGCTTTTCTGGGAATTTCTCCCCCATCTTCGATGACTGGCAAAGTTATTGAAGAGTTATTTAAACATTAATTTATTCTTTTACTCTTTCCCTCAATATAGGTGGAGAATTTTTCACCATCCTGCGAAATTTCAAATTTTGTATTGACCATTTCGTGTTCCAACTTAATATAAGTCAGACGGAAAACAGGTGTATTGGGCATCTTTCCGCTGGTTAGAATAATGGACTTATCCGCATAGGTGATGGTATAATTAATAGTATGCCCTTCATTATCAAAATAGATTGCTTTTACGGGATCACCGGAATAATCGGGATAGATGATCATTAAATCATCATGAATTACCTTCGCCTTGTTTCCGGAGGCGGGGTATTCAGAATGACTTTTCCGAACCATAATCTTCTGATCAAGATCGGGACTGAAATTAAACACTCCTTCTATCTGTCCGGGTTGTCCGATTCCTGAACCGGTCCACATTCCGGTTAACCAACTCCATTTATCCCATGTTGATTTCTGCTGGCTGAAACAAGTGGTTACTAAGCTAAATAATAGGAGGGTCATTAAAGTTTTTGTCATCATTATAATATTTTAATATGGGGCAAAGTTGCTTAAAAGTTTTCAAAACCTTATAAAGCTGATCATCAAACAGGAATTTAATCCTTAAATAAGCCCCTTGTATTTTTCAGAAAACCATCCGGAAATAAGTAATAGGAAAGATATAATGTACTATTTTAATTCTGATCACCAATTTCTCTTTTTCGCTCTGTGAAACTCTGTGCCTGCTCTGTGCAACTCTGTGAAACAATTAATTACACTGAGAACCACAGAGAAGACACAGAGTTTTTGAACACCCTTGGTGAGATCATGAAAGTGAAAGGTAAGAATAAATAACTATGACATTCTGTTATTCAGACTACTTACAAGGGGTTTATTCAAAAAAATAAAAAATTGAAGGTGAATAACCTTCAATGCTATTGAATTGCCTGATTTGCTTTTACATCATCATAAAAATTGGCAAGTGAAACCCACATATAGGGAACAAGCCACAAAAAGCCGATCCCAAGGGTAAAGATGCAAAGTATTCCCCAACCCAAAAAACGGAGTCCCATGCAGAAATATTTCCATTTGTATCCAACCATCATCTTTTTGCTCTTATCAATCGCCTCCATCGGACCGATGGTATCATCATCCGCGAGGATAAAAAAGGTTAAAGAATAAGAGATAGCGGCAATAATTCCGGGGATGATTAACAGAAGCATCCATAAAAGGGTGAATAAAACCATTAACAGGTAAGCCGCAAGGGAAGTTCCAAAATTGTAAAATCCTGCAAAGATTTGTTCCAGCCTGGCTTCCTGATTGCGTGCCAGGGCGAGTGAGAAAATAGAGATCCCCAGCGCCATGGGACCTGCAATAATTAGAGCAATCAGTCCGGTAGCCGGGTTAAACACCCTTACTCCAACCTGAATTGATCCAACGATTAAAAAATAAATTACAAATGTACCGATCGCCAGGCCCCATTTCCCACTTAAGGATTCCCTGGCCATTTTCATTAAAGCAACATTTTCTGTTTTCATTGATCCCTTATTTGTTAAGTTTTCCCGAAGATAAGGCCATTCGGGTTTGCCCCGTTTTATGATGGTGGCTGGACTCCATTTGTTGTGTCAATAATAATCCTGTTGAATTTTTATTGTTAGATTAATTTGTTAAAATTAATTGGAAAATAATTATTTGCCAATTAATTCTTAAAATATTATGAATTATTTTGTAATTATAAATCCTAAAGCCGCACCTTGAATTTATAACTTCGAAAAATGGAATAATGCGGTAATTGTCCCCTTTTTTTATTCATTTTATCGGTTTCAATAACCGTTTTTTGTTCCTGAAGATTATATTTTCATTTTTAACATTATAATTACACTCCATTAAATCATTGGTTGTGTATTCAACACCGGTTTGCTAATCCTGAAATTGAAATTTCCGGGTTTTCACTTTATTTCGGTCTTCCCATCGCTGTTTTTCCTGTTTCGAACAATTAATTCCGTGAAATAAAAGCCGGAAATGGAGTAAATGAAAAGTTTTTCATGATTTTTTTAATTGGTATATGATATTTTTTCTATTGTTTAAGTAATAAGAAGGATATAAGATCATAAAATGTAAAAAATTACTGTTTTTGTCGTATATTTAATAGCGGTATTTTATATCGGTTTCAGCAATGGATATACGCTGATTTGAGAAAGACAGATATTAATACCACACATACCGGCATGTTGTCCGGAAATTAGACACCAAAATTTATCAATATGGTAAAATTATCCACTTCAATGGCGGAGACCATTCAGATTGGAAGGGTGCTTCACAATTCATTTATCAGGGATAAATCTGATTTCGTAGGATTTTCTCCCCTTTTTGCCGATCCTTTTGCTGACAATTTTTTGATTGCAGTTGATGGAGGCGCAGCATTGCCAAGTATTCATGTTTTGAATGCCGATCTAAAAGTAGTTGTTAAAAGGATGCATGAAAATATGAAGGCCTATCGAACCGATTTGAGAAAAATTTCTGTTTTTCTCAAATTGTGTAATGGAACCCTGTCTATTCCTGAGGAAGATTTCGGAATTAAGTTTGTTCGTCAGGCTATTGCAAGTCAGAAAGTCCCTGAATTCATGAATTCCATAAATGTACTATTGAATAATTTAAGGGTGAATATTAAACCACTTGCTGCATCGGGGTTAAATACGGAATTGCTTAAGGAGCTTGAGCGAAGATCCCTGGCTATTGCAGCTGATGATGTTCTGAAACGAAACATGATCAGTAACAGAGGGCAGGTTTCCTGGAATAACGCCGCAGAAATGAATAATCTTAATGAACTGATGCGTTTGGTTATGGAAGGTGGAAAGGCGCTCTATAAATCAAATAATCCTGCGCGTGCCAGAGATTATACTTTAACCGATTTAAAACGTAAGCACAGAATCGCTCTACAACCAGTTCCCCCTCCTGTTTTGAATTAATAGATTGTTTAAATTTATATTTTATGCCTATGGCATAATCTTTAAAAAAAAATCATCCTAATTAATATGAATAATAAAATTTAAACAGTTTCTAAACTTTCTATCGGTCACTCAAAAAATAGAGACCGTACAGATCTATCATTGACCTGTACGGTCTTTTTTTAATTGCTGTTTTGGATCATTTTTCAGTTAAACAAAAAAAAGTATTTTTGCCCTTCGTAAAAACTGAACGCAATGAGCAAAAAAACACTATTAATTTTATTTTTCCTGGGAATCATGACAACTGGATCATTTATCGGGTGCACCGAAAAAACGGAAAAAAAGGGAGAACCGGCAATCAGTTTGTCAGATATGGATACGACAATTGATCCGGGTACCGATTTTGATGCCTATGCCAATGGCGGATGGAAAAAACTCAATCCTTTGCCAGCCGATCGCAGCCGTTTTGGCTCATTTGACAAACTTGCTGAATTAGCTGAAAAACAATTAAATGAATTGGTAAGGGAGACTGCGTCCAAAAAGAATGAGAAAGGCACGGTTGCAGATAAAACGGCTATTCTTTTCAATCTTGGGATGGATTCGGTAAAATTAGGAGCACAGGGGATCAAACCTTTGGCCCCCTATTTTCAGGAGATTGACAAAATAGTATCGAAAGAAGATGTGGAGATTGAAATTGCCAAATTGCACAATTACGGATTCTCTCCGCTGTTTGGATTTTACAGTTCCACTGATGCTAAAAACAGTGCAATGGAAATTGCACAGTTAACCCAGGGCGGAATTGGGATGCCTGACCGGGATTATTACGTTAATGATGATCCCCGTTCGAAAGATTTAAGGGAAAAATACCTCGTTTATATCGAAAAGATGTTTAAACTTCTTGGAGATGACGAGGCTGCGGCAAAAAAAGCAGCCCAGACCATTATGAGCCTTGAAACCCGCCTCGCAAAGGCATCAATGACCCGGCTGGAGCAGCGTGATCCGCATAAAACATATAATAAAATCACCACAAAGGGGCTGATGGAACTATCACCCTCTTTTAACTGGAACCGGTACTTTGTCGCACAGGGAGTTGGCGATCCGGGAGAAATCAACCTGAACCAGCCATTGTTTATCAGCGAGGTTAGCGCAGTAATTAAAGATATTCCTGTTGAGGTATGGAAGCTCTATTTCCGCTGGGAACTGATCAACAGTACTGCTTCTTATCTTTCGGATGATTTTGTCAATACGAAATTTGATTTTTATGGCCGGGCAATGTCGGGAACCGAAAAGATGCGTCCCCGCTGGAAACGTGTATTGGGAGTGACCAGCGATGCCCTTAGTGAGGCGATTGGGCAGCTGTATGTTGCAAAATATTTTCCTGCTGAAGCAAAAGAACGGATGATTAAACTGGTGGATAATCTTCGCATATCACTGGGTGAAAGAATAAAAAACCTTGAATGGATGGGTCCTGATACTAAAGTAAAAGCGCTTGAGAAACTCCATGCCATTAACGTGAAAATTGGATATCCGGATAAATGGAGGGATTATTCGGCGCTTGAAATTTCGGATGATTCATATGTTGAAAATGTCATCCGTTCGAATAAATTTGACAGGGCCTTTAATTTATCCAAGATCAATAAACCTGTTGACAAGTCACAATGGTTTATGTCGCCGCAAACGGTGAATGCATATTACTCCCCGGATATGAATGAAATAGTCTTTCCTGCTGCCATCCTTCAGCCTCCTTTCTTTTTCCTTAAAGGTGATGACGCAGTTAATTATGGCGCTATAGGTGTAGTTATTGGACATGAGATGACGCATGGATTCGATGATGAAGGACGCAAATTTGACAAGGTGGGGAACCTTACCGACTGGTGGACGGCTGAAGATTCAAAACTTTTCGATGCCAGAACCAAGGTTTTGGTTGATCAGTTTAATAGTTTCGTTGTACTTGATTCGATTCATGCCGATGGCAAATTAAGCCTTGGAGAGAATATTGCAGATTTTGGCGGATTAAATATTTCATATCAGGCCTTTAAGTTGGCCAATAAAGAGACACAGCCGATAGACGGATTTACACCTGACCAACGCTTTTATCTGGCCTATGCACATGTTTGGGCTCAGAATATCCGCGATAAAGAGATCCTGCGCCGCACGAAGGAAGACCCGCATTCACTGGGTCATTTACGTGTGATTGGTCCGTTAAAAAATATCCCTGAATTTTATACTGCGTTCAATATTAAGCCGGGACAACCAATGTACCTTGAAGAGGCGCAACGGGCAAAAATATGGTAAATACTGAATAAAAAAAATAGAAACCGGATCGTTCTTTGGTCCGGTTTTTTTATGGCATATTTTGAAGAGCTGCATAGCCATGCGGATCTTCAAATTCATAAAATCAAAATATTTAAGGTATTATTCCCTTCGTTTGTAAATATTGTGATCGATATTTCGATAAAATGAAAAATAATTCCCATCTTTAGGTTTTAAATCAATAATAACAGTAATACTGTATCTGATATGCTTGAAAACCTGAAACACCAGGTCTACAAAGCAAGTTTAAAGCTTGTAGAACAAGGTCTTGTTATTTATACATGGGGAAATGTCAGTACGATCGACAGGGCAAGTGGTCTGGTTGTGATCAAACCTTCGGGAGTTTCGTACGAAGAGATGATCCCTGCCGATATGGTCGTTATGGATCTTGATGGGAATATTGTTGAGGGTAATCTGAAACCCTCAACAGATACCAATACCCATCTGGTTTTGTATAAGAACTTTAGCCAGATCGGGGCTATCCTCCATTCCCATTCCGAATATGCCACCTGTTGGGCCCAGGCCGGAAGGGGAATTCCTCCCCTGGGAATCACCCATGCCAATTTCTTTAATGGTGAAATTCCCTGTACCCCTCCGATGAGTCTCGAACAGGTCGAGAATGATCTTGAATATGAAACAGGTAAATTGATTGTTAATACTTTTAAGTCCCAGGATATTGACCCGATGCGTATTCCCGGGGTCCTTGTTTATGGTCACGGGCCTTTCTGCTGGGGTAAAGATGTAAGCAGCGCCTTTGATCATACCGTCGTTATTGAAAAAGTCGCACGTATGGCTTACCGCACCCTTGTACTGAATAAGGTGAGTCCTGTAGATAAAAAAATTCTCGATCATCATTTTTTTAAATAATCTTTCAAAATTTTTACTGCTAATTAGTTATGCTTAAACATTTAAAATTTTTATCAAAAATAATTGTTATTGCAGGATTGATCTGTGTTGTTGATTCCTGTTCCGATAAAAAATCGGATGATCAGCAAAAAAAGCTTTTCGAAAAGATAATCAACGGCAAACCGGTTACACTTTTTACCCTTGAGAACAACAAGGGGGTGAAAATAACCCTGACCAATTACGGAGGGAAAATTGTAAATATTTGGACGCCTGATCGCCATGGCAAAATTGCAGATATTAATCTTGGATTCAGGACCATTGATGAATATGAGAAAGGGTCAAAGAGTTTTGGCGCAACAGTTGGCCGATATGCCAACCGGATTGGGAAGGCTACTTTCACCCTTGACAGTGTGATCTATCATCTGCCTGTCAATAACGGACCAAACTGCCTTCACAGCGGGCCGGATGGTTTTTCATCCAAAGTATTCGATGGAAAAATGGTTGAAACTTCCGAAGGGAAAGAAGTTGAAATGCATTATCAAAGTCCCGATGGTGAAAACGGTTTTCCGGGAACACTTGATCTTTATGTCAGCTTCAGGCTAACCGATAAAAACGAATTGGTCATTAATTATAAGGCGACAACAGATAAACCGACTGTTTTAAATTTGACCAATCACTCCTATTTCAATTTAAAGGGTGAAGGGGCCGGGGAAATAACCGGAACAGAAGTGGTGATTAACGGAGACAGTATTGCCGAGGTAGCAAATAGTGAGATGATTCCAACAGGAAACTACCGCAATATCCTGGGTACTCCTATGGATTTTAAAACACCCCGCCTTGTCAGCAAAGGTATTGATGCCGATTATGACCAGCTAAAGTATGGCGGTGGTTATGATCATGCCTGGATTCTGAATAAAGGAGAGAAAGGTGAACTCTCGTTTGCAGCAAGCGCTTATGATCCCGAAAATGGACGTTTTATGGAGGTATATACCACTGAGCCCTCTGTACAGTTTTTCACGGGGAATTCACTAAATGGCACACAGACCGGAAAACATGGTGTAGCTTATGCACGAAGGGGTGGATTCTGTCTTGAAACACAACATGTACCTGATTCTCCTAATCATTCCAACTTTCCGACAACAGTACTTCGCCCTGGTGAGACCTATAATTCGACAACGATCTACAAATTTTCTGTCAGGTAAATCAAGGGAGGCTTAAAATATCAATTGCCATGATCTTCAAACCGTGGCAATTGATAATCCTTTGCAAATAAGGTTATTCTTCGATTTTTAGAGCTGTTATATCTAATCAGTCACAAGTTGTTTGTGCCTACCAGCCTAAATATTTATCATCCTTCCATAACGACTCGGGATCAAGATGATCTTTTTCAATTTCGATAAAATAAC
>JAHEYS010000246.1 GCA_023251475.1 Prolixibacteraceae bacterium
CGGCTCCGAAATTTCAATCAATAACGGGACAGGCATTGAAAGTGGAATACCGCAAAGGAGTTTAGGAAAAACAAGCTCGTATTCAGGCGCTTCTGCTTGCCCTGTAACCAGGTAATGAAGCATGCAAAGCGCCCTATCAGGCTGAAAAAGTTCATCTTCATTTGCAATTCCCAAATGTTCAAAAAACCGATAAATAAATGGATGCAGCAACACCAAACCGGCATTATCGATGAAAATACCTTCGGTTACCTCCTGAACTGTCGTTTCACCTGCCATTGCTGTTACTGAAACCTGCGGCATATTTTCATCAACCACCGCTGTTTTATCTATATTCTTTATATTTAATTGATTGAGGATCGTTTGATCGTCGGAAAGAATAGCTTCAAAGACGTTTAATCCAAATCTTGCCGGATCCTTCTGTGACTCCAATTCAATGAGTACCAGCTTCACAATTTCAACTTTCGAAATATTCACCGCTGAAGATGAAAGGATGAGGGTTTTTTCCAGAATTATACGCTTCATCCGCTCCCTGATTTCAGGGGTAAAGGATACGTTTTCAGATAGATTGGGCAGATGATCCGGTTCATCCATTAAAACCTCCAGTTCGTGATAAACATTTAAAACCCGGGGGGCCACTTTTGATAGTACCATTTGTACAAACTCTGCTGAAAACTGCAAGGTGAGCCGTTTTGCCGCTCCGGTAGTTTTAAACACCTCCATGATTTTTGCAGCCGGGACCAGACTGTCGCCACCTTTATCATCTTTGAACAGCAGTTCAGAAAAGACAACTTCCAGACTTTTCCCTTCAGGCAACTGATACGCCCACGGAAGGCTCCCCTTTATCAGAAAATAAATAAATACTTCCCATAATTTTTCCTGATCATGCCGGATAAAGGCACCTTTTTTAGCAGGGTTATCAACCGGTAAACCAGGCTTAACGTACACTTTTTGAATGCTTTTCCTTAACTCAGCAGCCACTACCGATGCAAGGTCCTGATCAAGCCTGGCAAGGTCAATCGTTCCGGCATCGATCTCCAGGCGATCAATTATCAAATGGCTTTCGGAGGGTGAACAGTGATCCAATACCTCCTCAATTGCAGGCAATACTTTAGAATTAAAAAGATCCGGCAGCTGTTGCTGCAATACGAAACCTTCTGATTCAGAACCCTTCAGATCAATATTCAGAATTTGTTGCCGGATAAAGTGTCTCATTATTAAAATTTATTTTCAGCTATTGCAAAACATCCTTTCCCATCAATCACTGTTAACCTTACAATTCCTGCTGGTTTTTGAATTACTGGCTGTACTTTCTCACCCTGATAAAACAAATCATTGCCACTTGTATTCACTAAATCCCAAACCCACGCAGTGAGATTTGGATCCGTACTCTTACTTTCGAAAAGGAAAATATTGTTATCCAGCGAACTGATAAGGAAATCAGGCTTCAAAACGGTACCCGGACACAATTTCACATAGTCAGTTCCGGTGCACTGATTACGTTCCCTACCATCGAAGGATGGAATAGCCGTATTCTTTTTCAGCTCCAGATTGGTCATCAGTGTCCCGTTAAACAACTTTCCTGCAGCATCCTGCTCATTGGAATAACTGAATAACAATGGATATCCCTGCGATGCTTTCCCCACAATATATTCCATTCCAATGTTAAACGTTTCACAGACAAAATGTTCTATCCACAGTATTGCAAACGGATCGGTGTCAGCCGGTTCATAAGTGATCACCAGCCGGTTTTTCCCTGCATCTCCCAAAAGTTCAACCAACGCCTTCTGAATCAATTCATTCAGAAGTTCAACCAATTTAGTCATGGCTATTTTGAAATCCTTATTCAGCACATCAACTGGCATCTGCAACAAATCTACACTATCGGGCAGGTTAATCGTTTTCCCGTTAAAACTGAAAGAGACCTCTTTTAACTGATTATATCTTTCGTAAAGCGCCCCTTCGCCGGGAGGTTGCAGCCAGAGCCGGTAAGCCGATTTCCTTGAGTTTCCCTCACATGGCAACTGACAAGGCTTCACGCAGGTGTGGTTCACGTTTACAGTTGCAGAACAGCCACGGCTATCGGTGACCACAAGGCTGGTATTCGTTTTTGAGGGTAGGGGGTCGCTCAGAAAGTGACTGCCATTTATCTTCCCCGATTTTGAAGTATAAGGAGGAGTACCTCCTGTAATCTCTATTGCAGCCACATATTCCCCTTGATCACCCACGCAATCGAAGTTAGGTTCTCCCAAAGAAAGATGGGCCGGAACCCCGATCTGCTGAGCATCGGATAGTGTCCCATCAGCGTCCCTCAGAATCAGTGTATAATTTCCGTTAATCAGAAGAAATTCATTTTTCAGGTCAATAAAATCAGCCGAATTTATTTTAATCTTATAGGGTGATGTTCCTCCTGTCGGGGTTATGGTAATCGCAGCCCGGTTGTCAGGATTGGTACATGCCATATTAACTGTAAAATTCAACGGCGCTTTAGGAAGTATAAACTGTATTGGTGAACAGTCGGAACAACAAATATAGGGTAGATAGAAATCGGCAATCACCGTTCCGTCGGCCAACTCATTTACAGTTTTAGCGATAATCCTTTCGGCAGTCTTTTCGCGTATCCCTTTTTCGATACCTGAATCGGTCCGGGAGATTTGCTTCGACATTTCGTTGATAATCAATTTAATGTCCGGATCAATTTGGGTAGTATCGCTTTTAACCATTAGCCTTTCAAAGGCTTGGGAGATGGTATCAGAGCTTTTGGAAGCAAATCCCACCTCCCGTAAACCGGTTTTCAGGGAGTTGTAGTTGGTTAATTCGCCTGTCTGGAGCCTGATTGGAGTTGGGTCATCGTGGTAAACGACAATAAATGTACCTCCCATTGGCACTCCCGCTTTATGCTGAATCCCCGGATTTTTTTGCAGAAAGTTACTTAAAAACAGTTTCTTCTTAACCTCGGTCAAACGCTTGGCATACTCCTCACCAATTGATCTGAATGCTTCCATCTGACTGGCATAACGCACCGCCTCAAGCAGGTTAAAGAGATCGTTCCATTCGTTACTTGCAGCGTCAGCCTGCTTTCTGAACTGTGTATTTAAAAACTCCAGCTGATTAAACAGGTCGCGGAACTCTGTCAGGCTAAAATCACTCAATAACCTGTTTTTAAGATAATTACAGATATCAAGCAGCACTTCGGCATACGATGCAGTTGCCTGAATGATCGCACTTTCGCCTATAAAAGCATCCTTAATATTGAATCTGGTGGCCTTTTTGGCAAGTGTCGTTAATTCGGTATTCGGTTTTTTCAACGTGGCATAATGCATTTCAAGCATCGCCCCGAAGGTAGAAGGTTCAACAACCGCATCAGGATTATACGAATGGATTAAGGATGCTTTTAAGGTGTCAGTCAGCAATATTTCCCGGCTTACTTTTCTTCTGTAAAAGGAGGCGAGTGTTTTGCCCAGAGCGCTGATGAACTCATCCCTGAGTGCATCAAACAGTGCCTCCAGATCTTCGAACCGGCACTGCTCCCTGCTCAGGTCAACCGGTATCCGGGCATCAAATTCACCCGTACGCAACGCAATAACCTCGATCGGCAGTCGATTGGTGGTTTTGATTTCAAGCAGGGTACTCATCACACTTTTCACATTTTTGCCAAGGTGACCCTCAATCCGGAAAAAATTATAGGGTTCAAGGTCATATTCCAATGGCCTGGTTATAAAAGGTGGAGCAACCGGATTGTATTCATCCGACCTGTAGCTAAGGTTCTGATTGGCCCTGTTACGGCGCGTTTTTTCGACATTCCACACCTGAAACAGCGGTGGATTCCCTGTTTGCAGGTAATAATATGGAATTGCCTTTGACGAAAGCGGTGCATCTGAAAGCTTGCTGGGGGTGACCCGCACGGGGATAAATTTCCGGGCTACCTCTTTATTCGTAAAATCGGGAGGAGTGGGATTATTGGTAAAATGATCCGCCATCTCCACGAGCCTGGTGAACAGCTGCAGTATTTCCGCTTTGCGCTCTTCGCAACCTTTAATGGCAGGGGAGGCGAGAAAATCGTGACGATAAATGCCGGGATTTTTAACTGAACCGGGATTAATCAACCCAAGCATCAGGTGTCGGGGGAAAAGTTCCTCCGGTGGAGAGCAGGCACACATCAGGTTGGCCCCTTTCCAGCGAAACTCCTCGTAAGCCTGGATCAGGTCGTCGAAAAGGTCAAGATAATACTGGAGGAATCTCACCTGGCCCGTATCCGAAGGGACACCGTCTAAAAATCCGAATTTGTTGATGAATCCGGCAAACGGGTCTGTCGGATAAGCTTCATGAAATAACGGAGCAAATGCTTTATAGGTGGCAGACAACGTTTTACCCATTACAGTTGCCAGCCTGTTTTTATGAAAAGCGGATAAAAAGGCGGCATATATCTCGTTTGAGGTGACCGGAGTAGTATTTGGAACATTAAAACGGGGCAGGCGTAAATCGTTTAAGTAGAGCCGGGAGAGCAGTGCAGACTCAATATCTGTTGCAGTATATTCTGTCCCTAACAGGTTTGCAGCAGCAATAATTTTTGCGAGGTCATCGGTCCCGATCAGCAGCCTGCGTACCGTTGCCGTCACCACACCGCCTTTGTCATCACAGTTGTTGGCGCTGCAATTGCGCAACCCCTCTTTCTTCAACTCCAAAAACAGGATAGCCGCTTTATGATCCAGGAAGGTCGGATCTTTCGCAAGTAAAATGGAATTCGGTTCCCCGGCAGGGAACAATTCCCACAACGTATACTGGACAGATTTCCCGGCTGATTCATACTTAAACTGAGGGTAATCCACCTCAATTGGGAGCGTATAATTTTTATAGGAAACCAATGTAACATCCACAGGTTCAACCAACAGATAGCCTGCCGAACCAACCCCGCATCCCCTGGAAAGGTGAATAACCCTTTCGCTTCCGATGGTTTCAGGCCGGATTTCCAGGCCACATTCGATCCCAATACCAATCAGATTGGCCCGTGTGAGTCGCTCCTGTTCATCCAGGAAATCGAATATCTGATTCAGATGAAAACTTGTAAGCACCTGGTTGGCTTCGAAAAACGGATAACTATCTTGGATCGGTTTCATAATAAATACAGTTTTTGATAATATTAAGGTCCATTATTTCAATTATCGTTTACTACTTTAAAGCGTCACATTTCTCCTGAAGGAATTACTCCCAAGCGCCGTACTCCCCAAACGAACAGGATTCTGATCGCTTCCATCGTCACAATCGTGCAGAGTGGCTCCCGGGTAACTGTTTTTTAACAGGCTCAGCAGATGCACTACTTTCCGGAGACAATACGACACTTTTTTGTAGGATTTATATTTTTGAAGAAGGTACTCCCCAACTTTGTCAGCTGTCCCGGACTGATATGGAATTCCCGGACAAAGTGAAATTTTTGGTGGTTTAAAGGGAGAGAAATCTTTCAGCTCACGGCCTGCCTCAATGTTATTGCTCATCCATTTATTGAAAGACATCCCGTAAACATTAATGACCTGGGATGCACAGGTACAGCTGTCATATTTGTCCAATGCAGGGAGGTCTGCTGCAAGATTTGCCCTGAGTATTGCCCCGACGTTTTCGTGTAGCCGTTCTTCAGTCCAGTCGATCATGGCATTTTCTTTGAGCCACTGGCACCAGGCATCTTCAAAACGTTCGAACTGCCAGCCGTTAAACACAATATCGCTGAAATACGCGACCATCAGACTTGTGATCTCCTTCCAAAGATCCTCGTTAATAGTCAGTGAACAGGTAATATCCGCAGGTTTTAATTCAGAAAAGATTTTTCCCAGTACGGTATTCAGTACATCGGCGTGCCACCAGGTAAGCGTTTTATCTTCATACCAGGCAGTGAAGGTATTCGAGAACAAGGTGTATATTACCAGGGAACACCCACATGCCTCTTTCTCCGAAGGTCGTTCATTTAGAGCCGTAATCCCTTTCTCCACCAATAAACCGGCAAGATCAGCGTTCACCGGATCGCACGGATTTTCGATAAATCCGTTGTTTCCCACCCAGCAGATTTTGCCTGATAAATGGGAGGGGAGTTCCTGCCGGATGGTCCGGTCTGCAAAGCGGCGCATATCGAGGTTGATATTAAAGGGGGCCGTCCAGCCGGGCATCACATAGGTGAGCCGGAAAGAGTAGGGATCTTCATCCCCGCAGGTTTTGCATGAGCCATCGTTACATGCCGGATAGAGTGCATCTCCGGGAAATTTGGGCCTCAGCAACAGGTGTTCAACTACAAACGCTTTTTCGTTGGCACTCCATCCCAGCAATTCATTCATTAACTCAAAAGCTTCTGCTTTCGATTTAAAGGGATGCGGATGAGACCCAAGCCGATTCCCGGTATCATCTTTCAGATTAAGAATAAACTTATCATCCTTTGGGATAATGTCATAAGCATCTTCCTGAATCATCTGTTTGATAATCTGTTTATAGGCAGAATCCCCAGCCAGCTCAACGGTTGACGCTATTACTTTCAGCGATCCGGTTAACCAGACTTTGCTGTTATTGTCTGCCAGCGAAAAGTCAACAGTAAAGGGGCTTGATATTCCTGTAAAATTCCATGTAAATGTGAGGTCCGGAAAACCGAGTAAAAGGGTAATCCGCTTCTCTAATCCCGAAATATTTGCCGGGTTGCAATATTTCTGCTTAAAATCAAATGCCCTTGCACGGTCCTGACTGATCACCGGATATTTCTTCAGAAATGAAATTTTATCCTCAATCAGGTGGGAAGCCGCCACCGATTTTCCCTGGAGATTGGTGAGCATGAGGGCATATTCACTGAATTGCTCCCCAAAACGGGCCAAAAGATGATTTAAAAAGCGGTTCCTCCGCTCCTGAAATTCAGAAAGCGTCTCTGCCATCCCTTCCAGCACGGGTTTATTCAAACCATTGGTAATCACGTTGTAACCTGCAATCAGTTCATCACTGAATTCTTTCACAAAATAGGTTTGAGCGATATTGGGATTGAGCGAGTATAATTCAGGAACATGGGCGATCTGTGCAAAAGCATTTCCAAGCAACTGTTCAAAGATCAGCAGGTAGGCTTTAAGCTGTTTGGCCTCTCCCTTCCGCTGCGCAGCGACCTGTGATGGCAATCCTGCAGGGCCGACACCGTACACTGCCGGTAAGCTGTACTGGATTGGAAAATAATCTTCAGTGTTGGCGAATTGGCCTCCCGGAACCGGCAAATCGTTTTGTGCACCGCTAAACTTCGGACGTTCGGCTTCACCTCGTAACTGGGTAAGGGTATCTTTTACCTCATCGATGCGTGGCTGAAAGGGTAGCCCGTTTTTATAAAACAGAAACCGTGAAAAATTGGGATATAGACGCGGCTGGTGCATCTCCTTAACATAGAGCAGCCACGAAGCACTTGATTTATTCGCATCGAAAACCGGTTTACCATTCACCCAGGTGGGATCAGCCGCCCCTTTCGCGATACCGCCTGCGTCATCATATTTGGTGAGCATAAGGTTATTAACAGCAATAACACCTTCAATTTCCATGAGCAGGTTAACGATATCAGAAGTACGTAACACCTTTTTCAATGCTGCATTTTCCAGATCGGTGGCTTTTATAAACCCGTTTGATAATTCCGGTCCGTTAAATATCTCCTCAACAGGAACCTTTTCTGCCATCAGCTCCCGGAGAGAATAAAATAAAACGGGCGGATTAAAGTAGCGTTCAATTTCAAACCAGATCCTGGCCTGAACCCGTTCAATATCGGCATCGGCAGATACCTCCACATCAGCGCAGACGGCTACATCTTCAATACCGACACCCTTTACGCGACAAAAATCCTCATCCAGATTACGATACGAGTATAAATTTGATTTCGTGATGCTTACAATCTCCGCAACTTTCAGCAATTTTCTGCGGTACAGCCGCATGATTCCGCCACTCCCTGTCTCTTCAAGCCGTTTCCTGATATCCGGAACCGTGCTCTTATTTTTAGCCGTAGTATTTCCGACAAAACGGATAGCCACGTTTTCAATCTTAATTTTTTCATGTGAAGGGATAAGCTCCACCTCAAAATCAGCATAAAAAATATTCCGCCACTGTCTTCTTAAATAGTCGTCCTTCCCGGCATTATCGAATAACGGATCGGTTAATACATCATAAGATTTTGTGGCTCCAAACTGAAGAAGTTTCAGGCCAAATGATTTTCCGTTTTCAAAATTAAAATTGTCGCTGCTTTCCAGGAAAAGTTTCCAGGCTGCATCATTCCCTGGCTGCCAATCGGGGAACCGGAATTCAATAATTGCCTCATGTGGTTGACCATTCCCATCAAAAATGGTGTAGTTCTGTTCGATTTTGCGATTGTTCAGATCTCCCAGTTCCGGATCAGATTCCAGCTCAAGCAACACCTCATAAAGTCCGCGGGGAGAAACCGTTAATGGCTGGAGCCCCTCCTTCTTAGGCTTTTCGAATGAAAGGTTAAGTTTATCTTCGTCACACCAGGCATAATATTCAGCATCACAGGCGCACTCCTTACAAAATACCCATGCATTGCGAACCCCTTCAAGGTCAATGAGGATTCTTCGGAAGTCATTTGGCGTCCAGGGGTTAATGGTCAGAATCTCCCGCGCGGTGAAAAAAGCCTGATCAGGGAATGGATTAGTTCCGGCTGAAGGACCTTCGGGGGTAAGTATGTCTTTGATATCCTTTCCGGTTCGGTAAGCAAGATCGGTGATGGCATAGCAAAGCGCCTCGAGAATCGTAATTCCCGGGTCATGGGTATTATAATCGGTCCATTGCCGGCTACCCATCTGTTCAATAAAGCCAATACCCTCCTTCCTGAGACGGTAGTAATCCTGTGACACCTTCAGGTCAGGCTTCTTTTCTATGGAAACTGGTTGTATCTTCATGACTCACAGCTGCATTTTTCAGAAGCGATCTTCTCTTCCGAGGGGTTAATTACCGTGATTAAATGTTGATCAGCAGGTACTGACACCAATATTGAAACGGCCATGGAACCCCCGATCTCATTTTGGTCGGCAGTTCCCTTAATCCCTTCGATATCGTGGAATAGCTGTACATCAGTTACATAATCAACATAGGATTGCTCCTCCACAAAATCGATGATGACCGATTTAAACACCTTTCCGCCGAATGTGGGATTTCCCCCTTCCGGGAAAGCCCAGGGAGAGAGAAACCGCATGATCGACTCCTGCAAAAGATTGGTAGAATAAGTTTCATCAAAACCATTATAAAACCGTACTTTCATGTTTACGCGGACCTCTTCAAACTGAGGATTATTCACATGTAGTTTTACGAAACACGAGATGCGGCTACCGATAAATTGGGCAATCTCCTGTAAAAGGCCCAGACTGGTATAGGGCTTCAAAGGATCTGCCAGATTATGAGATTGTTTATCAGGAACCGTTACCAGGGTGACATGTCCCGGTGCCAATTCCCTGTAAATACCATCCCCGCTGCCACCCGGTTCATATTGCGTATGATTCAGGCACTTTACCCTGTAAATTTCGGGGAAGGCCTCCAGCACGAGATGTTCGTAATCCCATATTGAGATAGCGCGGCCCTTATGCCTCAACCGTTCACTGACACGGGTGTAAAACAAAGTTGGTTTTTCAGCTCCCCGCCCTCCAAACGACTCAAAAGGCTGAATGATCTTTTTAACCTCCGTTACCGGGATATTTAGTTTACTGATGGTTCCAGCAGGGAGCACCTTTGAAGCAAAATCCGGATCGTTGCCATTATCAGAAAAAACCGCTTTCAACACTTGTGCAGCCACCATGATCAGCCGGCAGACAGCATCGCTTGCCGTTGATACTGCAGCACGAATCCAGTGCCTGCCAACCGGTAAAACAGTATTCAAAGCAGAGGCATCACGGGGCATCGAAAAAGTGACAATACCCGATTTAAGTAATCCTTCTGTCAGGTCCTCTACTTCATTTTGATTAAAAGGTATCCACTCGTTCTCCCTGAGATAACTCCAATGAATATGTTGGGGAGGCTTTACTGCAAGTGGATTGGCGGTACCGTCGGCCAC
>JAHEYS010000531.1 GCA_023251475.1 Prolixibacteraceae bacterium
TTCTGAAGCTCTTTATCCGTAAAGGTGTTTTTAAATGAAGGCATTCCAAAATCGGGATAACCGGTTTTGGCACTGGTATAAATATCACCCTGACTCTTGCCATATTTCCAGTTTCTGTTTCGAAACCAGCTCATATCTTCGCGGTGACAGCTTGCACAGATGTTGTTGTAACTGCGCTGGGCACGGCTCATGGCCGAATCCTGCAGCATTGCAGCAACTGTGTTATTTTTTTGTTGATCATCCTTTCCGGTATAACCCTTTCCGGTTACCGAAAACAGTAAAATCACCACTGAGATAATCAGGATATTTTTCATAAATGAATTATTAATTTAAGTACCTATCAACGATTAATCAGTCCATTAACATTACCGGGGCCTATTTGGTTTAAAAAGTTGAGAACTTTTGATGCTTATTGCTATTTTGATAGGTGATGTTTACCGTACATGTGAACCATCGCGGTAACCCGGGATAAAAATAGCGCGGCGGTCTCGATGCAGTACCGGGGGCATTCACTACCACCATGGAGGCATACTTTTGATCTGCCAGGTTATTGATTTTGATTGTAGTGTCAATTTTCAATCGCCTCATCAGCTCAAAGATGTACCCCCCTTTGAGGTTCATTACCACCCACCCTTTTGAAAACTGATTGTTTAAGTCGTTCAGCGGAATATCACCCGAAGCCGTCAGCTCAAACCGGGTATAGAAACCATTGGGTAGTTTCAGATCAAGATTACCTGAGAAAAGCTGATCGGGCATACCGGGAAGCTGCTTACCGGAGTAGTCAATATTATCCTGAATAAAGTTGCGAAAACTGAACCGGTTATATGCGTAATTCAGATTCGCAATTAAGGATATAAAGTGACCTGACGCCTTATTACTGTTCCCGATAATCCATTGTTGAAATGCAAGTTCAATTCCTCTATGAATGGATGAGCCGGCATTCATCCCCACATAAATATCCTCGGCAACCCTGTTGGGAACAATCAGGTCGGTAACCCGCATGTGGTAAAATGCCAGGTCGATAAATGTGCCATAACCCGGGAGATTTGTCCTGATGCCCCCTTCAAAACTCCATGCTTTTTCAGGTTTAATTTCCCGGTTGATTAAACCAAGCGGACTTAAGGTCTCTGAAAGTGACGGCATCGAAAATCCTTTATTAACTGAGGTGTATAAATATACATTGGTCATTGGGTTCCAGGTTAAAGCAATTCGCGGGGCAAGGATTGATGCGAAGTTATAGTTCCCCGATTGATTGAGTGTATCGGAACTAAACTGATCTTTATTTCGGAATCCGGAGCGGTTAAAGTTGATACCCCCTGTGATGGTTATCCTTTTCATCCGGGCCTCTGCCTGTGCAAAGAAATCTGTCTGATAGACCGATTCTTTCCCATCCTGCTGAAGTATCCCTTTTATTCCGTTCCCCCCAATATTTTCAGACAGCGAACTTCGTACCTTCTCAAAAAACAGATTCGAACCTGCCATGAATTGCCAGGTGGTACCTCCTCTTTGCAGGATATGTTGCATTAAAATGCGTCCGCCAAACAAAAAATCCTTTTCATCGAGGAAGTTAAACGGACGGTTCTCTTCAGTATTGCGGGAATTAACGAACGCTGAAGCTGAATAATCCCAGCTTCGCGGTGTTTTATAGTGGAGGCTATAGCCGGCAAAAATTCTGTCCGGATGTTCATATCCATTGGTTTTTAGCCAGTTGGCAGCTGCTTTTTGAGGATTCGAAGCAAATGTTGCGGAATCGACAGAACTGGGAATTTGCGATCTGATTGAGGATCCGGACACCACAAGATTCCCCGAAAGTGTTTTACTTAATATCTGATGATGATTGACAAAAAATGAGTACCGGCTGTATCTGCTGTTTTCACGAAATCCCCCCGATTCAATCCCCGACAGGGAGAGAAAAAGGTCATTCTTAGCGGTTCCATTTGAGTAACTGACCCCATTTTTAAAATAGCCATAGCTGCCGGCAGAACTGACAAGACTGATGTTTTCTTTGTCATATTCTGATCTTAAAGGATAAAGGATTACTGTTCCTCCTAATGAGGCGCCATGAATGCTGGATGCAGGGCCGCGCAACACCTCAATACGGCTGATGTATTCAGGGTTGATATCGTCGAAGGTGGTCTCCCCCTCTGCGCTGTACATAGGGATCTCCCCGAAAAAAAGCTTGATTTTTTTCGTCCCGTAAGGGTAGCGGGAGCCTATTCCCCTCAATGTCAATTTGATTGTTCCCAGTGTCCCTTCCTGCACTACGACCCCCGGAACCGCCGAAAATGAGGAGGCAATACTTGCAGCTGAATTTTCGAGGCGGTCACCAGGGATGACCGAGACGGATCCTGAAGTTGATTTTAGCTGACCTGGTGTTCCATATGCCGTTACCTCAATCTCCGAAAGCGCCTCACCGGTCAGGATCTGAAGGTTTGCAGCGATCCTGTTGGTGTCCGGAATGACTGCAGCTGAAGCGTCAATCGACTGTCCTCTGAGCGAATAGGTAGCAATTAGAAGTAAGATGATCAATTGAAATCTCATTCCCTATAAACGGAGGTTGTAAACTTTTGTTTAAGCTATTGGGATAATTTCAGACGATTGCTTCCAAAGCCTTCTCCATTTTAATCAACCCCTCTTCCAATACCACCCTGGGACACCCAAAATTCAACCTGAAATAACCCTCTCCGCCGGTTCCGAATTTGCTGCCATTATTTAAAGCGATGCCACCTTCGATCAATCGATTGGCTATCTCCTTTTCACTAAGATGATAAGCTGAAAAGTCCAGCCAGACCAGGAAGGTGGCCTCAGGTTTCATGATTTTTACCCTTGGCATTTTATCCGCCAGAAAAGCTTCGAGAAACCGGTAGTTATCTTCGAGGTATTCCATTAACTGGGTAAGCCATTCATTGCCGTGTTGAAAAGCGGCCGCCGTTGCGATATTTCCAAAAATATTGCCACTGCTGATATGAATGGTATTTAGAACCTTTTCATACTTCACCCGCAGTTTTTTATTCGGGATAACCACGAATGCAGTAGAAAGTCCGGCTACATTAAAAGTCTTGCTTGCTGCCATCAGCACCGCACTATTCATCGCAATCTCTTCCGAGACAAGAGGAACCGGTATGTGCCTGTTTCCGCTGAACACCAGATCGCAATGAATCTCGTCGGAAATGATCACGATACCATTTTCTGTACAGATTCGGCTCAGTTCCCCGAGTTCATCCATAGTCCAAACCATTCCTCCCGGATTATGGGGACTGCATAATATCAGTAACTTTGTTTTTGAGTCAATAATTTGTTTGAGCTGTTCAAAATCAAACGTGTATCTCCCGTCCTTAATCATCAGCG
>JAHEYS010000247.1 GCA_023251475.1 Prolixibacteraceae bacterium
TAACAGGGGATTACAATCGACGTGGCCTACCGTTATTTTGCAACTCCAAAGCGCAAATTTATAATCGCCGATACCCCTGGGCATATACAATATACCCGCAATATGGTTACGGGCGCCTCCACCTCCAATGCGGCGGTAATTCTGGTCGACGCCCGCAACGGGGTTATCGAGCAGACTCGCCGTCATGCCTATATTGCTGCTTTGCTGAATATTCCCCATGTCCTGGTGTGCGTAAATAAAATGGACCTGGTTGAATACAGTGAAGAGGTATTTGACCGGATTAAAGCCGATTTTATTCAGGTTGCCGGTAGGGTGGGTAACCAGGACATCCACTTTTTACCCATTAGCGCAAAACTGGGAGATAACGTGGTCGATCCCTCCACGAATATGCCCTGGTATACGGGAGAAACATTTCTCGGATTACTGGAGGCTTTACCAGTGGGAAAGGACTGGAACCTGAATGATCCCCGTTTCCCGGTTCAGTATGTCATACGTCCAATATCAGATGAGTACCACGATTACCGCGGTTATGCCGGTAGGGTGGCCAGTGGCGTTTTCAGGGTCGGACAGAAGGTTGTTGTTTTACCGGGAGGTTTGAAAACGACTGTTGAAGCAATTGATTTTGCCGGCCAGTCGCTCGATTATGCCTTCCCTCCCCAATCGGTAACCATCAGACTGACCGACGAAATAGATGTCAGCAGGGGATCGATGATTGTGGATGCGGTTAACCAGCCCCAGCAATCCCAGGAGATTGACTTAATGGTTTGCTGGTTGAACGAAAAACCGTTGATGGTTCGTGGCAAATATATGGTTAAGCATAATTCAAACGAAGTAAGATGTATTATCACCGAAGTGAAATACAAGGTGAATATCAATACTATTGAGGAGATTCATAATGATCTACATGTGGGATTAAATGAAATTGCCCGGATCACTATAAAAACCACCAAACCGCTGTTTTTCGATCCGTACAAGAAAAATCGTGATACAGGTAGCCTGATTCTGATCGATGAGGGGACCAATAACGTGGTTGGCGCAGGGATGATTTTATGATTGAAGTAGATTAATCTATTGTCTTAATTAGTTAATTTTACTTTTTGTTACTGGCAGACGGGACAATAATTTTCAACGGATATCACCCATAAAAAAGAGGAGCTGTTTTCTGCAGCTCCTCTTTTTTATGGGTGTATTTGATTGTTTATCAGAGTTTTATCGCCATTGTAAATACTACTTCATTTCTTTTTAAATTATATTTGACAGGGTCATTGGCTGAACTCACCTGATAAATATAGTTGTAATCTGTTTTAGTTCCCAAACTATAGGAGATATCAAACGAAACATTGTCAATCCGGTATCCAATACCTGCATTGATGGTGTTGTAGCTCCAGTTCGTATTGGGTTGTGCCACTCCGGATATGACAGTTTTATACGGATTCCCAAATAGTTCGTAACCGGCTCTCAGGCTCACTGCATCGTTTGGTTTGTACTCACCACCAAAGTGCAGGTTACTTACAGGCTGGAAAATCGTTTTAATATCTGTGTTTTCAAATGAGAAATTATAACCGTCACGCCCGTTTCTTAGCTTTGATTTTCCATAATCGACATATTCATAATCAAAGGATATCATCCCCTTTTTCCCGAACTGGTAGGCAAAACTGCCAATGGCTCTAGTGGGGGTATCCATTTTGTATCCATAGTCGCCAAGTGGTGATTCGGCCTTGTGTGATCCATCTGCATTTGTACTGACATTCTGTAAATCAGAAGACATAACAGAGCTGAACTCCTCCTTTAAATCAAAATATGTCGGTGTATGTATAGCCGCACCAAGCCTCACAGCCGGTATTGGTCTGTAAATTACACCCAGTTTGAGGTTATATCCAAATCCCCTGGTACGTGCAGTGCTGTAATAATCAAATCGTCCGAATTCTCCATCTTCAGCGTAGGAGGAGGATTCGTTATAATAAAGATCCTGCATTCCAATGGTGGCGCCCAGATATAGCTGATGGTTAAAATTGGCCCCGAACGATGCGACATATTCGTTAAGGAATCCCTCCTTATTGATTGTCAGGTTTTGATCGACGAGTTCATTCTGGAATAGAATGGATTGGTATTGATTTCCAACGCCATTCTGATCCGGATTGGCCACGTCAATCAGGTAATTTTCCCACGAAAGTTTGCTTTCCCATGGCGTCCCATTCTCGTATGGATAGTTCTCATCCCACAGATTACTGCTGCTAATGCCGTTGGTATTTTCAGCAAAGGCATCCATCCTGGAATGGGGAGAACCATTCTTCCCCACAGAGAGGGTCTGATTAAAATTGCTGAGTTTATTGAACCCAAGACCAAAATTAAACGAAACCAGCCCCGAACCTCCGTTTTGAACCGGGGTTGCAAGTACATATCCGAAATTACGGAAATTGAAATTATTACTTCTGTCATCGGTCATCTGCCCCTGATAGGTCGCTTCTGTATTGTTCAGTCCAATAATATTAAGCGATCCTGATACCTCAGAGCGGAGGTAAACGCCGATGCCGGCAGGATTGATGCTCAGTGAAGAAAAATCACCGCCGATAGCTCCAAAAGCATTTCCCATTGCTTTTGACCGTGCTGTAGAGCCAAAATATTGTTGAGAGAACATTAACGACTGGTCAACATACTGGCCGAAGGAGATTGTCATAAATCCTGCTATTGCATATAGGGTAAGTATTAGCTTTTTCATACCTTAGTTATTTATTTTTAATTGTTGAATGAAACCGGTCCTGAATCATCGGATATCGTTACTGTCCCGAAGATTTAAAGAGCGAATATTACAGTTGAATACATACTGCTGTTATTGCCTGCGGCCTGATCCTCCTCCGCCGCCACTGCTGCTTCCGCCACCACCGCCACTGCTGCTTCCGCCACCACCTGAGTAAGATGATCCGCCACCTGAATAGCTGCTGCCTGATGAGCTGCTTCTGGTTGGGGCAGAATAGGATGGTGAACTGTTAACCGATGAGCTGCTGCTCCTGGTAACGGTGCCCGATGAGCTGCCGGAGCCGTAACTACTGCGACTTGATCCGCTTTGATAACTTCCTGATGAATTGCTGCTTCCTGAACTCTGTGGTCTTGAATAACGGCTGTCACTGCTGCTTCCCGAGTAGGCGGAAGACTGTGGTCTCGAATACTGACGCGACGTTCCGCTATTGTAAGATGACTGGATATTTGTTCTTGGCCTCGAATAGGTTGGCGTATAGCTCTGTGAACTACCTGAGGCTGAGCTTTGTCTGGCTGACCCGCTACTTACTCCGGAGCTCTGCCCCCTGCGCAGGTTGGTAATGGTCTCGGTGTTTCTTGTGCTTCCCGACTGACCGTAGGTGCTATACCTGGCACTTCTGGTTGTATTCGGATCAACGGTATATCGGGTTCCTGCCTGACGGGTTGTTCCTGTACCCGCAACTCCTGCTGCCTGACGTCCGCCGGTATAAGTTCCACCATTATTTATTGTCCCTGATGATCTGGTGGCTGTATTTGCAGAAGAACGTGAAACAGACCGGCTTCCTGAATAGATGCCCGATGAAGCAGAACCAAAAGCTCCACCTCCTGCACCCCCATACCTGATGGCGCTGGAACCACCTCGTCCGGTGTGATTCTGCATCCCGTAATAGCGGTCGCGGTGATTATCAAAACCTCCGCCACTGTAGCCTAAGCCGCCACCCCAGTAACTGCCGCCCCAGTAGCCGCCACCATAATAGCCACCCCAGTATGGGTTGTAGCCATACCACCCTCCGTAGGAATACCATGGATCGTACCATCCGCCATAAAAAGGATTATAATAATGGGAGTACATACCACCATAGAAACCTCCAAAACCAAGGCCCCAGTTAAAACCCCATCCCGGTGAGTAGTAGTTGTCCCAATAAGGATCATAAACATAAGGATTGTAGAAAGATCTGATCCTGGTGGTGTAATCGATTTCATCACCATCGTTATAATTGTCGATCAGGTATTTTGCCTCCTCGTCCGATTCATAAATAGAGTCGGACTCTTCCTGTTCATTATTTAAGGAATACGAGTCACTTTTGAGGTTACCCTCTTTCTGGTCCTTCAAATAATTGTCAACAATCTTTCCGGCTTCCTCCTGCCGCAATCCTGAAATCGTTGTGGCACGCTTCGCCTGAGGCTGATTTGCAGCGGGAGCGCTGACAATTACAGGCGGATGATCTCCCGGAGTAAAATAGACATCATCACCATAGTTGCCTGTTGTTACCATAGATCCTGTAGTACAAGCACTTGCAAGAAGTGCAAAGGCCGAGAGAAGTCTGATATTAGTTTTCATGATTTGTTCTCCTTTATATTAAAAAATTCCTGAACTTTTCGTTAATTTGTGCCTTGAAATTAACAATATTTAAGCAAATATTATACCAAAATATCACTAATGGCAAAAGTTCTCACATCAAAGGAAGAAAATTATTCTCAATGGTACAACGATTTGGTCGCAAAGGCTGATCTGGCGGAAAATTCAGCAGTTCGCGGTTGTATGGTAATCAAACCTTATGGTTATGCCATTTGGGAAAAAATGCAGGCTCAGCTCGATAAGATGTTCAAGGATACGGGTCATGTAAATGCCTATTTCCCCCTGTTTATTCCAAAATCGTTCTTTTCAAAAGAGGCGGCACATGTTGATGGGTTTGCCAAAGAGTGCGCAGTGGTTACCCATTACCGTCTGAAAAACGATCCTGACGGAAAAGGGGTGGTAGTCGATCCGGATGCCAAACTGGAGGAGGAGCTCATTATCCGACCTACATCCGAAACAATTATTTGGAGCACCTATAAAAACTGGATACAATCTTACCGTGATCTGCCCATACTGGTCAATCAATGGGCTAACGTAGTGCGTTGGGAGATGCGTACGCGGATGTTCCTTCGGACCGCTGAATTCCTCTGGCAGGAGGGGCACACCGCTCACGAGACAAGCCAGGAGGCGCTTGCCGAGACAACACAAATGATCAATGTTTATGCCTCCTTTGCAGAAGATTTCATGGCTATTCCTGTGATTAAAGGGGCAAAGTCGGCCAGCGAAAGATTTGCGGGTGCACTTGAAACCTATACCATAGAGGCGCTGATGCAGGATGGTAAGGCATTACAATCGGGAACCTCACATTTTTTGGGGCAAAATTTCGCCAAAGCTTTTGATGTTCAGTTTGCCGCACGCGATGGTAAACTCGATTACGTCTGGGCAACATCATGGGGGGTCTCCACCCGGCTGATCGGCGCTCTGATCATGGCACATTCAGACAATAACGGCCTGGTGCTTCCTCCAAAACTTGCTCCATATCAAGTAGTTATCGTTCCTATTTATAAAAATATGGAACAGCTGGCCGAAATCTCACTGAAGGTGGAAGAGATTATGGTTAAGTTAAAAGCAAGGGGAATCAGCGTCAAATACGACAACCGGGATTCGCAGCGTCCTGGATGGAAGTTCGCAGAATACGAACTGAAAGGTGTCCCTGTCAGGCTGGCAATCGGACCCCGCGACCTTGAAAACGGCTCGGTGGAAGTGGCCCGGCGCGATACCCTTGAAAAATCGGTTCAGCAGCTTGAAAATATCGATCAGGTGGTCGAAGATCTGCTGGATGCCATCCAAAAAAATATCTACAGCAAAGCATTTAATTTCAGGGCCGAGAATACCACAGTTGTGGATTCGTATGATGAATTCAAGGAGTTGCTTACGACCAAAGGGGGATTTTTCCTTGCCCACTGGGATGGCACCGCTGAAACAGAGGCCAGGATCAAGGAGGAGACCAAGGCAACCATCCGTTGTATCCCTTTCGACAGTGTCGAAGAGGAGGGGAAATGCATGGTCACCGGTCGACCTTCAAAGCAAAGGGTGATCTTTGCGCTGGCGTATTAGTGACAGTTCGCTGAAATGAATACCTTTTTTTATTAATGATAGTCAGGCAGAATTTGGGAAACCAATCTGCCTGATGTGACCATAACTGAGATTATTATCCATGGAAAACAGGGTTATTGAACGGTTTATCCGCTATGTCAGGTACGATACCTGTTCCGATTCAACGAGTTGTACAACACCAAGTTCGGCCGGACAAACCGAATTTGCCGGAGTACTAGCCGACGAGTTAAGAACTATCGGACTACAGGAGGTTGAAGTCGATACATCGGGGTATGTTTATGCAACCCTTCCTGCCAATTTGGACCAGAATGTTTCTGTTGTCGGATTTATTTCACATATGGATACGAGTCCTGACTTTTCGGGGTCACACGTTTCACCTCAGGTTATTCAGAACTATCCGGGTGGCGATATCCTGCTCAATCAGGAGCTGAACACGATTCTCTCACCCACTATTTTCCCCGAATTAAACCGGTATATTGGTCAGCGACTGATTGTAACCAATGGTAAGACGTTGCTGGGAGCGGATGATAAAGCAGGAGTTGCTGAAATTGTAACCGCCCTGGAATATCTGGTAAATCACCCTGAGATTAAACATGGTAAAGTGAGAATCGCTTTTACTCCCGATGAGGAGATAGGGGAGGGGGCCGACCATTTTGATGTGGCTAAATTTGGCGCCGATTTTGCATTTACCATGGATGGCGGTGAATTGGGGGAACTCGAATTTGAAAATTTTAATGCCTCAGGGGCAAAAATTGTCATTCATGGCACAAGTGTTCATCCGGGATATGCCAAAGGCAAGATGAAAAATGCAATTCTCATTGCCAGACAGTTGCTTTCGATGATTCCTGAAAATGAGGTTCCTGAGCGTACCGGGGGGTATGAAGGGTTCTACCACATTACCCGGTTAAACGGATCCGTTGAACAGGCAGAACTGGATTTTATCCTGCGTGACTTTACCCTGGAGGGGATGGCGGAACGCAAAAAATGGCTTCTGAAATTTGTGGAGCAGATCAATGAAAAATTTGGTGAAGGAACTGCAGAAATCAGCATCAGTGATCAGTATTTCAATATGCGGGAGAAGATCGAGCCTGTGAAATTCATCATCGATCTGGCCGCCGACGCCATGCGTGAATCGGGTGTTCAGCCTAAGATTGTTCCCATCCGCGGAGGGACAGACGGGGCACGCCTTTCCTACATGGGACTTCCATGCCCTAATATCTTTGCAGGGGGGCATAATTTCCACGGCAGGTATGAATATATCCCCACACCTTCCATGGCAAAAGCTTGTGAAGTGATCGTTAAAATCGTTGAGAAGGTGGGGGTTTTAAAGGAGAATGAACATATTTTTAATTGATTTCAAAAGGAACGCAGATGGCACCGATTTGACGGACCTGCACGGTTGTATTATCTAAATCCGTGCTGATCAGTTATAATCCATCCCGTTTGTGCTAAATCCTTTTTCAGGTTTATGGCTGCTAATCCCTTGTCAATCTCTTAATTATCTCCTGATGTTCAGGGAATTTTCCGGCTAAATCCGTTCTTTCACCCGGTTCAAAATCGCGAAAGTCGAATCCGGGCGCAACGGTACACCCGACCAATGAATATTCCTCCTCATTTACCACAGTCGCCCCGAACCAGGTCCCTCCCGGGACCACAACCTGTGGCAACTCTCCCTTGTCAATATCCCTTCCTATCACCGTTTTTGTGTAATACCCCTCAGGGGATAGGGTATGAAGGTGGATGGGTGATCCGTCGTAGAAGTGCCAGATCTCATCCTGATGTATCCTGTGGAGCGCTGAGAATGATGCTGAAGTGAGTAGAAAATAGATACAGGTGGAATGATTTCTTTCACCTGTATAAATCAGGTCCAGGCTATCTGGTCTTATTTTTCCGATACTTCGGTACGTTTCCCTGAAGAAACCCCCTTCTGGATGCGGTTTCAGGTCCAGTTTCCGGATGATCTGTTCCGCACGGGCATCGTATTGCCGGGATTTGGGCATAGCTATTGACTGTTGGTAATTTCAGCAAAGTTATCGAAATTTCTTCTTGCTTTCTTCATTGTTCCTTCACCAGTCGTTGCAGGTTGCATCGATTTTCCAATTTGGTGCTGGGCATCCTTGCCCGTAATTTTTCAGGCCGGATGGTTTTCTGTATTGCAATCTTTTTTTGAATTAGTAACTAAATATTTTGTATATTTGGTAAAACGGATTAAAACTTAAATTATTAACCTTTTTACACCAACCCCAATGAGTACAAATCAAACCGGCCACCAACAGAATGTGATCAATCTGGGTGTCGTTCTGGCTCGTATTGACCCCTTCCGGGAGAGCTACAAACCGATACGAAATGAATTGTCGCTCTATAGTCTTAATCAATTGAAGACGACGGGTGAGTCTGCAATTGCAATGGTTACCCTGGCGGAAAATAACTATAAAATTTCCACCTCCGAACGTGCCATTGCATTTGACAAATTGGATGGCCTGATTACGCGGGTAATTAATGCACTACGTATTTCGGGCGCCTCTTCCCCAACAATTGCACAGGCCGAAGCAATTGTACGCGACCTACGTGGTAAGAGAGTACACACTAAACCGGTTGAATCCGAAAATCCAGGAATAACCCAGTCAGCTACCGATCCTGATCAGGTGACATTGCATAAAGGGAGCGCTGACAGCCGGATTATAAATTTCAATAAATTAGTGCGGTTGCTGTCTCTGGTACCCCTGTATAAACCCAATGAAACGGATCTTTGCGTCCCCGCGCTTGACGCCAGACTCAACGAGCTAAAATCCCTGAACTCCTCCCTGATTGCCGCTGATGCCGCCCTCGATGCTGCCCGCTGGGATAGGAATTCAATACTTTATAAGCCCGATAGCGGATTGGTGGACATTGCCTTGGCTGTAAAGATGTATGTTAAATCTGTTTTTGGAGCTGTAAGCCCTCAATATAAGGAGATCAGCGATATTATTTTCAGTAAATCGCGGTAGCTGAACAGTAGTTAACTGCACGGTCAGTCAAAATGCGCAGGGGATTAGTCTGAAGCCTCAAAGAGTTTGTCAGAACTTTGCGTGTATTTATCAGATCAATATCCGAATTTGCCTTCCATAATTCCAGTAACTGAAAGATCCTCATCAAGATCAGGCCAGTGCAGACCCGTACCATTACAAATAATTTCAATGTTTTTTCTTTGCTGATCTGTCGCATTTTTTAGCTTTGTATTGATGCCAATGGGGAATCGGATCTCTTTTTGATCAGACATTTTAAGGCAGACCATACCATTCTCGTATGTTGCTTCTTTAACTGTAAACATTAATTCAGCGACCATGTACTTCATACCATTTTAATTTTATCAGTGCAAGATGATAAATAATCAATTGTTCTGCAATTATTTGAATTTTTATCAAATATACGTATAAAAGTAATTATTTACTCTGTTTTTTAATAAATTTACCTTGTAAACCGATCTGAAATCGTGACGTTATGGCACATCATACCCTCAAAACGTCGTGGTCCGCACTTACCGGGCGGCTTAACCGTTTTCCCCAGGGAGCTCCACCTTCGGAATTACTCAATAAAATTCTGAAAGTGCTCTTCAGTGACAGGGAGGCTCAGCTTGTTTCACTGTTGCCTATCAAACCTTTTACAGCACAAAAGGCGAGCCGGATCTGGAAAACCGGCCTCACCGAAACACGCAATATTCTCGATACGCTGGCAGGCCGTGCCCTGCTGGTAGATATTGAACAGAACGGGGAGCAACAGTATGCCCTTCCGCCACCGATGGCCGGATTTTTTGAATTTTCGATGATGCGTGTCAGGCATGACATTGATCAGCGCGCGCTAAGCGAACTGTTTTATCAATACCTCAATGTTGAAGAAGATTTTATCCGCGAACTTTTTACAAGAGGGGAGACCCAGCTGGGTAGGGTTTTCGTAAATGAACCGGCCCTCTCAGCCGAAAATTCATTGCATGTGCTTGATTACGAACGCGCCACCGAAGTAATTAATACAGCCTCGCATATTGGGGTTGGGATGTGCTATTGCCGTCATAAAATGGCCCACCTGGGGAGAGCCTGCGACGCGCCCATGGAGATCTGCATGACCTTTAATACCACTGCAGCCTCACTTACCCGGCATGGGTACG
>JAHEYS010000532.1 GCA_023251475.1 Prolixibacteraceae bacterium
CTTGATCCCCGGTTTTTCTCAGATATTGAATCAGAGATAGCTCTGAAACCTGATATGTTCCGTGTATTTCAGATCGGATTCTCGCTGTACGAAAGGGCCTGGACCATGCGTGGCATGACCAACCTCCTGATGGACTTTTATGTCAACCCCGATTTTGTACATGAACTGATGGGCAAAATATGCGATTACAATCTCGCACAGGTGGATAAAGCATTGGAATACGATATTGATGCCATTTATTTTGGCGATGACTGGGGACAGCAACATGGACTGATAATGGGTTACGAATTGTGGAAAGAATTTATCTACCCTTATTTGCAGCGTATGTATCACCATGTGCATAAGGCCGGCAAATATGTGATGATTCACTCGTGCGGTGACGTCGATGAACTCTTTGATGACCTTGTTGATATCGGTCTGGATTGTTTCAATCCTTTTCAACCTGAAGTCATGGATGTATTCGAAATTCTGCCCAGGTACCGGGGTCGTCTGGCATTCCATGGCGGACTTTCAATACAAAAAACACTTCCGTATGGTACCGTTGAAGAGGTAAAGATGGCATCTCAAAAGCTGCTTGAACTGGGGAAGGATGGCGGATATATTTTCTCTCCGTCACACTCCGTAGAAGGCGATACGAGCCTCGAAAATATACTGGCATTTATTGAGGTTGCCAAAAGTCAGATCGGGTAGTTATGCTTGAACATTTTGTTATAACCTCAGATTGAAGAGGGTATCCAAAAACCTCAAAAAATGCTCTTTTCTCTCTGTGAAACTCTGTGTCTGCTCAGCGTAACTCTGTGAAGCAGTTAATCACACGGAGAACCATAGAGAAAACTCAGAGGCACACAGAGTTATTGGATACGCTTATTTTAATGACATTCATGTGCTATAACAAGCCCTCAATCAAGATATCTTCATCCAATTCTTCCCAATGTATGCCTTCTCCATCACCAATAAACCTCCAGTTTGCCCTTTGCTCATTGGTCGCATCCCTGAGCGATGGAAACCAGCCGATTGGGAGGCTAAGCTCACGACCATCCTCCAAAATTACATGCATTTTATATCATCGAACCAAACATTTACAGCATTGGTTGATTTATTAAGCGTTAAAATACTCATCCCATTTTATTTTTAAATATTCTAAATTTTCAATCACTAACTATCTCATTTCTGCAATTTCTTTTGCATTGAAACGTTTTGATCTAATCAATTCAGAGTTTCTCAAATCAAATTTGGCAGTACCCCTCTCCTTTTCAATATGTATATGAGAATGAGTATGGTCATTAATGTAAAACAAAAACCTGTACCCTTTAGTTATTAAAACTGTTGGCATATTTTTTTAACAAATATAATGATTAAGAGAAGATTTTGTTATTACATTTAGGGACCTGAAATACAATTTAAGAAGAAACAACCCAGTTAGTCATAAACAAAAAAGCCATGTTCCCTCTTTCAAAACCATTTTGAACGTGTTCACGGAAATTGAGAAACATTCTATTGAATATTCAGAAAGTAAATTGCTTATACTTCTTTAATCACTGGCTTTTTTACCCTTAAAAATCTGCATCTTTGTATTAGCCAAATCAAAAAACAATTCATTGAAAAATTCAAAAAACTCCTCCTTAAACAAGCTCAGGTTAACGCTCTTGTTCGTAATGGCCATATTGTTACTGGTGGTTCCATTTAATTATGGTGCACAGGTCGATAAAGGAAAAACCTTTGTGGTCGCACCTGGCGGATCTGATAACAACCCGGGCACCGGATCTCAACCTGTGGCGACGCTTGAGGCTGCACGTGATGCTGCACGCATGGCTGGGTCCGGTAATCACCGGATTGTTGTTATGCCGGGGGAGTACTATCTTACCAGACCATTCGAACTTGATTCGAGGGACAATGGGTTGACTATCGAAGCAGATACAAGCGGAATAGTTACACTTTACGGTGGGACGAAGGTAACGGATTGGCGGCGTGACGGAGAGAAGTTCTGGTGTGCCGATTTACCTGGTGTGAAGGAAGGTGTCTGGGATTTCAGGGCACTGGTGGTGGCTGGACGCATGCCGGAGCGGGCGCGGATGCCGGAGTCAGGAACATTTTTACATCTAAACGTATTCGATGTGCCATGGCTTTCGACCATCGGAGGGGGCTGGGCACGCCGGCCAACACCGGAGGAATACATCACAATGCGTTACGATCCGAAAGACATTCCTGAAGCGCTCGATATCAGGAATGCGGAGGTGAGGGTTTATCATATGTGGGACGAATCGCTGGTAGGTGTGGAACGGAATGATATTCAAAAACATGAGTTAATCTTTACTAAAAGAACAAATTATCCGCCAGGTGGTTTTGGGAAGAAGGAGTACCTTATCTGGAACACCCGCGAAGGGATGACAAAACCTGGTCGCTGGTATCTCGACCGGACAGCCGGACAGCTTGTTTACTGGCCTTTGGAGGGTGAAGATTTGGCCAAAATCAAAATAATTGCACCCAAAATGGAACGGATTATCCGCCTCGCCGGGTCCCCTGAAAAGAAGGCCGAAAATATAACAATTCGTGGACTGACACTTCAGGCGACTAATATACCGCTTAAGTCGGCGGGAATGGGGGCTACCTCCTTCGACGGGGCAGTAAGTCTTGAAAACACCAACCAATGCACCATAGAGCGGGTTGAAATCGTTAATGCAGGTGGTGTTGGGATTGCCGCAACCCAAACGACCAAATGCCGTATTACCGATTGTCTGATTCATAATATTGGAGGGGGTGGCGCTAAAATTGAAGGTGACGACCTGTTTTTTGCACGCAACCACATTCACGATGTGGGGAAATATTACCCAGGCGCAATTGGCCTGTCATCAAACGGTAATCGGAATCATATCTTTCGCAATGAGATCCACGAAGTGCCATATTCAGGCATGATTATTACTAAAAATGAGACATTGGTGGAAGAGAATCTGATCTACCGGGTGATGTGCGAGATTCATGACGGCGCTGCAATCTATACCTCCGTAGTGGGTAATTGCATTTTGCGTGGTAACGTTGCCCGCGATATTTCGGAATCGGGAACAGGATATGGAGTCAGTTCCTACTATCTTGACGAAGGCTCACACGACTGTATCGTGGAGAAAAACGTTTCGATTGGTGTTGCAAGACCCGTTCACAACCACATCGCACGCAACTCAATTATTCGTGACAATGTGTTCATCACTGACAAGGATATGACGTTGTCTTTCCAGTCGTCTGCAAAATTCTCTTTTTTAAATAATACGCTGATTACCCCGGGTAAAATCAAAATAACTTCTCCTAATGCGGTCACACTTTGGAAGGGCAATAAAATTTTCA
>JAHEYS010000248.1 GCA_023251475.1 Prolixibacteraceae bacterium
ATTCATTCTTTCATTTTTAATTCCTTCATTTTTTCATTCTTAATTCCCTCAGTCACCCCTTTCCCAGATCAGTTTTTTCCCGAACCCCAGCCGATTATCGGTCATTTTTGCATAATCAATCCTTAGCTTCCACAAGGTCGTATTCATCAGCAAGGCAAACGGGAATCGTTTCATATATAGCGAATTGATCTCCTCTGCCGCTGTTCCGTCAGATAAAAACAACTCCCCTGAGAACTGAATCCCCTGAATTTTTCCGACCACACTGGTCTCCAGGACAACTGAACCGGCCACATTGCTATTGTTCACCGCCTCCCTGCCGTGTCTGGTTTCAATATCCGAGGTGAACACCAGGGTCATCTTTTCAGCATCAAAAGCATAAAAGCAGTTGGCACACCAGGGTTGGTTGCCGGCACAGGTTGAAAGGGTCATCACATGGTGCTTTGTGAGAAAGGCGATAATTTTCTTATCCGGCTTTTCCATCAGCCTCACCAGTTAAATTTAACCGTCTGTTTCACGTCGGGATGAAGGCTTAAGGCAACCGGGCAGGTCTTTGTCACCGCCTCCAGGATCGTCTTATCCTTCTCTGAAAAATCATTTTTCGGGAAAGTAAACTCAACAACGATCTCTGCAATACGTCTGGGTTCGGCAGACATGATCTTTGTCGTTTCCATGACGGTCCCGGTCAGATCAAGCCCTTTGCCCCTTGCCTTTATTCCCATAATAGTCATCATGCAGTCACTTAAGGCAGTGGCTACTAAATCGGTGGGCGAGAATGCCTCTCCTTTACCCTGATTATCTAACGGTGCATCGGTAATCAGTTTCTGACCCGAGTGAATATGTTCATTTTCAGTTCTGAGTTCTCCGAGATAAATTGTACGCGAAGTTGCCATAATTACTAAATTTTTGGCGCAAGGTAATAAAAACCGTTTACTCTTTTTAGAGATCATAAAAAAGTTAACTTCGCTACCAAATTTAAACTATTGCATCATGTTCTCTGGAATTGTTGAAGGAATGGGCACGGTAGTGGCTATAGAGAAAGAACTCGAAAATGTTCATCTCACTTTAAAATGTGATTTTGTCGGCGAATTAAAAGTTGATCAGAGCCTCTCCCACAACGGAGTATGCCTTACTGTGGTAAGGAGGGATGAATCAACCTATACCGTAACAGCTATTATGGAGACTTTACTTAAAACGAACCTCGGATTGCTCCATGTCGGGGATAAGGTCAACCTCGAACGGAGTATGATGATCAACGGTCGTCTTGACGGTCATATCGTTCAGGGACATGTGGACCAGACCGCCACCTGTTCCGCTGTTGAAGAATCGGAAGGGAGCTGGTATTTCACCTTCAGCTATGACTTCGATATCGAAAAGGCCCGGCAGGGTTATATGACCGTTGAGAAGGGTTCAGCTACGGTAAACGGGGTGAGCCTTACCGTTGTCAACTCAAAGGATGATTCCTTCCAGGTGGCAATTATCCCCTATACCTATGCGAATACCAATTTCCATACCTTCAGGGTAGGGAGTGTTGTAAACCTCGAATTCGACATTATCGGGAAATATTTAAGCCGGCTGGCAAGCTATAAATAGCTGAGGGAGAGAGAGGGAGAAATGAAAGAATGAAAGAATGAATGAACGGAGCGACAATGTTCCGGAAACTTTAATTTGATAAATTTTTGCCTTCTCCGGATTCTTTGCGGGCGCCCCTTATCACACTATTTTCATTTGAAAATAACATATAACTATAGATGACGATGAAAATTCCATTTACCCTGATACTTCTGATTGTGCTTCTTTCCGCATATACACCTGACCAAAAAGAGACGCTGGCTCAAAAGGCGGCCCGCATTCACAATGCCGTCCTGACCATCGACACCCATTGCGATACTCCGATGAACTTTTCGCAATCAGATTACAACCTTGCAGAGCGGCACAACGCGAAGCTTACCGACACAAAGGTTGATCTGCCAAGGATGAAGGAAGGGGGACTGGATGCCCAGTTTTTTGCCGCTTTTCTCAGCCAGGGGGCAAGGAGTGAGACTGGTCATGCCAACGCCAATAAGAAGGCGTTCGATATCATAAAAGCGATCTATAAAAGTGTGGAAGCTTCACCTGAACTGGCAAAAATAGCCAGAACACCCGATGATGCCTACACGATCGAAAAAACCGGGAAAAGGGCGATCTATATCGGCATTGAGAACGGTTATGCCATCGGGCACGATCTTACGATGATTGAAAAATTCCGGCAACTGGGGGTGCGCTATATTACCCTTTGTCATACCCTGAATAATGATATTTGCGATTCTTCAACCGACAAAAAGGGAGCGGAATATAACGGTCTTTCCCCGCTGGGTATCAAAGTGGTTAAGGAGATGAACCGGGTGGGGATGATCATTGATGTATCCCATATTTCTGATTCATCGTTGTATGACGTACTTAAAATAAGCAAAGTTCCTGTTATTGCAAGTCATTCGTGTTCAAGGGCTATCTGCGATAATCCGCGAAATCTCACCGATGAGGGGCTTCGGGCGCTGGCCAAAAACGGAGGTGTCATTCAGATATGCATCCTGAGCGATTATGTGAAAACACCCGATCCAAATCCGGCCCGCGATTCCGCAAAGGCTGTTGTAAGGGCGAAATACAATAATTTTGAAAACCTGACTCCGGAACAGGAGAAGGCAGGCTGGGCCGAAATACACGAGGTTTATAAGAAATTTCCACAGAAACTGGCTACAGTTAAAGATGTTGCCGATCATATCGACCATATTGTGAAAATTGCAGGGATTGATCACGTGGGCATCGGCACCGATTTTGATGGAGGCGGGGCTGTCTCGGGGTGTTTCGATGTGTCTGAAATGGGAAATATCACCCTCGAACTGGTCAAACGGGGTTACGATGAGGAGCAGATCCGGAAAATCTGGGGAGGAAATTTTATGCGTGTGTTCAGGGCAGTCCTCAAAGGGGCCGAACAACCTACTTAAATCACTGTTTCTCCAGTTCTTCCCTGATCATACTTTCAATTCCTGCAAGCTTACCGATCGGTATTTCGTTTATTAACTGTCCCAGCTGAACGGGAATCTCACCCCTCCTGAGGACGTTTAAAGGATGATGCCCGTTTTCGGCGCCGCTATTGACGGGAACCCAGTCAAAAAAATCATTTGGCGTACAGTTTAACAGCACACACAACTTCTCCATATCCGCAATATTGACCTGCCGTATCCTGTTATTCACAATGCGCGTGGCAGAATTATTGGAATACCCGTTTGAAACAAGAAAACTAAACGGTTTATCAATTCCGCGCACTTTAAAAACCCTTTTAAAGTTGAATTTTAGCATCTTAATTCAAATTAATTCTTTATTTCTCAAAATAAAATAACTCAATCGTAAAACAAATATTTCCATTCACAAATTAAAAGCTTTGTTTCTTCAAATTAATTCACTTCAGCATCAAATTATTTCAAGGTTATTTCAAAATTATTCAACCTAATTTCAAAATAAGTACATGATCTTTCAAACAAATTTAATAATAAATAATGGAATTTATTCATCTAATTAACATTATCCTTGATGCCAGAATGTAATCGGGAGAAAACCATTTAAGTAAATGGAATGAGTAATAAGAATAATCACTATTGTCCGGTTAAAATGCATGCATCTTAAGATGTCGGGGGGTGTCTAAAAAGTCTGTTTTAACCGCAAAGTGCGCAACGAAGGCGCAACGAACGCAAAGCTAAATTGCTGTTTTATGATCTTTGCGACCTTTGCGATCCGCTAGCTGGCGGACATTGCGACCCTTGCGATTTATCCCTTTGCCTGTTTAAACAACCTCTTAGAGTGGCAAATAACGTTAAAAAACTAATTTTTCTTCAGCTTTGCGATCAATTTTGTTCCGGGTTTGATTTCATCTGTTGCCCCAACCAACAGCAGATCACCCTCGTTCAGCGAACCAAATATTTCAATCTTGTCATTCTGACTAAATCCGTTTTTCACATCAATCCATTCGGTCTTCCCCTCTTTTAAACGGATTACAAACCTCTTTTCAAGATTGGTGGCAATGGCGGATGGTGGTACCTGAAAAGAGAACTCTTCACGACCCAGGTTTAATGTGGCATTGGCAAACATCCCTGGTTTAAGACCATTTTCGCTGTTCTGATAGGCAAACTCCCATGTTTCGGTGCGGTTGGAAAGATTGATTGACCCCGATTTTCTGGTTAAAGCGGCGCTGTAAGTTTTACCGGGCATGGCATCAACCGAAAATTCGATGACGGATGTGTCAGGAATTGCGGCAGTGTAGGTTTCCGGTACAGGAATACGAAGGCGTAAAACTTTCACGTTTTCAATAACTAACAAAGGTTTTGCGTTGCCGGACCCTGTCAGGGTCCCTGCATCTCCGTTCCGCTGGGTCACAATGCCATTAAAAGGTGCGCAAATGGTCAGATAATCCCTGAATTGTTGGCTGGCACTAAGTTTTGATTTTGAAGCTTCAACCGATGAGCTGTCAGCGAGCATCTGATTTTTGGATTTCTCAAGCTCTGCCCCCGCAATTGTCCCGTCCACTTTGGAGGCGCTGAGCATACGGCTGTAATTATCCTTACTTGTCAGATATTTTGACCGCATTGTTTGTAGCTCTGAATTCGCAAATGCATAATTGGATTCAATCTCAGGAGCGTCAAGTTTAACCAGCACCTCCCCTTTTTTAACGTGGTCGCCGATATCTACCCTGAACTCCCTGACAAACCCGCTGACCCTGGCATATAATTCGGCCTTTTCGATCGGGGTTAATTCTGCCGGAAAGGTTAACCGCTTATTTACAGGGGCTTTTTTTAATACAAATACAGCAACCGAATCAGTGCTGGAATCTTTGACCTCCTTTTTTTTATCCCCACTGGCACAGCTTGAAATCAATGTCGCCACTGCAACTGCTAAAGAAATAATGATAACCGATCTTCTCATTTGTGAATGATATTTTTAATAAATTATTTTAAATGATAGCTTCATAAAACCGGCTGTTTTCATCTTCCGGATCGAGTGAAGGATTTTGATAAGTCTGATGATTGACGGTTCTGTAATACATCAGCGGAAGAAAAATCAGGGTGCTCAAAGCCGAGAACAGAAGTCCCCCGATCACAGCAATTCCTAATGGAGCAGTTTGTTCGCCAACCTCTCCCAATCCCAGCGCCATTGGAATCATACCGGCGGTCATGGCAAGGGTGGTCATTAAAATCGGGCGTACGCGGTTGCCTGCACCCAGGAGAAAAGCCTGCGGATTATTTTGCTTTTTGTACTTCTGCGCATTGGTTATGTATAGGATGGCATTCGATATGGCTACTCCAACCGCCATTATGATACCCATATATGATTGGATGTTCAGTGTTTGTCCCGTAAGATAAAGAAACAGCAGGGAGCCGGCCGCCACGGCTGGAATAATGGAGAGGGTGATCAGGGATAATCTGAATGACTGAAAACTTATGGCCAGGAGCATAAAAATAACAACGATTGCGATCAATAAACCTTGTTGCAATTCATCCATCGTCTGGCTCAACAATTCTGCCTGCCCCCGGATGCTGATTTTTGTCCCTTTAGGTAATTCACCCAACGTGCCGATGGTTTCATTCACCTTTTTAATGGCTTTACCCAGGTCTTTTTCATGGATATTCGCCGTAATGGTGATAAAGCGCTGCTGATTGATCCTGTCGTATTCGCCAACAGAAGTTGTTTTCTTCCAGCTGGCCACATCTCTTAAATAAACCGTATTTCCGGTGGTTCCCATCACGGGAATCAATTCCATTTGTTCGGGTGAATTCATTTTATACTGCGGGTATTCCACCTGCACCTGATAGGCAGTTCCTGTAGTTTTATCGAGCCAGTAGTTCGGCTGGGTAAACCTGCTTGACGAGGTGGCCGCCACGCTTGATCTGGCGATCTGATCTACCGTTAATCCCAGCTGTCCGGCCTTTACCCGGTCTATTTCCATTTTGATGGTGGGATAGTCCAGCGGCGTGGCGATCTGAACATCACGCAGGAAGTCAATGGCAAGTAATTTTTTATTCAGTTTCCCGGCGATTTGCCCCGCCTGGTTCAGATTCTTCCCCAGGACGGCAATTTCGATGGGATTATTGGAACCCATATTAAGCACCTGTTCGGTGAGATCGCCCGGTTCAAAAGAGATCTTAGCTTCCGGCAGGCGGACCGCCAATCTGCTTCTCATCTGTTCCTTAAAAACTTCAAGGGGGATATCCACCCCTTTTTTCAGATTGATTTTGATCACCGCCTCATTAGGGCCGCTGGTCCACAGATGAATTAAATTGACAGGATAACTTGATGGCTGCGTTCCCACGAAAGCGGAGGTGATCTCCACCGCTCCGCCCGAAATAGTATCGGCTAAACCAAGAATCGTACGGGTAGCATCTTCGGTTCGCTCAACACGGGTACCTGCAGGAAGGCGTAAACGTAGCTGTGTCTGACCTGTATCCACTTTAGGAAAAATTTCAGTTCCGGTAACAGAAAATAACAGGATGAGCAAAGCGACAGAGCTTAAAAAGAAGAGGGTTGTAAATATCCGGGATTGATTTGTAGTGGTTTGGATCCAGTTTTTATAGCTCAGTTTAAACGAGTCGAATTTTTTATTGGCTGTGACTCCCCCCTTATCTTTTAGCATCCAGTTGGCGGCCACCGGGACGAAGGTTTGTGACAGCAGGAAAGAGGCGATCATTGCGACGGCCACCGCAAGTGACATGGGGAAGAACATGGAAGCCGGAATGCCTGACATAAAAAATGCGGGGACAAATACCGCAACCAGCGATAATAATATTAATAACTTGGGGAATGCCATCTCCAGAGACGCATCCAAAATAGCGCGTGGTTTTGCTTTCCCCATTTCCAGGTGATGATGTATATTTTCTATCGTAACAGTGGCTTCATCCACCAAAATGCCAATTGCCAGGGCTAATCCACCCAATGTCATAATATTAATCGTTTGTCCAAAAGCATTCAGACAAATGACCGCTGATAATACCGATAACGGGATCGTTAAAATGACGATGAGTGCACTCCGGCGGTCACGCAAAAACAGCAGGACCATCAGACCGGTGAGCAAAGCGCCCAGCAGCCCTTCGAAGATCAGACTTTTCAGTGCGTTAATGACGTAGCCCGACTGGTCAAATTCATACGACACTTTAATATCATCCGGAACTGCGGCTTGCATTTCAGGCAATGCAGCCTTGACCCGCTTCACAACCTCCCAGGTTGAAGCGCTGGCACGTTTGGTCACAGGAATATAAACTGAACGTTTCCCGTTAATTAAGGCATAACCAGTGGTTACATCGGCCCCCAACATTACCTCTGCCACATCCCTTACATAGACCGATGGACCGGCGCCCGGCTGAAGGGGGATGTTTTCCAGTTCCTTAATATTCTCAACTACGGCATTTTGAGTCGTAATCATCAGTTCATCCCCTACCCGGATATTTCCCGCCGGCGAAATAACATTCGATTTTGCCAATGCCTGAACGATCTCATCAGCCGATAAATTGTAATCCCTTACTTTATCTGGGTTAACCTTAATAATTACAGTTTTTTGATTTCCCCCAAAGGGTGGCGGGGCAGAAACGCCGGGTAAAGTAGAAAACATAGGTCTTACCTTAAACAGGGCCAGGTCCTGAATTTCTCCAAGGGTTTTAGTCTCTGATGTAAAGACCAGCTGTCCGACAGCAACACTTCCTGCATCAAAACGGGTGATAAAAGGGGGAACTGTACCGGGTGGCATAAACGCCCTGGAACGGTTAACATATCCAACGACTTCACCCATTGCCTGGCTAAGATCTGTCCCCTCATGAAAAACAATTTTAATCAGCGCGGCCCCCTGGATAGATTTTGATTCGACAAATTTTACCCCCGTGACATATAATAAATGGTATTCATAATAAGAGGTGATAAATCCTTCCATCTGCTCGGGCGATAATCCGCCGTAAGGCTGGGCGATATAAATGGTTGGCAAACCCATTTTGGGGAAAATATCTATCTTCATATTTTTAATGGCCATTGCCGAAAAAAACAGGATGGCAATCACAGATACAGTTACGGCAACAGGCTTTTGAAGCGCCCCTTTGATGATATTCATATTACTTTACCTGATTTAGAAATAAATTTAAGTCTCCTTTAACTGCTGCCTTAAAAAGCAGGGCTTTCCAGGCATTGATGTAAGCAGTTTTGTTATCTGTCTCTGCCTTAATCAAAATATACTGCGCCTGGATCAGATCGGCATAGTTGGCCAGCCCCGACTGATACCGTGAAAGCATTGCCCTGTATGAAAAGTCTGAAGATTGCATCAGGACAGGATTTTCCCTGGCTGCGGCCAGCGAGTTATTTAAGGTGGTATCGGCCATCTGAAGTTGTTTGGCCAGTTGCAGTGATACCTCCTGAAGCTTCTCTTCATTTGATCTGATTAACAATTCCTGCTGTTGCACCTGCGGATTGATCCTTGCGTATTGTAACAATGGCATACTCAGCTGAACTCCCACCCCGTAATTATAACGCTGAAAGGATAACCCATCGGGAGAATTGACAGAACCATCATAATGAATACCAGATCCCCGGGCATATGTTGTTCCCCATAAGCCAAGCGTGGGAAGCATTGTCCGGCTCACCATTTTTCGCTTTGCCCTGGTCAGTTCCAGATTGGAATCGAAAAGGGTTAACAATGGATGTCTTGCAGAATCAACCCCAATGGAAACCTGGGGTAGCTTACTGAAATAACTGCTGTCGTCTGCAGTAACGTTAATATCCGATGCCAGATATTGTGAAAGGGTGATCAGGGTTTGCTGTTTATATTTTCTGAAATTCAACAAATCAATCTTTGCCCTTGATAGCTCCGCCTTGAACATGGCCGTATCAAGGCCCGGCTTTATTCCGCTCGTAACCAGGGCTTTTATTGCCTTTAAATTTATTTCGGTCCGCCAATAATTCTTTTCGTAAACCTTTACAAGCTCCTTTGCTGCAAGTGCATCGAGATAAGCATTGATTACTTTTACCTTATGCTGAAATATCTCGTTTTGTGCATCGGCTGTTGTTTGTTGCAGTCCCGCTTTTGAAAAGTCAATCTGGGCGCTACGCTGACCAAAGGTGATTGGTTGCCAGTTAAGTACCAGACTTGCACTGCTTCCAAACACACCTGAATAATTATTTCCGGTTGAAGGGGGTCCGCTGATTGGAATTAAAAACGACGGGGAAGCCATCCCGATGATGTTGTTGTAGGTGGCAAAATTGGCCTGATAGGAGGCATCCAGGGTAGGGACCAATGTTCTCTGGCTTGCATTTACCCCTTTTTGGGCCGCCTGTATTTCATAGGATTTTGATTTGAGCAGGGGGTAATTGGTCTCCGCCTGTTGGAGTAAATCTTTTAATGTCAGCAATGAAGAATGATCCTGTGCATTGAGTTGGTGAAAGAGGGGGGTTAAAAGTATCACGACTACAATCCTGTAAACAAGCTTCATCATATTCCGATTTTTAAAGGTTTCACACCTGTTGTAAACAGATAGCAATCAATAATGTTTATATCGGAAGAAAGAAGGAAAAAATTCCATTTTTAATTCATCCCGTAAAGAAGAAGGCGCCCCCCTTTAAGGAAGCGCCTTCTTCTTTATCTTATCTATTTTTGATGCAGGGAAACTGTCAATTTGCAGAGATCCAGTAACCTGCTTTGGGATCAGTTTCGCGTAACGATTTCAGTGCAGTGACCGCTTCGTTTTTATTGGAGTAAGATTGAACGATGACCAAAAAAGTTCCGTTTGGCAAATTCTTAAGCTCCGATTTAAATCCTCCGGATTGAAGTTTTTCAAGAAAATTCTCAGCATTCTCACGCAACTTGAAACATCCGCCAATCAGGCGGTACCTGGCATTTGACTGAACGGTAGGATCGGCTATTTAGGGATGAACCGCTGCCTGTCGAACAATAGCTGGTTCCTCCCTGATAACAGGCGGTTTAAGTGCAGAGACCGAATCAGGAATT
>JAHEYS010000249.1 GCA_023251475.1 Prolixibacteraceae bacterium
TCGTTGAAACGATTGGCGGAAAGAGCGACTTTGTATATCAGCTGTGTATTGATATTCTCAATTCGGGGAAACATCTGGTCACTGCCAACAAGGCGCTTTTGGCCGAAAGGGGGAAAGCAATCTTTGAAACAGCGGAATCAAAAAATGTAAAAATCGGGTATGAAGCTGCAGTCTGTGGTGCAATTCCTATCATTAAAACCATTCAGGAGAGCTTCACAGGAGATAAAGTACTTTCAGTTTCGGGGATCATGAACGGAACAAGCAATTATATCCTGACACAAATGCAGGATGGTAAGCTGGAATTCAGCGAGGCGCTTAAAATGGCACAGGAGAGCAGCTATGCCGAAGCTGATCCGCTGCTCGATATCAATGGGGGTGATGCCGGTCATAAACTGATCCTGCTGATCAAACTGGCTTTCGGAATTGAGGTGACTAAGGAAGAGCTCTCCATTACAGGTATTGAGAACATTACCAAAGAAGATATCGATTTTGCAAGCGAGATCGACGCAAAAATCAAGCTGATCTGTTATGCCAAAAAGGTAAATGGAGACATCTACGCTACCGTTCGACCCATGCTGGTAAAAAACAGCAACTTCCTTGCTGAAGTTAGCGGAGCCACCAATGCAGTGAGGATCAACAACAAATATTCAGGGGTCCACTTTTTGGTAGGGAAAGGGGCCGGTTCAACCGAAACTGCGATGTCTATCGTATCGGACATTGTTTTTATTGCCCGGTATGGCGACAAAATACAGAACATACCGGCAAAGCAGGAACGCAACCTGGCCGAATCACGTAATTTTGTATTTCCTTATCTCATAACGTTCCATACGGGGAATATTCCGGGTACAACAGGTTTTATTGCAACAGCCATCGGGAACCAGCAAATAAATATTGAAACTGTAAGTCATAACCGCCACTCGGGCGAAAGAGCCGTTTTCTCGGTCGCCACCATGCCCTGTACCCTTGGTCAGATTGAAAATGCCATTGATGAAATCAGACGTGAAAAACCGGGGATGTTACTGAGTGAGCCGAAGATTATGCCGATATTGTATTGAATTCAGGTGTAGTTTCGAAAAAAGTTGTTAATCCTTTTTGAATTCGACTGCATTTTTCGTACTTTTAATCAAAATTTTATCAATATGACAACCATTATAATCAACGAAAAAACAAAAAAAGGAAAACTCATTATTGATTTAATAAGGGAAATGAATTGTGGAACGACCATGGAGAATGATAATATTTCAAAAAATACTCCGAATGATATTACCCGATTGTCAATTAAGGAAGCACGCGAAGGAAAAACTACAAAGTGTTTAGATTTAGATGATTACCTTGCTAAAGTAAAATAGTTGTGTATTCACTTGAATTTACAAACCAATATCTCAAAGACCTAAAATTGGCCCGAAAGCGTAAATTTAATGAGCAAAGGCTTAATCTGGTGATTAGTATTTTGATTTCCGGTGATAAATTACCTTTAAAATATTAGGACCACCCATTGGTTGGTGAATCAAAGGACTATTTGAATGTCATGTTTCTCCTGATTGGTTATTGATTTATTCCAGGAATAAGATTCTAAGGTTGATCACCCTTATTCGTACTGGATCACACTCTGACTTGTTTAATTAGAAAAAAATATGAATTCAACTGCTTTTTCGTTGGCAGTTGTAAATATCATATCTCCATCAGCATCCTTACCTGTTCGCAATAGTTTCGGCCCGAAATAAGCCGGGTCTGGACAGTGTCATCCATTTTAATGACAAACCGGCTGCCGAAATGCCTGTCGATCTCCCTGATCCGGCTCACATTCACCAACAGGGCGCGGTGGATCCGAAGAAATTTATCCCCCAGTTTATCCTCCAGACTTTTGAGCGACAAATCGCTCAGCCAGGTTTTGCCGTCCTTGGCGTGAATGGTTACATATTTCTCTTCTGCCGAAAAATAGACCACCTCTTCAATCTTTACGAAAAGCATCCTGTCGCCCAGCTTTACGGGGATGGTAGTGATCTCCTTTTTGGGTGCCTGACTGATGTAGCTGTCGATGATCCGGAGGATCTCCTGCTTGTCGGAATTTTGCTTCAGTGTGCGGAGCTTTTCGATTGACTTTTGAATCCGTTCGGCCTTGATGGGCTTGACAATGTAGTCGATGCTGTTGGTTTCGAAGGCTTTGAGGGCAAACTCATCATACGCTGTGCAAAAAATTACAACCGGCGAATGACTTGTTTGCTGTAACACCTCGAATCCATTGAGCCCTGGCATCTGGATATCGAGGAACAGGAGATCGGGTTTAAGCCGGTCGATCAGCTCTCGGCACTCCAGCCCGTTCTTCGCTTCACCTACCAGTTCGATCTTTTCGGCGTGTTCTGCCAACAGTTTTTTAAGCCGGTCGCGGGCCGGTTGTTCATCGTCAGCAATCAGGGTACGGTATTTTGTGGTGGAAGAGGTCATTGATATTTATTCCTTAATATGCTTCATCAGCAGCGCTTTCAATTGTGTATTTTCGTAATGTCCCAGGTGCGGATTGATCACCTTTCCATCTTTGCCAACCAGCAAATAATGGGGGATACCCGATATTTTAAACATCCCGCACAAAATATTCCATTCGTCGTCCGAGACGCGGTAATGTTCACCTTTGATCGTTGGAATCATATTGTCGTAAGTGGCCTTGGGAGACGAAGGAGCTGAGATATAAACAAACACAATATTTTCGTTGGCCATTTCGTCCTTGAGCGGTTTGATCTGTTCAATCCCTGCCCGGCATGGGGAGCACCAGGTAGCCCAGAAATCGACATAAACTACTTTCCCTTTATATTTTGCGATTATTGCATCGAAGATTTTGTCCGCTTCGGTTTTCGGAACGTCGTTCGCTTTTGAACCCTTCAGATTTTTATTTGCCGCAATTTTGGCTTTGGTTTCATCGTTTTTTATCCGGGCGTAGGCAGCAATAAATGGGGTGGTAATTTTTTGTTCAAATGCCTTTATTTTTTCGTCAGATACGGGGGTCATCTCGGAGACAAAAGAACGGCAAAAATCCTGGGATGCCATGATATTGGTCGCAAATCCCGGCTCAATCCCCAATACTTTCAGGAGCTTTTCATTACGAACCTTTGTGCTGTTTTCCTGATACAATTCATTGATAAATCCCTTATGATCTGCGTAAAACTGCTGACTCTGTTTGCTGCATTTTTCCATCATTAAAATGTATGACTGAATCAATGGATTGTTGTAATAATTGTTCGATGCCAATAGCATTGTTTTTTCCTGGTCATTCAGTACGATATTCTGCGCTAATAAATACTCTTCCTCCATCAATGGAGTAATTTTTGTTCCCTTTTTTTCTTTGTAGAGAGACATAAGCTTATCGGCATATTTTTGATGAAATTCAAAGGATTGAATGGCATATTTATCCTGAAATTCATCCTGGATTTTTTTTACCTCCGGTGTCAACGCCTTAGTCATCTGCCTGACCAATTCCTTTTCATCCACGTTTACTTTCATACCACTCTTCTCCATCAGTGCCACTAATTCGGGTATTGTTTTATTTTTAGCCATCGTAATGACAGGCGAATAAAAAAATTGGAGATACTTTATCCTGTTTATAAAGGTGGAATAATCTGCCGAAAGAACTGCCAATGAATTGTTTACTAATTTATTGTTCAGAAAGTTATAATAACTGCTATCTGGTTTTGCCAGCTTAACGGGAAGTTCGCGTTGCGTTTGCGGGATATTGTTCTTTTTACGGTAAGCCGACTCAACATTCCATCCGTATTCAATAAGGGCTGAGGCATAACGGTAATCCAAATCCATTTTTTTTAACTGTATTGCTTTGGTGCTTAGCGAATTCTTCGAAGCCACTTCATCAACTTTGATTAAATCCTGCTTTTGAAAATTCTGAATATATGTTTTGTACTGCTCCGGCGATAAATCGAGAACTTTCCCCATCATATCATTATAATTCGAATTGAAACCATAAATATCTTTGATCTGATGCAAATCGGAGTTAATTCTCGCCCCCGCTCCCATATACAACACAGGATTTGTTTTGCTACCGTTATCAATGAGTTGGAAGAGCGATTTTCCGGGTTCAACGAATATCGTTTCGTAAAAGTTAGGTAGGTTGACATAAACAGTCTGGGGATTGGTAAGAGGAACTTTTACCTTAAACGTGCCATCATCCTTTATGGTTAAGAGGATTGAATTTTGGTTGCCGGTTAATACATTGTTTACATAGACCATACCGGTTTTTTTGGGAAACCGTGTGTTGAATCCTTTGATGTAACCGGTATAAGTGGCGCTGTCCATTTTAAAAACCGGCAATTTAAACGGTTCTTTATCGGCTGGCAGGACAGCGTTGTTAGGAGCGTGAGTGCAACCGACCAGTTTTGCTGCCGTTTCGCCAATCAGGCAGGTACCGTTTTCGGATAAGCGGATATTGAGCTCAAGGTTTTTCGATCCGTTTTTCAGTTTGATTTTACCTGTTCCCTGCTTTTCCGTGTATTGCAGGTACTTCCAAACCTGACTTTTATAAACGGCTACCGAATCAAGTAAGCTGATTTCCCACGCTGCATTGTCATTTCGGAACCAGTTTCCGGCTATTTTTTCGGGGATGATCGATTTAAACAACTCCGGTTTAAGCTGTATATCGTAAAAAAACCAGGTGCCTCCTTCGTTTGCCTCACCGTAGTCAAGCTTTGTTACCGAGGGATCAATCTTAGGGAAAATAAGCTGAAAATTTGCCTCGCCCGTAGCTGGGATATTATATTTTTCGTTCATCGGAATTCCTTCTGCGGCAACAATAAAAAGTTTTTCTTTTGACCCTACCGGCTGAAGAAAGGTCTGCTTCGGAATACTGATCCAGTTACCCGGAGTAAAATTTACATGCATCCACAGTACCGTAGCCGTGTCGCGAAGTGCAATTTTTTCGATCCTTACATAGGAGGCTGTGGACATTCCAACTTTGGGTTGTTCCAAAACGGTCTGGGAATACGCGAATGCGGATAAAATCAGCGCAATGGCCGTAAATAAAAGCTTTTTCATTTTCTGGTGTTTTAAGGATTGGTTCTGATTACAAAAAAGTTTTAAAGAATAATTATGTAAATATAATAAATATGTGCTAAAGTCCTGTTTATTACTAATTATAACAACGAACTGCCCATGAGAAAACTTCCCAGGTCTAATTTTATTTCAATTTTATTCTTTAAATGGTAAGATTAGCTCAATGAATTTATGCGGTGTGTTATTCCAGTTAATGGTGGCTTTGGACCCGTACAGCAAAGCAATACGTTCCTGCGTGTTCTGAATGCCAAAACCGGAAAGGGGGCCGTTCGGGAATGCCGGCCCATTATCATAAACCCGGATGTTGAGCTGGAGATCATCCTTCGTGATTACAATCCGGATCAATCCGTTTCCGGTGATCTTCGACAACCCATGTTTGATCGCATTCTCGACCAATGGTTGTATCAAAAGTTGGGGAATCTGCAAGCTGAATAAGCCGGGGTTGCAGTCGATCTCAAAACTGAGCCGGTCGCCAAACCGCACTTTTTCGATTTCGAGGTACGTCCTGGTGGCGTTTAACTCTTCCGAAATGGAATTCAACTGCTTCTGCTCGCGGTTGATCGCATACTTGAAGAAATCAGAGAGGGCCAGCGCCATCTGCTCTGTTTTTTGCGCATCAGTTGTAGCCAGGCTTGCAATCGAATTGAGCGCATTATAGAGAAAATGGGGATTAATTTTAGCCTGTAGCGATTGGAGTTCAGCCTTTTTTTGAAGTTCCCCCATCTGCGCGAGCTCTACATCTTTTTGGTTGATAATGCTTTTATAACGGTCATTGACAAAAATGTAAAAAGCCCTGGCTAATGAGATCAGAATGATATTTGAGAAAGAAAAACTATACATCGCAGCATAATTCTCCATCGATTGATCATACTTATTGAAAGTAAACCGAAAGGAAATGGTCAGCACAATAACGGTGACTAAAATAATGATAATCAATTTGGAACCACCTAAGTTGCGGTTTTTGAGAATTAGTCTTTCAAAATAAAAGATCAGGTTAATGGCCAGAAGAGCCTGCAGGGAAAATAGGACAATATTCAAAAACCGTAAATCCGGTTTTAAATCCGACATACTGATGATCAACAAATAAATGCCATAAATAGCGAACAGGTACAGGCCCTGTTTATTGTACTCCTTCCGGTTCCAGTTGTGAGATTTAAATACTCCTTTCAGGATCAGACTCGTGAGGGAAACAGCAACAATCAACAGTGCTAGCAGAAAAGAGCCTGCGTTCAATTCATTGTGATACCTGTGAACCAGGTAATCCCGATAGGAGGAATGAAGGAGGTATTGATCCTTATATTGCTTCTGGAAATCATCAGCGTAAAGTTTATTCAGCATAAATACATCAAAAGGGTGATAGGTAATACTTTCGGGCTTCTTTTCATCAAAAACGCATCCATCAACTCCTGTTGTTTCGGTTTTGGAGGGGGAAAAGTTAACCAACGATCGCATCAGATAGTAATAGATGGTTCTTTTCCTCGCTTCTTTTGGCGTGTTCGGAGTAAAACCGAGATCAATTTCGCTAAAAAGGATTGAATTTCTGAATCGCCTCGATGAAGAGCCAACACCCGGAGCTGATTCCAGAAAATTATAAACCAGGTTGGCATTGTCAGATGTCAGAAAGATTTTTCTGTTTGGAATCAACGTTTTAAGTTGCGATACCAGTTCAATGATGCAGGCAGAATCTTCGGAACTGACCCTTCCTTTGATTTTAATGGCAATATCCGTTCTGTAGATAACCGGTATTCTGGTGTCACCTAAAAACTTGGCACGAATTGAATTCCAGGCTGTCTGTTGTAAAAGAGGATTTAAATTTTGGGACAGCAAAACGGGAAAGTCGGGTGCATAAAGCTTTTCGAGGATAAAGAGATCCAAAGGTGAGAATGTAATTGATTTAAAATCAGTTTCGGCAAAAACACATCCATTCATTCCTGGTAAATCCTGTTGTGGTTTTTTATAAAAAACAAGTCCTTTGAATAACTGATAATAAATGAATTGTTTTCTTTGATAGCTCGTTAAACTATCTGGTATTGGTTTATATAAACTATTGAAATAGATGGTGTGATTATCATAAGCTGTTGCCGACGACGCTTTATCCTTCTTTTTATCGTTCAGTTCTAAAATCAGGCTACCCTTTTTGTCAGACAATTCAATCTTCAGATCAGGAATGTTGCCTTGAATACTTTTAATTAGCTCTTTTACAACCAACGAATCATCTGGCGTAATTTCTCCATTAACGTTTAAAACTATATTATCTCTATATTTAAAAATTGTTGGCAGATATTCTCTTGATAACAAATTCTCCATAATAAACTTCCACGCCAATTGTTGCGTCCCGGGGCTTATCTCTTCGCCATACGAAAACCGGAAGCAGGTCAATGCGAGGAGGAGCAGAAATAATTTTCTCATCTGATTTGAATTTAAAGTTTCGTCAAAGGAAACCTTCCGACAGCCAATTTAAAATAAGTTTCGGACAAGCTGCAGATTTGGATGGATAAACTGCAAAGACTGATCTTAAAAACTTCTTTGTGGTTCAGCATTTTAACACATTTCCAAAATAATATAAATAAAAAGTTTCCAAAAGAAGTCGTTACAAACGACTTACCATTTACCCCTCGTTGCAAACGAGCACGGGTCCAAAAATGTCGTGGGTCTCTGTGTATTCCCTGGGGCTCTTCGTGTAATAAATTGTTTCACAGAGTTACACGGAGCAGGCACAGCGTTTCACAGAGCAAAAAGGTACAATTTTTGAAGTCTTTCGATATCCCCGTACCTTCTGCCTTCTGCCTCCTGTCTTCTGCCTATTCCCTTCTGCCTTCTGCCTTCTGCCTTTTCTATGGCAATTGCCCTTTCAGCCGCTCCAGGATCTCCTCCTTTTTGCGGCGTGAAACGGGTACCGAAGTGCTGTCGGTCATTTTGAGGTAGCCGCCATCATTTTTATGGAACGACCTGACAAACATGAGGTTCACGAGGTGGGCTTTGTGGGTGCGGATAAAGCCGTAGCCGTCGAGGATCTCCTCAAAATCGTTGAGCGTTTTCGAAACCAGTAGGGTAGGGGCGTCCACAAAATAAAAGTTCGTGTAATTCCCGTCACTCTGACAACGAATGATCTGTCCGATTTTGCAGAACTCAATTTTGTCACCGGTTGCAAGGGCGATCTTCTTTTCGGGCAGCGCCGATTCGGCATTCTGCAGAAACTGTCCCAACACGCGCTGATCCCTCTTTTTCCTTTGTCCGAAACGGTTGATTGCTGAACGAAGTTCGAGGATATTGATGGGCTTCAGGATATAGTCGAGCGCCGAAAACCGGATTGCCCGGATCGCATAATGGTCGTAGGCGGTCACAAAAATGACATCAAATGTCGGATCGCCGAAGAATTCAACCACCTTAAACCCGTTTCCGTCGGGCATCTCAATATCGAGAAAAACAAGGTCCGGAGCATGTTTCTGGATTGCTTCGATCCCCGCCAGTGCCGAATCGGCCTCGGCAACCACCACAATACCTGGGAAGTATTTCAGCAGGGTGTTGGCTAAGTTCTCACGTCCGTTCTTTTCGTCATCGATGATGATGGCTTTGATTTTATCCATTGTATGATAGTCATTTATAGATGCTTAAATTAAGTTTCAATTTGCGGCGCAGACAGTTGGAATGTTCCCATCAACCGTTTTAGTTGCGTCTTTTATTGTACCGCATTTCTTATCCCGGGTTGCGTCGTTCCTCCTTACACGGGGTTATTTATATTAAACCCTTTCAGGGTATTCATTTCGAGCTATTTTGGGTCCCGCGATTTGTAATCGCGGTAAATAAGGCGATTAAAAATCGCCTGACCCAATTGGGCAAGCAATGAATTGCTTATCTGCTGATTGCCGAATTTTCAAATTGTCCCATTGTCTCATCTTCTCACCTTCCCAGCTTCATATTCTCCCCTCCAGCTGCCAGCAACTATTTGCCAGTTGCCAGTTTTTATTCCTCTTCCACAAACCCCACCGAAACGCGGGTTCCCGCAGGTTGATTATTTTCGTCGGTCAGATCTTCGATCTTTAATTCGTAATGGATCCCGGTTTTCTCCGATAAGAGCGAAAGGCGGTTCCGGCACAATAAAATCCCCTGACCGTTCCCTTTCTGGTCCGATTTGCCGGCAGCCTCGCGACCAACCCCATTATCTTCGACCATTAGGGTGATTTTAGCATGCGCTTTTACGATGCGGATCACAAGTAACCGGTCACTTTTTTTCAGGAGAAGTCCATGCAGGATGGCGTTCTCCACAAAGGGCTGAAGCAGCATTGGAGGGACAAAAATGCCGTTCAGATCAATTGCTTCGGGAACCTCCAGTTTAAAGCCGAAATCAAACCGCAGCTGCTCCAGTTCGATGTATTCCTTCACCGAATCGAGCTCTTTACTGAGCGGGATCTCCTCTTTCTTGCTGTTGTTGAGCACCTGCCTGACGAGTGAGGCAAATTTGGAAAGGTAGAGGTGCGCCTCCTCGTTTTGATTTTTCTGCACAAGGTTTTGTATCGAATTAAGGCAGTTATACATAAAATGGGGGTTCATTTGCGTCCTGATCACGGTCAGTTCGAGCTCCCGCATCCGGCGGCTCCGCTCTGCCCGTTTAAGTTTACGCCGCGAAACCTGGCGGTAAACGATAAAGGCCAGGGTTGCAATAATCAGTATTCCCAAAAGGAGGGAGGCAATCAATTTAAAAACGGAGTTTGATCCCCCTTTCAGAAACCGGGGTATTTTTAGGTCTTCAATCGCATCCTGCAACAGCGGGGAATCTACATCCCGGTCGTACAGGATAAGACCTTCTCTTCCTAAAACCATTGTCTTTCTTGTTAGCAGGAGTACAAACGGAATTTTGGTGTAAATGACATCCCCGAAGTTTATAAAAATAATCCGCTCATTATAATTTTGTCCCAGGGCAGCTTTTAATTCTGACAAT